>JBILLU010000246.1:0-4689 GCA_044375915.1 Phycisphaerales bacterium
AACCCAAGCGGCGCGTGGACCGCACACCACCAGATGAGTCTCGCCGGCAAGCGCGATGACTTCACCCTCGACGACCTCAAATCGGTCGCGGCGACGGCATCGATGCAGCGCGGCCGGGCCCTCAGGATCATTGCCGAGGTCGTCAACGCCGTGGAACAGTGGCCCGATTGCGCGGCCGAGGCGGGCGTCGCAGCGGACCAAGTCGCCTTGATCGCGAACGCCCATCGGGGCGCCTGATCGTGCCGACCGGGAGGCACCGAACTTACGAGCCCGGTGCCCCGACGCCGGTTTCGAGCTTCGAACGCCACTCCGCCGCCTTCGCGTCGTATCCCTTGCCCGGCTCAGCGGCGTGCCACGCGGTGTAGAGGTCGATGAGGGCCTGCACGCACTCGAGCGTGTCCTTGTGCGTCGGGCCGCGGTCCTTCGCGTCGAGGTAGATCGCGTGCGCCTCGAGGAGGTTGGCCTCTGCGAGCGTGAAGCGCTCGGCGTCGAAGCCGAGGCCCACCCGGGCGCGGGCGAGCGAGCTGAGGAAGCCCGCGAGTCGTCGCGCGTTGCTGCCGGTGAAGGCCTTGCGTGTCGCGAATTCGGCAGGGGCGAGGAGGTCAATGGCTTGCTGGTGCCTGCCATCGACCAGCAGAAGGAAGCCCAGGTTGCTGATGGAAATCAGCGTATCCGGGTGCTCTTCCCCCAGCGCGCGGCGACTCTTCTCCAGGGCCTCGCGGAAGTACGGCTCGGCCTGATCGAGCGTGCCCTGGGCCTGCAGCAGGGTGCCCATGTTGTTGATGGAGGTGAGCGTGTCCGGGTGCTCCTCCCCCAGCACGCGGCGGCGCTTCTCCAGGGCCTCGCGGTAGTACGGCTCGGCCTGATCGAGCTTGCCCTGACCCTGAAGCAGGAACCCCATGTTGTTCATGGCGGTGAGCGTGTCCGGGTGCTCCTCACCCAGCACGCGGCGGCGGGTGGCCAGGGCCGACGCCTGCAGCGGCATTGCCGCGTCGTAGAGGCCGATCGTGCGGTACAGATCGGCCAGCGCCTGTCGCAGGCTCGCGTCGGTCGCGGGGTCGTCCTTGAACTGTTCATCAATGGTCTTGATCGCGGGCCTCAGGATCGTGCGGTCGATCATGGCCGCGGCCGCGTCGGTGGCGTTGACACGGACGAGTAGGTCGCCAAGCGTCTTGGACTGCGCTGTACGCTCGGCCTCCGGCACACCGGCCTTCTCGATCGTCGCGCCGAATCGCTCGCGTACGTCGGCCATCAGGTCGATGCCCGCCTTGGTCGTGTCGATCTGGGCCAGCATCTGCGACTGGAAGTCCGACACCTTCTTCAGCTGATCCGCGCGCTGCTTCTCAGCCTTCTCGGCCTTCACCGCCGCATCGGCGCGCTCGTCGGCCCGAGCACGCTGCTGATCGGCCTCGGCTCGCTGCTTCGCTTCCGCATCCCGGGCGGCGATGGCCTCGCTCCGCTGCCAGAGCGAGACCGCGAGCCCCGCCACGAGCGCGACGAAGACCGCGGCCGCGGCAAGCATCTGCGGCTTGTTGCGGGCGACGAACTTCTTCGCCAGATAGACCCTCGACTCCGGGGCCGCCCGCAGCGCCCGGCCGTCGAGGTAGCGGCGGACGTCTTCGCCGAACGCCGCCGCGCTTTCGTAGCGCCGATCGCGATCCTTTCGCATCGCCTTGAGCGGAATCCACTCCAGTTCGCGTCGCAACTCGCGGATGAGCGTGGAGGGAGAATGGTGGCGCCGCGACAGCGCGATCGAGCTTCCCTCGGCACCGATCGTGCTCAGCCGTGTGCTGGGCTTAGGTGGGTCCTCTTCGCGGATAATGCGTCGGATCTCATCGAAGCCGCGACGGCGCAGTTCCGTCGGATCGAAGGGCAGACGTCCGACGAGCAGTTCGTAGAGAACGATGCCGAGGGCGTAGACGTCGGTGCGGGTATCGACATCCAGTTGTCCGCCGGCTTGCTCCGGGCTCATGTACTCCGGCGTGCCGATCACCATGCCGTCGGAGGTGAACTGGGTGACCTCTTCATCACGCACGAGAGCCTTCGCGATGCCGAAGTCGATCACCTTCACCAGCGGCTTGCCGTCCACCATCTCGGCCAAGACGTTGCTTGGCTTGAGATCGCGGTGGATGATTCCCTTCATGTGCGCATGTTGGACGGCGTCGCACACCGACACGAACAGCTCCAATCGCTGTCTGATTGTGTAGCGGTGTCGATCGCAGAAGTTCGTGATCGGCTCGCCCTTCACATACTCCATCACGAAGTACGGCAACCCCCTGTCCGTCACTCCGCCGTCGAAGACCTTGGCGACGTTCGGGTGATCCATCACCGCCAGCGCCTGCCGTTCCTGATCGAAGCGGGCCACAACCGCCTTCGAATCCATTCCCGGCTTGATGATCTTGATGGCGACCCGTTGGACCATCGGCTCGCGGCGTTCGGCGAGCCAAACGGTGCCGAAGCCGCCCTCGCCGATGAGTTCCAGCAGCGTGTAGGGGCCGACGCGGTCGCCGGGCTTGGAGCGGTTCGCGTCGCGGTTGAAGTGCCCGGAATGGTTCTGCGTCGGCATCTCGCCGGAGATGCCGCGGGTCTGTGGGTCGGAGCCGTCGGCGGTGGGGCCGGAGGTGTTCGAGCTGTCCATCGCGGCAGTTTACCGAAGTGTGCGCCTCGGCGGTTCCTGCTGTGGCTGGCATCGTGGCGGCGTTACTTGCCGTCGCCCTTGGCCTTCCACTCCGCCGCCTTCGCGCCGAACCCCTTCCCCGGCTCGGCTTTCTCGCGGTCAAGATAGAACGACTCGATCTGAATTCTCATCTGGGTTGCCACATGGCTCGTGGGGCCTTGGATGCGTTCGATGGTCGCGTAGGCCTCGAGCAACGCGGCCTCGGCTTCCGAGAAGCGGTTGAGCGACGCGAGGCAGGCGCCGTACCAACCGAGCGCGTACGCCGTGCCGGGGTTGTCGGCCGAGAGCGAGCGCCGCGAGGCATCGACGGCGCGCTTGAGCAAGACCAGCGCCTGCTCGAACTTGCCCCGCCCGCGCAGCAGGTTGCCGCAGTTGGCGATCGACACGATGGTGTCGGGGTGATCTTCGCCCAGCACCCGGGCGCTGATCTCCAGCGAGCGGAACGCGAGCGCCTCGGCCTCGTCGAGGCGGCCCTGCTGCTTGTACATCGTCGACAGGTTGCTCATCGACGCCAGCGTGTCCTTGTGCTCCTCGCCCAGGATTCGCAGTCGCGTGTCGAGCGCGTTCTTGGTCAGTTCCGCGGCACGGGCGATGCGGGCTTTGCTGCGCTCCGACGCGCCGCCGTCGCCGTTCATCGACGTCCAGTACAGCATCCACCCCATGTCGCTCTGCAGCGCGATCGAGAGAGGGTGTTCCGGCCCCGTCAGCTTCGACTGTGCCGTGAACGCTTGCTCGTACAGCCCCTCGGATTCCTCCACGTTGCCTAGGTCGGCGTTGGCGATCGCCAGCATGTTCATGGCGCCGATGGTCAGCGGGTGCAGCGGCCCCGGCGACTTCATGCGGGCGTCGAGCAGTTCACGGGCGATCTCCGCCTGCTCCTTCGCGCGGTTCTGCAGCAGGCAGAACTGGCCGAGCACGTCGAGCGACGCGAGGGTCACCGGATCGGTGCGGCCGAACAGCTTCTCGTGCTGCGACAGCGCCTCCCGTGTCCGCGCCTCGGCCTCGCTCGAGCCGGATGTCACCATCCACAGGCACAGCGCGTTGCGGGCCTGCGCCGTGTCGCGGTGGTCGGGCCCGAGTTCCTTCAGTCGGATCTCGTACGTTCGTCGCGCGTGCGGCTCCGCCGCGTCGAACACTCCCAGCCCCGAATAGGTCCTACCCAGCGTCTCGTGCAGCCGCGCCGCCACCAGTGGCCGATTCGCAAAGCGCGCGTCGATGTTGCCCGATGACTCATCGAGGAGTGCCCGCACCGTGACGTCTTTGCCCTTGGACAAGGGATCCGCCGCGGCAAGCATCTCGTTCAGGAAGTCCACCGTCGCTTCAGATTCGGCCAGGCGCGTGCTTGCGGCCCGTTCGGCGATGCCGGCGCGGCGTGCCGATTCCAGGGCCTCCGCCGCGCTGCGCTCCGCCGACGTCCGCTCCCGGCGCGCCTCGAACAACGCCAGAGTCGTGCCCAACACGCCCGCGACCAGCGCCGTCGCCACCGCGCCGCCCGCGATCACGGCCACGCGGTGCCGGCGCAGCGTCTTGCGCATCCGGTACGCGCGGCTCGGCGGGGCCGCGAGCACCGCTTCGCCCCGCAGATGCCGCTTCACGTCCTCGGCCAGAAGCGCCGGCGAGTCGTACCGACGATCGCGCTCCTTCTCGAGCGCCTTCATCACGATCCAGTCCAGCTCGCCGCGGAGCGTGCCCGCAAGATCCGCGGCTCGCGTTCCGCGATGGCTCGCTTCTGCTTCACCGACTCGCCCTGCCCTCTCACTCGGCCGCGGCGGGTCGACCTCGCGGATGATCCGCTGCACCTCCGCGTACCCCGCGCTCCGCAGCGTCGCCGACTCGAACGGCAGCTTGCCGCTCAACAGTTCATACAACACCACGCCCAACGAGTACACGTCGGTCCGCGTGTCGAGATCGCGAGCGTCCAGGCTCGCCTGCTCCGGGCTCATGTACTCCGGCGTGCCCAAGAGCGTGCCCCGCTCGGTGAAGATCGTGTGATCCGTCGCCTGCTGTGTGAT
>JBILLU010000052.1:0-18269 GCA_044375915.1 Phycisphaerales bacterium
CTCTTCATCGCGCCGAGCATCGCTGGAATCGCCTCCGGCGGATGGCTGAGATCAGCGTCCATCACCACGATCGTCGGCCCGTTCGCCAGCTTGCACCCGGCAATGACCGCCGAAGACAGCCCACGTTCGTCTCGGCGAACCAGGAGCCGCACCCATTCGCGGCCGAGCGCCGCGACCACCTGCTCGGTGCCGTCGTTGCTGTTGTCGTCCACGATCACCAGTTCTGGGCGGTCGATGCACTTTTCGATGCGCTCGACGAGCTCGGGGATGTTGGCGGCCTCGCGAAACGTCGGCACCACGACCGAAACCAGAGGCGACAGTGCGGGGCCCGCGACCTGTACGACTGAGGAGACCGCCGAGTTGGCAACGACCTGCGTCATCTTGAAGCACCGAGCGCTGACAGCGAGATCTTCGACGGCGATCCGCCGACGTGTGAATCAGTGGCGGAACGTAATGCGTGCCTTCGAGAGGTCGTACGGGCTCATCTCGACCGTAACGCGGTCGCCGGGAAGGATGCGGATGTAGTTCATTCGCATTTTGCCGGAGACATACGCGAGAACTTCGGTCTTCTGCTCGTTGGGCAGGCGGACCTTGAACATCGCGTTGGGAAGGGCTTCGGTGACCTCGGCCTCGAAGGTGAACTTGTCGTCCTGTTTGCTCATGGTGGCTCGTTCTGCGATCAACTGACGGAACTATGCGGTGTGTTGTTTAAATGGAGTAGCGTACTGGAGGGGTCAGCCGCGACTTGGCTGCATGCGCGGACCACCCTCTTCGCCCTCGGACAGGAAGCCGGCGTAGTTTCGCATGAGGAGCTGGGCTTCGACCTTCTGGAGGAAGTCCATCACCACCGACACGACGATCAGAAGACCGGTACCGCCGAGGAAGTTCGAGATGCTGGGCGGCACGCCGAAGGCGCTGCTGACGACGACGGGAAGGATGGCGATGACCGAGAGGAAGGCCGCGCCGACGAATGTCACGCGGTAGATGACGGTTTCAAGATACTCCGCAGTGCGAGGGCCGGGCCGCAGGCCGGGGATGAACGAGCCGTGCTCCTTGAGCTGCTTGCTCATCTCCTGCGGGTTGAACTGGACGGAGATCCAGAAGTAGCTGAAGAAATAGACCATCGCGATGTACGCGAGCACGTAGAGATACTCGCCCATCGAGAAGTTGATGGCGAGGAATTGCGTGAGGTAGTAGAAGAATCCGGGGTCGCTGTTGTGGACGCTCAGGTAGTTGCGAACCTGGTCGTGCAGTGACTGGAAAATGACCGACGGGAACATCATCAACGAGCTGGCGAAGATGATGGGCATGACGCCGCCGTGGTTGATGCGGAGCGGAAGGTACGACTTCTGCCCGCCGAAGACACGACGGCCGCGGGTGTGCTTGGCCTGCTGCACGGGGATGCGTCTTTGCGCGACGGTCATCAACACGGAACCGGCCACAACCATGACAAAGCCGCCGATGAGCATGATGAGGCCCATGTAGCCCATCTTGTCGGCACCGCCCTGGGGATCGAAGCGTCCGTAGGCGTCTTGAATCGCCGTCGGCATCGCGGCGAGAATGCCTGCCATGATGATCATCGAGACGCCGTTGCCGATGCCGAAACGATCGATCTGTTCACCGATCCACATGAGGAACATGGTGCCGGCGGTCAGCACGGCGATCGCCATGACCCACCAAAGACCGCTGCTGAGGTACTGCGGCTGGATGAGATTCTGGCCGCGGATATAGCTGATCCAGCCGAATCCCTGGACGATGCAGAGCGCGACCGTCGCGTAGCGCGTCCATTCCATCACCTTTTGGCGCCCGGTTGGGCCTTCTTCCTGCAGCTTCTTCAGCCGCGGCGAAACGGTGGCGGCGAGCTGGAAAATGATGCCTGCCGTGATGTAAGGCATGACACCCAGACCGAAGATCGTTGAGTGGGAGAGCGATCCACCCGAGAACATCGAGACGAACTGGGCGACCTTTCCAAAGGCGGAGCTGCCCTGAGTCACCAGCTCGAACTGGCGACGCATCTCTTCCTGGTTGACGCCGGGCAGCGGAATCCAGTGCCCGATGCGGAAGACCAGGAGCATCGCGAAGGTGAAAAAGATCTTGTTCCGCAGTTCGCGGATCGAGAAGACGTTGGCGAAGGTGGCGAACATTGCTGAGAGACCGCTCCGGGGGCTCGCTCGATCGGTCGGACGACGCACGGGGCCGATCCATCGGCCGTCGCGCGACCATGACGCCGCATTGTCAACGGTGGGTCCGGTCGATCAGAGCGCTCGCGCCCCGATCAGGGGAACGAGTGGCGATTCTACGCCGGACAAAATGCGAACGTCGCGATCGTGCCCGCGGTTGCTGGCTCACGCAGATCGATGGCTTAGGAAGGCGACACGAGCACGAAACTGACAGTCCCGGCATTGGTCTTGAGTTCGAGGCTTTCCGGAGCGAGGACCATGGACTCAAGCTGCGAGAAGGTGCCATCGGTCCGCTGCTGGAGTCGCATCGTTACTGCGACGATGCGTGCGTTCTTCAACGTGTAGGTAATCGGCCCCTCGGAATTGGCGAGCCGCACAGTGACTTCCGGGAAGACCACGTTGCTGAGAACGGACCTGAGCGGGGCGTAGGCCTGCTTGCCAACGTCGCGCACGACAGTGAACTCTCGCACTTGCGACCTTCCAGCGGGCAGCCCGCCCGAGAGCGGGACAATGGCATCCACGGTCAAACCGACGATCGTGGTGGTGTGCGCTGGCACGCCGGCGGCTGCCTCGAACTCGATCTCGCCCGCGCCCTCGTCTCGTCCGGCGAGGGCGGCAATACGACCGGCACCGGACGCTGCGGAGCCGACACCCTGGACAGCGTCGAAGATCTGTTGGTTGGTCTTGCCGGTTGACGAAACGGCACCCGGGGGCGGATTGATCGGCCCGGCCGTCACCCACGCGAGTGACCCGAGAATCGCGGCGAAAGACACGGTGGCGACGAACGGACGGCGAAGCATGGGGCGGCTCCGATGGGGAAACGGCGACGACGACGCAGCCTAACCGGAGGAGTCGGAGCCCGCAAGGAAATACTGGCGAAGATGCCGGGCTCGATGCCGGACGATCGCGTGGTTTAGGTCGAGCGGTTCCGACGTCCGGACCAGAGACCGACGCCAAGACCGGCAGCGGTCAGGACCCACGCGCCGGGCGACGGGATACTCACGATGACGAACTCGAGGTCGTACGTCGCTGGGCTGGTGTTCTTTTGTTCGACCCAGAAGGTGAAATCCGCGCCGACGAGAGGACGGCTGAACCCGATGGCATCGGGAGCGGCAGCGAGTTTGGTGAGGAGGTCGGTACTGACGTCGCTCGCGAAGAACTCGGCGTAGCCAAGTGTGCGCGCAAGGTCGGCGGCGTGGGGCGGCTCGGAGAAGACTTGGCCCTGTTGCATGCCGAGGAATGTCGCTTCGACGCCGTCGCTCCGTCGCAGCATGATCGCGGCGAGAATCGAGCCGGGTGGGAGCCGGAGGCTGAAATAGTCGCGGTCTTGCGACGACGCGGAGGCAGACAGGAAATTGGAGCCAAAGTCGACCGCGAGCACGGTCGGGCTCGAAGCAAGGTTCGAGAGATCGGAGTCGCCGAGTTCGTTGTAAATCAGCCCAGCGACCGAAGTCGCGGCGAGCGCCCCAAACGATGCTGCCACAGAAATCCGAGCAATCCACATGCGTCACACTCCGGTCTCGCCGGGGAACGCAGGCGATCGCGCCGCCCGCGGGCCGCGCTCGCTCAATCATGCCACCGGATTGGGGGCTCGGCCAATGAAGTTTTGTGAAAGATGGCCAACGCAGTCTCGTGCCCACTATGCTGCGCTTTCGTTCGGCCGGTGGGCGGTGCGACGGTCGCACGCAGTTCGCCGGGATGCGCCCGTCTCTTGTGCGTCTCGCTCGCACGCCGCGCGGGCAGAAGCTCGCGGCTCTGGAAACGCTTCGTGCGACACCGCCCGGCCCTTGGCTTCATCTTCTTCACCCTGCTGCTCGACGTGCTCGGGTTCGGGCTGCTCATCCCAGTAGCCCCGAAGCTCGTCCAGTCGCTCGGCGGCGGCAACGAGCAGAACGCAGCGTGGGTGTACGGCTTCCTCGTCGCGACCTACTCGCTGATGCAGTTCTTTTTCGCGCCGATCCTGGGCGCGCTTTCAGATCGCTTCGGGCGAAGGCCCGTGCTATTGGTCGCGCTCTTTGGCTCGGGGCTCGACTACTTCGCCGGGGCTTTGGCGCCGAGTCTCTTGTTCTTGTTCATCACCCGCGCGATCAACGGCATCAGCGGAGCGTCGATCACCGTCTGCAACGCGTATATCGCGGACGTCACGCCCCCGGAGAAGCGGCACATCGGCTACGGAATACTGGGTGCGGCGTTCGGGCTGGGGTTTGTGATCGGCCCACTCATGGGTGGCATTCTGGGCGAATACGACATCCGCTATCCGTTCTACGCCGCGGGCGCGTTGACGATGATCAATTGGCTCTACGGCTACTTCGTGCTGCCTGAGTCGCTGTCGCATGAACGCCGCAAGCACGCGTCGATCGCGCAGTCGGGCATGAACCCATTTGCGACCATGGGAATCCTGGCCAGGTACCCGCTGGTGGCCCGCATGGCGGCGTCGCTGTTCATGGTGAACCTCGCGATGTTCAGCCTGCACGCGACGTGGGTGTACTTCACCAGCAACAAGTTTGACTGGACCCCCAAGCAGGTCGGTATCTCGCTCATGTGCGTCGGAATCGGGGCGGCGGTGGTGCAGGGCGGTCTGGCTCGAAAGCTGATCCCTGCCATCGGTGAACGCAATTCGCTAATCTGGGGTTTAGTCATCGGCGTGGCGGCCTACGCCGCGTACGCGCTGGTGCCGCAGGGCTGGATGATCTACGCGGTAATCGCGGGGGCTTCGATCGGCGGCATCTGCGGCCCGGCCGGGCAGGCGATCATCACCAAGAGCGTGCAGCCGCACGAACAGGGGGCGGTCCAGGGCTCGCTCATCGCGCTGCAGAGCATCGCCAACGTCATCGCCCCGATCGTCGCCAGCAACGTCTTCGCGTTCTTCATCTCCGACCAGGCCCCGTTCCACTTTCCCGGTGCGCCGCTGATGCTGGCGTCGATGCTCGCGGGCGTCGGCACGGTGATCGCGGTCTGGGCGACCCGCGGTTTGCCCGACAGCCGGCTCGTCAACGACAAACCCGGCAAAGCCGTCACAGCGTCGCCACGCTCTTGAATGACTCTGTGGCGTGCTCACCCTCCCGCCCCCACCACGCAGCCCAGCCGAGAAATGCCACCGAGTGCAGGCCCTTGCGAAGGAGATCGCGAGGATCGCGCCGGTCGGATCGCGCCGCTGGATGCCCACAGGCGGATGTTCGCCTAGCCAAGTCCGGTGTTCCGCAAGTTGCGCTGGCTATGTGCGATTGATCAACGGTGTGACCATGCCGCGGCGCACCGCGGACCATCGCTTCGCGGCGAAGCGGACGGCGGAGCAGCTGCTGGCACGGAGCGAGCGATCAATCCAACCAGTCCTTGTCCTTCAGCCGCTGCGGCACGTACTCCTCGGTGACGTACGAGATGTCCTTGGTGATCATGGCTTCAACTTCCATCTTGAAGCCGTTCTTCAAGAGGCCCGCGATCTCCTTCTGCCACTGCTTGTTCTCGGCGAACCAGGGGTAGGCGGCGATCTCGTTCGCCCGCTTGATGTCGTTCTCGGTGAGGTCGATCTTTACGGCATCGTCGAGCTCGCAGGCCTCGAAGTCCTTTGAGCGGATGCCGAGGAATTTGGCCTCGGGGATCGCGAGACGCGAGGACTCGAACGCGAGTGAGATCGAGCCCTGCTTGATCACGCTGTAGATGTAGTGCCCCCACGGGTCGCAATCGAGCACGCAGATGATCGGGAGTTTGAGTTCCTGGTTCAGCCGCTGCAGCAGCCGGCGACACCCGCGGGGCGGCTGGCCGGCGCCGTGGGTCAGGATGCAGTTGTTCTTCTCCCAGAACCGGTCCTCGTTGAAGCGGTTCCAGACCGTGCCCTTCTCGACGTGCAGCACGAACTTGGCCTCGCACTTCTTGAACTGGATCACGTCGGGTTCGACGATCGACGGCAGGGCGTAGCCGCCGCTGCCCATGCGGCGACAGTCGATGTCATCGCCCTTGTCGGTGATGGTGATGTTGCCCACCATCGAGCCGCGGTTCTCGGCGAAGATGTGCAGCTCTTCACGCAGCGCGCCGAGCGTGACTTCGAGGTCTTCAAGGATCGGGTCGCTCTCGTCCTGGGCGTCGAAGGTGTTCTCTTTGGTGCCCGCGACGGTGTGCTTGGCCTTGTAGAAGACACCGCGGAGGCTGCTGGTCTTTTCGGCGGCGATCAGGTCCTTGATCGTGCTGGCGTGCAGCAACGTCTGCATGAACTGCTTGGCGGTCTTGAGGTCAAAGAGCGGCCGCTCGCTGGTGGCGTCGCCCATCTCGAGGATGCCGCGCTTCTTGTTCCAGTTGGTGTTGGACTTGGCGCGGGTCGGGATATCGATCTTGGGCTCGCGGCCGGCGATGGTCTTCGAGCTCACCGTCTCGGCGAGGTTGACGATCTTGCCCAAGGTGCGGGCGTCGCGCTCTTTCAGCTTCGCCGAGGACTTTGAGGGGGGCGTGGTCTTCTTCGCCATCGATCCGGCACTCCGTTGCCAAGTGGTGGGAAATCCGAGCCGATTGTACCGGCGAATACTCATCGCTTGCCGGGATCGGCAAAGATATCGCTCGCCGAGTTCGCACCCTCACCATGCTGCTCATCGACGCCTACAACGTGACGCACGCGCTCGCGGCACGGGGGCGTTCCTCACGCCGGGGCGAGGTTGGCGACCTCTTGTCGCTGCTCGCCGCCAGTCGTTACGCCAAACGCGAGGTTACGCTCGTATGCGACGGCGGCCCACGGCACCGCGATCCGATCGAACTTCAGCAGCTCGCGGGGCTGCTCGCCGGAGTCCAGACCCGTCGGGTGCTCTATGCCGGGGACGGGCGAGAGGCCGACGACCTGGTCGAGCAACTGCTCCGCGAATCGCATCAGCCCCGGGCAATCTTGGTGGTCAGTTCCGATCGCCGACTGCAGCAGGCTGCGGCGTTTCTAGGAGCCGGAACCCTCGGGTCCAAGGAGTTTCTCGAACACCTTCACGCCGATTTCCGGCGCGGCGAAGCGGCCCGCTCTCGCCCCACGGACGGACTTGACTCACTCACGCTCGAAGACTGGGAACGGTACTTCGGGCTGCTTCCCGGCCTTGGCCCAACACCCGGTTCGCTGGTCGACACGCCGGAGCGGACAGGCTCGAAGTCGCGTGCACCAACGTCTGCCAGCACTCGCGGCCCACGATGCACCGCGCCCAAGGTCCCGGAACAACCCAACGCATGGCTGGACGAGGCGCGGCGCATCTGGGCCAGCCGATTCGATCCGAAGGAGCTCGACATGGAGCAATGGCTGAAGAAACACCCGCCCGGTTCGAGCCACGGGCCTGATGCCGGTCGCACGGGATGATCGAAAGTTCCATTCGTTCAGAACAGACCCGGCTCGTCGACGCGTTCCAGTTTTCCGGTCTTGGGGTTCAGCCGCATCTTCGGCTTGGTCGGCTTGGCCGCGGGAGCCTGCTCATTCTTGGGCGCTGGGGCCTTCTTCGCGGGCGCCGCCTCGACCTGCTTCGCCGGCTTCTGATCCTTCCCGGCCTTCGATGGGACCGGTGCCTTTCGCGGCTTCGCGGACTTCTTATTGCTCGTGTCCTTGAGCAAGCGGGGCTGCTCGTCGTCCTCGAGCTTCTTGACGCGCGCGTCCACCTCGGCCGCGGCCTTGGCGGCGGATAACGCGGGCGACGCGAGGTTTGCGAGGTTCGCCGCCTGTTCGACGACGATCACGCCCTCCTGGTCGGCCGGGTCTTCGAGTTTGCGTCCCTCTTCGTCGAGTTTGAGGTCGGCTACGGCGGTGCGTTTCCTGGCTTGCTTCAGCAGGGCTTCGTAGAGAGGCTTGGCGTCGTCGCCGGTGATCTCGCCGCAGGCTTTGGCGATCTCACCGATGTAGCGTTCGAAGATGTCGCGGCGCTCGGCCTCGCGGCGCATCTTGAGGCGCTTGTTGAGGTACGACCCGAGCTTGCGGCCGCACTCCATGAGCGCGAGCTTCATCTCCTTGCGGATTTCGTCGTAGTCCGCGATCGCTTCCTTGCTCTCGCTGGTGAACGGCACCCACACGCTGGCCATGTGCAGCATGATGACGAGCGCCCCCACCGGCACGGCGCCGCGAGGCTGCTGCAGGTCGTAGTTGCGCCAGTTGGTCTCGCTCACCGCGCGAAAGCTCGAGCACGCGCTCTGCTGGAAGAGCAGCGGCACGCGGTTGGCGAAGCGGATGACGCGAGCGGGTTCGTCGCCGGGCAGTTCGCCGCCGAAGGCGATCGCGGACTCGATGAGGAACGGACGACCGCGATAGACCGCGGCCTCACGCGAGCTGGCCGCGTAAAACTCCGCCCGCACGCCCTTGAACATGCCCTTGAGGAGCTGCTGGACGCCGATGGGGGCGAGGCAGTCGGTCGGCGGCGGCGGGAGCTTGGAATCCTGCAGTTCCTTGAACAGCTTTTCCGCGGTCGCGTGATCGATGTCCGCGACCTTGGTGCGGCTGGTCTTGCCGATCTTCTCGCAGAACTGCCCGGCGCTCGCGCTGCTCACGCGGCTGAACTTGTCCTGCAGGAAGTTGTAGAGCGTGTAGCCGGGCTTCTCGATCTCGGCTTCCTTGAGCATCTGCAGCAGGATGCCCAACTCGATGCCGCGCGGGTGCGGCATGATCTCTTTCGTCTCCGGGGGCAACTCCTCGACCGCACGCGGGTGCAGGATCACGCCGCCGGTCTCGGTGGTGACTTCGGGCTCCGTCTTCGACGAGCCCCGAGCGTCAGCGAGTGGGTTGCCTTGAGCGTCGGTGCCAGAATCTGAAGCACCCGCTCGCTCACGCTCGGGGCTCGCTTTGCCGCGCTTGAGCAGCGGCACGTCTTCTTCTTCTTCGCTGACCTTTGTCGGCGGCACGAACGTAATCCGCGCGTGCGGATTGGCGATGGCGGTCAGTTCCAGGAACTCATCAACGCTGCCGCGGCCCTTCTGGTAGCGGCCTTCGAGCTCGATGCTGACGCTGGTGCCGGTGACGTAGACGTCTTGCGCGAGGAACTCGCCTTTGGCGCCGAGTTCGCGCGTACCGCTGGTCAGGTTGAGGAACCGCTCGGGCGGGAAGTCCTTGGTCTCGGAGTCCTCGGTCACCTCGGCGCGGTTGGTCTTGGTGTTCATCGCCAGCTCGATGTGGTGAGCCGGCTGGTTGGCCTTGGGTTTGGTGTGGATCACCATCGGCTTGCCGGTGGTGATGAGGCCGTACATGCCTGCGGCGGAGATGCCGATGCCCTGCTGCCCGCGGCTCATCTTGAGGCGGTGGAACTTGGAGCCGTAAAGCAAACGCCCGAAGATGTTCTCGACCTGCTTGCGGACGATGCCCGGGCCGTTATCGACGACGCTGACGCGGTAGCGCGACTGCTTGGCCTCGCGCCCGCGGTCGGGCTGCAGGTCCTCGATGATGACGGTGATGTCGGGCAGGATGCCCGCCTCTTCGCAGGCGTCGAGCGAGTTGTCGACGGCTTCCTTCACCGTCGTCAAGAGCGCCTTGCGTGGGTTGTCGAACCCCAAGAGGTGGCGGTTCTTGGCGAAGAACTCGGAAACCGAGATGTCGCGCTGACGCGCGGCCATCGACTCGGCGGTGGCGCGAGGGGCTTTGCTCATGGTCTTCTTGGATTGGTCGATCGATCCGGCTTCGGGATCGAGCAATGCGGCATCGGACATCGCTGCCCTCCGTGGCTGCGGGTGCGTTGGATCGATGATAGCGAGCGGATGCCGGCCATTCCGGCCCGTTTGCGGCCTATTTCCGGAGCGATTTCCCGCCCGTCGCGTGCTCCTTCAGCCACGACTCGATGTGCTGGATGCGGTTGCCCGGGTCGGGGTGCGTGCTCATGAACTCCGGCTGACCCGACCCGCCCGAGGCCTCGCGGAGGATCTCCATCACCCGGATCATTGAGCGCGGATCGTAACCCGCGGCGAGCATGAACCGCAGGCCCAGCGTGTCGGCCTCGAGCTCGTCGTCGCGCCCGTACTTCATGTTGATCATGTTGCCGACCATCCCCGCGACGGCCGCCGCCTGTCGCTGCCCGGCGACGGAGTCCGAGCCGGCCACTCCCACGGCCGTGACCAATCCCTGTGTCAGCTGCCCCTTGGCCATCTGTGCCGCGGAATGCCTTGCGAGAACATGCCCGGTCTCGTGCCCCAGCACGCCCGCCAGCTGCCCCTCGGTCTCGAGCCGCGAGAGCAGAGCCTCGGTGATGAAGATCTGGCCGCCCGGGAGTGCGAAGGCGTTCACTGTCTTGCGATCAGCGAGCAGGTGGTACTCGAATGGGTACTTCGGGGCCTCCGGCGGCAGCACCCGAACGATCTCGGCCCCCACCGACTTCACAAGTTCGACTGCGGCCCGGTCGGCGGACAACCCGCCGAACTGCTGGGCCATCTGGGGAGCGGACTGAAGTCCAAGGGCGACCTCCTGCTCGGGTGTCAGCGCCACGTGCTGCGTCTTGCCCGTGACCGGGTTGGTGGAGGTGTTCGCGAGATAGCCGAACAGCGCGATGACAGCGAACACCGCCGCGATGATCATCCGCGGCGGGATCCGAAGACGCGGGCGTCCGTGTGCGGGGTCGTAGGCCATGGGCACCTCCTCGCGCGAGCATACCGAGCGGGGCAAGTGCCCCCAACCAAAAACTCCGTCACGCGCCAACACCGACGTCAGTCGTCCACACGCCGCATGAGCTTCTTCAGGACAGGGGTCAGCATCAGGATGACCACGCCGGCACCGATCGAGCTGGCGACAAAGAGGAAGAAGAAGTCGGCCTGAATGGTGCCGGTTCCCTCGCTGAAGTTCCATGGGAGCTTGAGCTCGCCCTTTTCGATCTTCTCGACCTGCGCGGCGATCAGGCCGCCGCCGAGGTTGGCGATGAAGGACGAGATGAACCAGATGCCCATGAGCAGCGACACGAACCGGACCGGAGCCGCCTTGGTCACGTATGACAGGCCGGTGGGCGAGAGGCAGAGCTCTCCCATGGTGTGCATGAAGTACGCGCCGAGGATGAAGAAGATCGCCGCCTTCTGCACCACGGCTTCGGGGTTGTCGGGCGTGCCGATCTTGAGCGTCCGGGCACCGAGGACGAGGACCACGAAGCCGAGGCCGAGCAGGATGAGCCCCAGCGCGATCTTCACCGGCTGGCTGGGGTTCATGTGCCGCCGTCCGAGCATGGTCCACGCCGCGGCAAAGACGGGCGCGAAGACGAAGATGAGGAACGGGTTCACCGACTGGAACCAGGTGGTGGGCATATCCCAACCGAAGAGGGTGGTGTCGGTGTAGCGATCGGTGAAGAGCGTCATGCTCGACCCGGCCTGCTCGAAGGCGATCCAGAAGAACGCGTTGAAGAACATGAAGATGAAGATCGAGGCGACGGGGCCGCGGTCTTCGGGGCGCTGGACGGCGACGAACCAGCAGGCGAGCCCGAGGACGACCACGCCGATCGCGCCCGCGACGGCGGGCGTGAGCAATCCTCCGACCTTTCCGACGAGGCCGACGTGGTACGCCGCGCCGAAGAGCGCTGCGAGCACCAATCCGACGATGAGGAACGAGATGGCGAAGGACGTCGACTTGGCCGGGGTCTGACGCGGCAGTTCGGGCCGCGCGGGCTCGACCTCACCGATGCCCTTCAGGAACATCGGCCTGCACAGCAGATACAGCCCGAGGCCCAGCCCCATGCCGACCGCGGCGGAGCCGAAGCCCCAGTGCCAGCCGACCTTCTCGCCCAGCGTGCCGCAGACAAAGGCGCACAGGAACGCGCCCAGGTTGATGCCCATGTAGAAGATGCTGAACGCGCCGTCGCGGCGGGGATCGCCGGGGCCATAGAGCTGCCCGACCATCACGGAAACGCTGGGCTTGAAGTGACCGGTGCCCAGCACGATGAGGGCGAGGCCGCCGATGAAGATGGTCATCGACATCTCGGTGCCGTGGAAGGCGCCAAGGCCGCTGACCGCCAGCGCGATGTGCCCGGCCATGATGAGCAGGCCACCGATCACCATCGAGCGGTGCGTGCCGATCATCTTGTCGGCGACGATGCCGCCCAGAACTGGGAGCAGATACGCCAGACCGGTGTACCAGCCGTAGAGCGTGCTGGCGTCTTTGTCGGACCAACCGGGTCCGGGGTTGAATCCCTTGGGAGCTCCGTCCGGCGGGTCGTTCATGCCGCTGAGGGGGCTCGTCAAATACAGCACCAGCAGCGCCCGCATGCCGTAGTAGCTAAACCGCTCCCACATCTCGACGAGGAAGAGCAGGAAGAGGCCGATCGGGTGGCCGAGGAACGTGGCCGTCGATGGCAGGTTCGGAGCGGATGAGGGGAGAGGCGATGGTGTGGACATGCGTTGGCCCAGTGGTGAAAGGCGGTGTGATCGCACCGCCCCCCGAACTCCCTGAATCGCTGGTTCCTTCCCGAACGGAAAGGAGCCAGCCGAGAAGATATCGAGTAATGACGGATTCCGCCACCAAAACGGTTCTATTCCCAAGAACGAACAAGCCAATACCATCAATTGACTGCGTCGGCCCAGGCCGCCGCGGGCACCACACGGAGTCACGATCATGAGCGTACGAACCAAAGCCTGCCGCCTCGCCGCCGTAGCGCTGCTCGCGCTGCCCGCACTCGCGGGACAGCCCAGCACTTCCGAACTCTCCAAACTCGAGCGGTTCTTCAAGATCCGCACGCCCGGTGCGGCCACCGTCGCTCCCGACGGCACGCTGTACGTCCGCGACTGGCCGGATGGCATCTTCCAGCTCTACCGCGTCGAGGGCGACGCGGCGAAGCCTGGCGCCAAGACGACCAAACTGACCAATTACGCCGACGGGCTCTCTGGTTACTCCCTCTCGCCCGACGGCAAGAAGATCATCCTGCTCCACGCCGTCGGCGGGAACGAGAACACCCAGGTCTCGCTGCTCGACCCCGCCGCCAACAACGGCGCGGGCAAGATCGTGACAGTCCTGAGCAACGCCAAAGTCCAGCACGGCGTCAACCTTTGGCTCGACGACTCCAACGGCTTTGTCTACACCGCCAACGACGAGAGCCCCAACGACTTCCATATCTACCGCTTCGACTTTGACAGCGACCCGTTCGACGGCACGCCCGGAAAGGCCACTAAGTTGCTGGCCAAGCCCGGCTCGTGGGCCGCGAGCGACATCACCGGCGACGGCACCCGCGTGCTCGTCGGCAACTACCGCTCGATCTCGGACTCCTCGATGTTCGAGCTCGATGCCAAGTCGGGCAACCTTACTGACCTCACGCCCAAGAGCGGCGAATCTCCCACCGTCAGCGTGCAGGCGATCGGCTACATGCCGGGCGAGACTTCGATCCTGTACGGCTGCGACATCGAGGGCGGGCGGCCGAAGGTCTTCTTGCATGACCTCAAGACCGGGCAAGTCACGAAGCCCTTGAGCGAGCTCGAGTCGTTCGAGGTCGAGGACGCGAACCTGAACCAAGAGAAGACGCTGCTGGGCGTCGACGTCAACGAAGACGGCTACGGCACGCCGTTCCTCTACCGCCTGCCCGGCTTCGAGAAGGTTGCCATCCCCGCCATGGACAAGGGCATCGCGTCGATCGCGAGCATCCGTGGCAACCGCGTGGTCTACGGCATGAGCAACGCCCGCACGCCGGGCTTGGCGTTCCGCTTCGACGTCGGCGCCGACGGCAAGTCCACCACGGCGCCGCAGCAGATCACCTTCGCCGACGATCAGGGCATCGACCTCAACGCCTTCACGCTGCCGAAGCTCATCAAGTACAAGTCGTTCGACGGCACCGAGATCCCCGCGTTTGTCTTCCTGCCCGCGGGCTACAAGGAAGGCACGCAGATTCCGTTCCTCATCAACTACCACGGCGGCCCCGAAGGCCAGAGCCGCCCGGGCTTCACGGCGCAGGTGCAGTACCTGCTCAGCGAGGGCTTCGGCGTCATGTTCCCCAACGTCCGCGGCTCGACGGGCTACGGCCGTGCGTTCCACATGATGGACGATTACAAGAACCGCTGGAACAGCGTGAAGGACGGCGTCGACGCCGCGGAATGGCTCGTCGCCAACAAGTACACCAAGCCAGGCATGATCTCGACGTGGGGCGGCTCCTACGGCGGGTACATGTCGGTCGCGTGTGTCGTCGAGGACCAGATGCGGGTGGACGCCGGCAAGCGCGCCGAGCGGCTGTTCGGCGCTGGCATCAACATCGTCGGCGTGGTGAACCTCAAGACGTTCCTCGAGAAGACCGCTGGCTACCGGCGCAAACTCCGCGAGGTCGAGTACGGCCCGCTGAGCGACCCCGAGTTCCTCGCCAGCGCCTCGCCGATGACGCACATCGACAAGATCAAAGTCCCCATGTTCATCGCCCACGGCTTCAACGACCCGCGCGTGCCGGTCGAGGAAGCGATGCAGTTGGCCATCGCGCTCAAGGACAAGGGCAACCAGCCGCAGGTGTTCATCGCGCCTGATGAAGGCCACGGCTTCCAGAAGCTGGACAACCGCCTCTACTTCGCCCAGCGCATGGTCGCGTTCCTGAAGCAGACCATCGCAAAGTGAATTCGGGGGCGGGGCCTTCCAAGCCCCGGCGACATTCTGAATCGGCGCACGAAAAGGCCCGCACACGCATGGTGCGGGCCTTTCTCATTTCAAGGGTTCACATTCACTGACCGCGACGACGACGGGCCAGCAGCAGCGCGCCCATGCCACCCAGAGCCAGCGAACCCGGGGTCGGGATGCGATACGAGAAGATCAGCATTTCGCCAGCGCCGTCCCCGCCGCGGAGCGGGTCGCTGTCGGCGGGGTTGTTCCACCAGATCCACTTGGCGGAGGTGTCGATACCGGGCACGACGCCCCAGGGGCCGACGCCGTTGGCGGCACCGACGAAGGGAACTTCCCAGAGGCTGTTCAGGTCGGCGGTCTGGACGTGGCCCGCGATCTCGAGCGTCGTGGGATGCGGGTCGCCGTTGCCGCGGTTCATGCCGGTCTTGTAGACCTCCCACGGACCGACGCCGGTGTGCAACTGGTTCTTGTTGCTATCCCACACCTCGGCGAGCAGGCCCTGCGCGACCGAATCGTCGGACCACGCGGCGATGAAGACGCGGTCACCGACGTTGATGTTGTACGTCTCGGGCAGCGACCAGTTGTACGTGCCGGGCAGGCCGCTGGCGCCGATCTCGTTGCCGCCGTGGTACGAGAAGACGTTGCTCGTGGACGAGTACAACGCGTAGTGGTTGTCAGCAGTGATCTTCAGGGACAGCGGGGCGGCGTTGGCAGCGGTCGCAGCACCGACGCAAGCAAGAACAGCCATGGTGAAACGGTTCATCTCTCTCCTCTGGGTTTGTCTCGTGCAGACGGCATTGCCGCCGGGTCTCTCTCCCCGACAACCATGCCCGCGCCGGCGCGGATCACCACGCGGCGGCGTCGAAACCGCTCCCGACGCGCGAGCCACTGGCTCGACAGACGCGACAGCCCGCACAATCGCTACAGCTTCACGGGTTACCCGGGCGTGCCGAGCGCCGGGACCGGCTCGGACGAGAAGAACCCCCGCCGGACACCGACGAGCGACGTCAACGCCATGGAACGCCCGATCGGCAATCGAAGCCCGATCGGGAGCAATCGATCACGCAGCGGCGTGATCCAGTCCATGCCCGATTGGAACACCGGCGTGAGCCACCGAGACGCGAACTGGTAGTAGCGCGTCGAGGCACGCCGCGCTGCGTCGTACGCCCGCATCGCAGAAGCGATGTCGGGTGAGCCCGTCAGCGCGCGATCGAGCGCGGCCGCGTCGAGCAACGCGAGGTTTGCGCCCTGGCCCAGTTGCGGGCTCATCGCGTGAGCGCAATCACCCAGCAACGCGACCCGCCCGGAACCGGCACGCCGCACCACGACGTCGTGATACCCCGCGACAATCAATTGGTCGAAGGACCGGATCTGATCCAGCACCGGGTCAGCAAGCGGCGTCAGCGCACGCACCCGCGTCTTCCACGCATCAAGACCATCTGCACGGATCCGCTCCACATCCGCCATCGGCACGCTCCAGAACACGCTCACCGTGTTCGGACCATCCGCCGTCGCGCGCCCAGAGGGCAGGAACCCGATCATGCCCGACGCGCCGCGATAGACCTGGCGCAGCACGCCCGCGAATCGAGCCTCGGGGTCCTCAGCGACAAACCACAGCGCGCCCCACGGGTAGCGGTCGCAGCGCCGCACGCCGCCGAACTGATCGCGGAGCGACGACCGTGCTCCATCGGCGACGATCAATAGATCAAACGGCCCATGCTCACGCCCCTCGCGATCCCGGAACGACACCGCATCGGCTCGCTCCTCGTACGACGCCGCGGCGACGCCGCTGCGGATCTCCACGCCAGCGCGAACCGCCTCGCCGTGCAACGCCGAGAACAACGCGCCGCGGTGCAAGCCGAGCCCGAACAGATCCGAGCGCAGATCCGCGTAACGGACATCCAGCACCGGCCGGTCGTACGGATCGGTTCCGAGCAGCCGCTCCACCCGGTTGCCCAAACGCATCAACTCGTCCAACACCCCGAGCTGCTCCAGCACCGCCATGCCCGTCGGCTGCAGCAACAGTCCCGCGCCCAGCGGCTTCAGTTCGGCGGCCTGATCGAACAGACGAACGCGGTACCCCCGGCGGGCGAGCAGGATCGCCGCCGCCGGTCCCGCTGTTCCGCATCCGATGACACCGACTTGCATCGTGTTTTCCCGGGAATTCGAACGGTCTCGTCGCCTATTCTTGCCTCCCATATCGGCCGCCCATGGTTGGCGACCGAACAACTGACGAAGCAACCAACGACCCCTGACCCGAACGGAGAAACGACCATGGAAACCACGCTCATCATCCTGAAACCCGACGCCGTCCAGCGCGGGCTCACGGGCCAGATCATCAGCCGCTTCGAGAACAAGGGCCTGCAGGTCGTCGGCATGAAGCTCATGCAGATCAGCCAGCAGCTCGCCGCCACCCACTACGAGGCCCACCAGAGCAAGCCGTTCTACGCCGGTCTGGTCAAGTTCATGACCAGCAGCCCGGTCGTCGTCATGGCCCTTAAGGGCAACGGAGCGATCACCATCGCCCGCAACATGATGGGCGCCACCTTCGGCAGCAAGGCCAACCCCGGCACCATCCGCGGCGACTTCGGCGTCAGCAACTCCTTCAACCTCATCCACGGCAGCGACAGCCCCGAGGCCGCCGAGCGCGAGCTCAAGCTCTTCTTCGCCCCCGGCGAGGTCCTCAGCTGGCCCCGCCACGGCGACCAGTGGATCTACGACATGTCCGGCGGCAAGATCGAATAAGTCAGTAGGACCGGCTTCCAGCCGGTCCGTCCAAGAACTCAGTGGGACCGGCCTACGGCCGGTCTCATCTTTTTTGCACGTTGCATTCCCAGAACCCGACACCACCCCGCCGCTCGTGACTCTTTGATGGTGTGTGCATGGACCCAGCCGCCGCCAGCCTGAACGCGAGCCCCGAGGCAACCGTCGCCCCGCGCCCGCAGCCTCAAGCCTTCGGCGACTTCTACCGCGAGCACTACCAGGCGATCGCGGGCCTGATCTACCGCCGCACCGGTGACTCGCACGTCACCGAGGACCTGACCGCCGACGTCTTTCTCGCCGCGTACCAGTCGATGGACGGCTACCGCGGCCAGGTCCCGCAGATCGTCTGGCTCCGCCGCATCGCCAACAACCGCGTCAACCGCTGGGTGCGACGCGAGATCGGACTCCGCGGCATCCTCCGCCGCCTGCCCCTTTTCAGCGTGCTTGTCACGCCTGAAACAAACCCGGCCGAACCCCGCTCTGCCGCGCTCACCGCGCTGCTGCGCCTTCCCATCGACCAACAGGAAGTGCTCTCCGCGCACTACCTCGAAGGTCTCTCCCTCGACGAGGTCGCGCTCATGCTCTCGATCTCACCCGCGGCGGCAAAGTCTCGCCTCGCCCGTGCCCGCGACGCGCTGCGCCGCGAACTTGCCCGCCAATCAACCACGGAGTCCCACCCATGAACACGCACGACTCCCATCGTGATCCGGCCCTCGCCACCGACCCCGTCGATACCGCGCTCTCGGCCCTCGCCGCTCCGCGTTGGAGCAAGGAGCCCGATTGGCGCTCGTTTCAGGAGCGACTCATGAGCACTCGTTCGTTTGGATGGAAGAAACTCGGCG
>JBILLU010000247.1:0-4660 GCA_044375915.1 Phycisphaerales bacterium
CGAGTCGGACGCGTTGGACGAGGAGACGATCAGCGAGATCGACGCGGTGATTCGGCGCCGCAGCGGCGGATCGAAGTCGATCTACAAGATTGCACGCCCGCGGCAGAAGCTGGAAGAGTTCTTCCTCGACATCGTCGAGCGGGCGCGGCAGCAACAGGCGGCGACGTCGGGCGCGACCGCTGGCGGTCCCACGGCGTCGTTCCTGTTGGGAGAGAACAGCGAGCTGCAGGGCAGCGAGCTCATCGAGAACCTGACCAAGGCTCCGGCCGAGGCGGTCGTGAGCAAGGTTGTCGCGACGGTCGTCGATGCCCCGGCTGCGACGAGCGGTCCGGATTCGGACCTGATCGGATCGCTGACCAAGGCTGAGGCGCCCAAGCCGACGGCCGAGCCGGTGCGTCGGGCAGCGACACCTCCGTCGGGCGGCAACGTTCCGCCGCCGGAGCAGAACGTGGATCAGGACGTCATTTCCCGGTTGATGGGTGATTCGGAGAAGCCGCGGTGAAGATCGGCGAACGCATTGCCGCGTTGGACCGTCTGCAGCGCGATCGGACGTTCAAGCTGATCGCGACGGTGATCGTGCTGATCGCTGCGATCGCGGGATACACCACGTACCTGGTGGGGCGAGCGGCCGAGCCGCCGCGGGTTGAGATCAACGAGAAGGCGTTTGCCCCGGCCGAACCGGCGGAGGGCGAGCAGAAGGACGCACGCGACCCGACGCTGGAGACCCGCGTTCAGAGCGCGGAGGAGACGCAGGCGCGGCAGGCGGTGAAGATCATCAACTCGATTCTCGCGCGGCAAGCGGATTCGACCGCTGTGGGCGTGCTGATCGCGCTGGCGACGGGTTTCGCGGTCGTGATCATCTGGATCAACTTGGCGGTCTGGTACACGCTGATCGCGATCGGGATCGCGGGGATCTGGACGTTTGGCAGGCTCGTACCCGGGTTTTCGGGCACGGTGATGTTCGTGACAGCGGCATTGACGCTGTGGGCCGTGTTCCTAGTGCTGATCACGGCGGTGCGGATTCTGCTGTCGGGTCCGTCGCGGGTGCTGGCGATCGCGCGGAACACGCTGGACGAGGCGGCCCGGATGAAGATCTCGGGCGTGTTCATCGTGCTGGTTGTGCTGCTGCTGGCGGCGCTCCCGCTGCTGCTCGACGACAAGCAGGCGCTTCGGTATCGGGTGCAGAACTTCCTGCAGTATGGCACAGGGCTGTCGTACACGATCATCGCGGTTCTCTGCGTGCTGTTCAGCGTGTACAGCGTGGCGATGGAGCAGCGGAGCAAGGTGATCTGGCAGACGATGACCAAGCCGGTGGCGGCGTGGCAGTATGTGCTGGGCAAGTGGCTGGGCGTGGTCTCGCTGGCGGCGGTGCTGCTGGGCGTGACGGGCGGCGCCGTGTTCCTGTTCACGGAGTATCTGCGGTCGCAGCCGGCCAACGGTGAGCTGTCGGCGTACCGGTCGGCGGATGAATCGATCCCGATCACGTCGGACCGGGAGATTCTCGAGACGCAGGTGCTGACCGCCCGCATGGGCGTGACGTTTACGCCACTGAAGCTGGACCCGGCAGCGGTGGAGCAGAGCATCGAGGCGCGGATCAAGCAGGAGAAGCTGACCAGGCCGGACTTCGGTGACACGGCGGCGGACCGTGCGTTCGTGCGCGAGGACCTGATGAAGGCGGTGAACCTCGAGCAACGGACGATCGAGCCGGGGACCGACAAGCAGTATGTGTTCGAGGGGCTGGCTGCGCCGCGCGATCGGGGCCTGCCGATCATGTTCCGATTCCGTCCGGAGGCGGGGAGCAACCGTCCGGACATTCTGTTCACGATCACGTTCCTGTTCTCGAACGGCGCGGTGGCGACGGAGAAGGTCTCTCTGGCGCAGCAGCACACGGTCACGCTGAGTCCGAGCGTGATCGACAGCGAGGGCCGCATCGTTGTCAATATCTTCAACGGCGACTTCTACAACCAGACGGCGAATGCGAACGCGTTGTACTTCGCTCCGCTTGCACTCGAGATGACGTATGAGGCGGGAAGCTACCGGATGAACTTTGCCCGGGTGTTCGCGATCCTGTGGCTCAAGATCGCGTTCATCACGATGGCTGGCATCTTCGCGGCGACGTTCCTGTCGTTCCCGGTGGCGACGCTGACGGCGGCGGGGATTTTCCTGATCGCGGAGAGCTCGCGGTTCATCCAGGACGCCTTGGAAAACTGGCAGGTTGAGGACTTCAAGGGAAACACGATCTGGTTCTACGTGGTGATCGACAAGATCGCACAGGCGGTGAGCACGCCGCTGGCGTTCTACGCGGACCTGAAGCCGACGACTCGTCTGGTGGATGGGGTGCTGCTGCCGTGGGTGGATGTCGCGTACGCGATGACGCTTCTGGCGGTGCTGGTGGTGGGGCTGTTTGCGCTCGCCGCGACCGTGTTCCGCTCGCGGGAACTGGCGATCTACTCGGGCAACTGATTCGGGAGAACCGCGATGTCGAGCAAGTTCGTCCGGATCATGTGCGTGCTGGTGATCGTGCTGTGCTCGGTGGCGAGCGTGGGGTTGTCGACGTTGCTGGCCTCGGCGGCGAGCCGGGCGAAGCTGGCGTACACAGATCGGGTGGAGGAGGGGCAACCGCCGGAGGTGGCGCTTGGCATCGCCCTGGGGGCGTTCCGCGGCATCTTCGTGAACTTCCTGTGGATGCGGGCAAATGACCTCAAGCAGGCGGCGAAGTACTACGAGCTGAACCAGCTGGCCGAGGCGATCACACGGCTGCAGCCGCGGTTCCCGCGGGTGTGGGTGTTCCACGCGTGGAACCTGGCGTACAACATTTCGGTCGGCACGAACACACGGACGGAGCGTTGGTACTGGGTGAACGCGGGCATCGCGCTGCTGCGGGATCGGGCGATCCCGGCGAACCCCAACGACCTGCTGCTGCACAAGGAGCTGGCGTGGATCTTCCTGCACAAGATCCAGGGCGTCACCGACGATTCGAATCGCTATTACAAGATGAAGGTGGCGGAAGAGTGGCACAGCCTGCTCGGCGCGCCGCCGGCGGCGGACCCGAAGGAGCGCGGCCGTGCTGCGGCGATTGAGCGTGCCGCGGCGTTTCTGGCGCCGATCGAGGCTGCGCCGACGCAGCTCTCGGATGTGATCGCGCAGACGCCATCGGTGCGGACGCTGGTGGATCGGATCAAGAAGGAAGTGGGCGAGCCCGCGGCGATCGGCGAGGATCGTGAGGCGGGTCCGGACCAGATCCGCGTCCTGCTTCGGCGGCACGCGATGATCGTGGCGATGCAGAAGTCGTCGGCGAGCAAGCGGGCGGCGCAGAGCATGGGCGAGCGGACGCGGTCGCTCATGTCGCTGATGGACGATCCGGCGCTCAAGGACGCCTGGGACGCGTACCTGGCTTTCGCGCGCCGGTACATGATCGAACGCGTGTATCACATGAGCGTGTCGGACATGGTGCGGTTCGTGCAGAAGTACGGACCGATCGACTGGCGAAACCCCGCGGCGCACGCGCTGTACTGGTCCGCGACGGGCGTGGAGCGAGGCCTGCTGCGGGTGACGGATCGCAACCGCAGGGACTATGACTTCACGAACACGGATCGACTGGTGATCCAGTCGGTGCAGGAGCTCTATCGATCGGGGCGGCTGTTCTTTGACTACTTCGCGTTCAACCTGAACCTCGGCAGCACGTACATCGCGATCCCGGATCCGAGTTTCGCGCAGACGTACGCGGACTTGATGGAGGAGATCGACAAGCGGAGCGCGTTCGATGGGAAGGAGCGTGCGTACAGCATGTACGCCGCGGGTTACGAGAACTTCTTCATCGATGTGATCATGTACTTCTACCGCATGGGGATGCGGGATGTCGCGGAGCGGTACTACCGGAGTCTCGCGGTGTGGGACCGTGTGAACACCAACGATCCGAATCGAGCGGAGAAGTACGCGAAGGAGCTCGATGAATGGGTGATCGGGCAGATCGCCGATCGCCAGCGCTCGCCGAACGTCGCGGTGCAGGAGGTTGCGGCGGCCCTGATCGGCGCGTACGCGTACGGGCTGCTGGGCGGCGAGATGCAGGTGTTCGATGCCAACATGAAGTATGCCGCCCAGGCGCACGCGTACTTCATGACCCATCAGCGGCGGCTGTCGGCGTCGGACCCGGTGAACGCCCGCATGGACGTGATGGAGCCGGACTTCCGGATTCACGCGGGCATCGTGTTCGCGCAGTTCATGACGAACCTCACCCTCGATCAGGCCGCGGCGGCGTATCAGGCCGCTCCGGATGACCTGAAGCGGTACAGCTACGACATCGTGTCGGAGGCCTTCCGTGACCCGGAGAACAAGGACCTCGCGGTGAATGGCGAGAAGTTCGAGCTCGTGTTCGGCGAGCCTGCGGGCATGGTGGATCATCGCCGCATGCTGGAAAACTACTTCAAGGCCAAGCAGGAGCGGCTCGACCTGCAGGTCGAGCAGAAGTAGCGAGTGGTGACAGCATCACGGGTGGGCGTTCATGCGGGTGCGAGGGCCTTTGCCACCTGCATAGTGACGGCTTGGTCGCCGCTGTGCCATGCGATGTTGGTGGCGCCTGGTTCGCAGCGGATGACGAGGTCGAGCGAGCGAGCGGTCAGTGTGCCGCCATGGGCAAAGAGAGCTTCGAGTTCGCTCGGCA
>JBILLU010000053.1:0-18141 GCA_044375915.1 Phycisphaerales bacterium
TGGTGCTGTTGGCGCCGCCGATCCATGGCGAGAAGGCGTTCGCGACGCTCGCTGGGATCCCCGTGACGCCGCTCCAAGGCACGCCCTCGGCCAGCGTGGCGGTGTTCGCAGACTGAGCTGTGATCGCGGACTGAGCTGTGGTCGCGGACTGAGCTGTGGTCGCCGACTGCGCCGTGATCGCTGACTCAGCCGCATCCGCAGCGGCGGCACGCAGGGCGTGCAGCGCCGCGGGCGATCGCGTGATCCTCTGGCGCGGCGCGAGTGTGACGTAGTCGTCCCCGCCACGCCTCACATCGATCTCGAGGTACACATCCGGCGCGTTGGTGAACCAGTTTGCATCGCCCGGCAGATCGACGGTGAAGAGTCCCTGCGTGACCGGAACGGACAGATTGGTGAACTTCGGCGTGAGCGGCGTCGATCCGCTCGGGCTGCCGAAGAACCGGAACTGCATGTCGGCCGGACCGCTGAAATTCGATCCGCCGTCTGCGAGCCGTCCCTGATACGTGATCGCGCCCGCGCCTCCGGTGGCACGCAGCGGAAAGCAGTAGTTCAGGGGATCGAGCGAGTTGGCAATGGATGCAATGTCGTGGGGAGTCGGACCAAACGCCGAAGCGCTGATCCACGTGCGCCCCGGCGACGTGGGTGCGGTGGTCGTGGGCACGAGGTACAGCGAGTTGTTGCCGAGCACCACCGCCGCGTATCCCACGTAAAAGCGACCCGTCACGGTCACGGGAGGGGAAAGCGTGTACTCGCTGTAGCGGCCGGTCAAGGCGTCACGGATGGTGACGGTCTGGTCGAGCAGCGGCACCGCGGTCTTCAGATCGCCGGTGCTGTCCGCCTGCCACACGATGATGCGACCGGACGCGCCGTTGGTGCTGTTGCCCCACATGCACGAGACCGACGTGATGACGTCCTTCCCGCCGATCGCGTCAAAGCCGTGGATGCCGACCCATTCGATACCCGGGGTCGCATTGTTAAAGATAGTTGGCGGCACCATGTCGTGCCGGTACACCCGCGGGCCGGAGCGATCATCGAACACGCTCGCCAGCACCTGCTGCGTCTGATCGTCGATCGGAGTCGTGCGCATCTCCAGCGGCTGACCCTGCACGAGCGACGCCGCGATTCCAGTCAACACACCCGCGACCACACACCGCATTCGCATGGAAGTCCCCTTTTGTTGGGCGACGTGCCTCTCGGACTCCGCGGGATCTGCCCGGGCCGACCCTCACGCGTGAGCCCAGATCATCACCGGAGCTTTGCTTCGAGTCGCTCGAGCCGTGCCCGAAGGTCCGAGTTCTCGGCCTCGCTCTTGCTGACGCGATCGCGAAGCTCACGCACCTCCGCCTCTCGCGCCTCCGCTCTGGTCACGCGATCACGGAGCATGCGGATCTCCGCCTGCTGCGCCTGCACCGCCCCCACCGCAACCACGCCGACTTTGCTGTAGTCCACGGTGAGCACGCCGCGGGATTCGTCGCCGGTCACCAGGTCCGGCAGCACGGCGCGAACCTCCTGCGCGAGCAGGCCCGAGTCCGCGGCACCCGACTTCTTCCACACAAAGTGCACCGGACGGAGCTTCAACGCAGCGGCGAGCATCTCGGCAGGATCGTCGGGCGTCACATCGGTCTTGAGCCGTGCGTCAGACACGGCGGACCACACGCCGTTGCCGTTAAGGCGAGCGAAGTTGGGCGCTCCCGCGACGACGCTGTTGGAGACCTCAAAGAACCCGTCGTCGCTGACCCGCATGCCGGTCGTTCGGAAGTTGGCGTTGGCAACGACCAGGTTGGTCAGCCGCGCCAGCCAGCCGGTGCCGACGGGACCGCCCGCGATCTCTAGTCGCGCGTTGGGCTGCGTCGTGCCGATGCCGACGTTCCCACCGGAGTAACTGATGATGCCGTTACCGCCGTTGATCCACGGCGAGAACGCATTCACGACGTTCGCCGGCACACCCGTCACGCCCGACCACGGCACGCTCGCCGCCGAGTTCGCGTTGGTTGCATTCACCGCGTTCGTCGCGTTGGCCGCGGTGGTGGCATTGGTCGCGTTCGTCGCGTTGGTAGCGGTCAGTGCTGTCTTGGCGACGTCCGCCAGTTCCGCGGTGTACGCGCTCTGGGCGATGCCCGCCCGCGTGGCGTACATCGCCAGCGGCGTCGAGGTCACCGGCTGACGCGGGTTCAGCGTCGTGAACGACTCGGAACCCGCCTCCGCGACGCCGATCTCCAGCCACAACGGCTGGGAGGCATCGATCAAACCCGGGTTCACCGTCACCGTGAACACGCCGTTGGGCGCGGGAGTCACGCTCGGCGCGATCGTGGTCTGCCCGACCGGGCTGCCGCCGCTGGCCGCGTTGAAGAGCACGAGCTTCAGATCCACCGGACCCGTCGCGCCCTTGAGCTGGCCCTGATAGAGAAAGCTCCCCGGCGAAGAGGGCATGCCGGTGATGGCGAGGCTGTGGTACCCGCCGCACGCGATGGACCGGAACGGCCCAGTAAACGACGGCGCGTCGTTGAGCTGTCCGGCGTTGGTGCGGCCCCACTGCACCAGCGTGCCGTCGGCCTTCAGCGCCATGTTGTGCGCCGAGCCCGCGGCGATGGCCACATACGGCCCCTCCAACGGCGGCGGGTTGTCGAGCTGGCCATAGAAGTTGTCGCCCCACTGCACCAGCGAACCGTCGGCACGCAGCGCCAAGCTGTGCGTGGTTCCTGCGGCGATCGCGATGTACGGCCCGGCCGCCGGCGGAGCGCCCACGGCTTGGTCGCTCGACGTGTTGCCCCACTGCGCCAGGCTCCCGTCGGCCCGCAGCGCCAACGTGTGCGTCGCGCCCGCCGAGATCGCGATGTACGTCCCCGCGTCGGTCGGGAATCCGTTCCTCTGGCTGACGGACGTGTCGCCCCACTGGACGAGCGTGCCGTCGGCTTTGATCGCGACGTTGTGATAGAACCCCGCGCCGATCGCCTTGTAGGGCCCCGCCACCGGGGGCTGACCCACCGCCTGGTTGTCCCAGACGCGACCCCACTGCACCAGCGAGCCGTCGTTTCGAAGCGCGAGCGCGTGCGAGGCTCCGGCCGCGATCGCGCTGTAGGGCCCCGCAGCCGGCGGCACGTTGTCGCCCTCGCGGCTGCTCGTCGATCCCCATTGCGCCAGCGAGCCGTCTTCCTTGAGCGCGATGCTGAAAAACTGACCGGCCGAGACAGCCTTGTACGGCCCGGCGAGGACCGGTTGGTTCTGCCGCTGATCGAGGTTGGACGCGCCCCACTGCACCAGTGTCCCGCTCGGCTGGGCCAACGCCGACGCGGCGCACGCCACGCCCAGCATCGCGCCCGCGATCGAGCCTCGTGTCCGACGAGCCAAGGCACCCAACAACCGACCGTGGTTCGTGTTCTGCATCGCTGCGTCTCCGGTGTGCAGCGACGCGTGTGCGTCCGCTGCGGGCACCATGCGTCGGGGTCGGAGCGATTCCCTCATTCATCACAAAACATTCCTTTGGGGCCGCGAAGGGGCCATTCGGCCGCGGCCACGCCTCAGGAAGCTCCCGGCAGACGTTCTCGGTCCCTCTTCAGGAGAATAAACGACAGCGCATCGCCATCACGATGTTTCGATGAAACGACAGCCGCACCAAAGCGGTGCGGCTCGTCGGCATTCAGATGGGTTCACGATCAAGGACGCGCCGAGACCGGCGGAGCCTGCTCCACCGCCCGCTCCAATCGTTCGAGGCGATCCCTGAGATCCTCGATCTCACGCTGCTTGGCCTCATTCTGCTCGCGGAGCACCTTGATCTGCGCCTGCTGATCCTGGATCGCCCCGATCGCGACCACCGAGAGCTTCGAGTAGTTCACGGTCAAGCTGTCCTTCGATTCGTCCCCGGTCACCGCCTCGGGCAACACCGAGCGGAGCTCCTGCGCGATCACGCCGAAGTCGGAGGCGCCGTCGCCGATCCACTTGAACCGCACCGGACGCAGCCGCAGCGCGGCGTCGAGCGCGTCACCGAAGGGCGAGAGATCGGTCTTAAGCCGGGCATCCGACGCCGCGGTCCACGCCCCAGTGCTATCCAGCCGGGCCACCTTGGTGAAGCCGTTGATGCGATTGGTGATCTCGAAGAACCCGCCGTCAGACATCCGCATGCCGGCCTCAAAGCTCGGCGCCGCGGCGGAGTTGGTGAGTTGAATCTGCCAGCCGCTGCCGACGGAACCGGTGCTGACGTGCATCGCCGCGGCAGGTGTCCCGGTGCCGACGCCGACGCGCCCGCCCGCGAAGTTGATGCCGCCTGCCGCTGCGGTCCACGGCGAGAACGCCCCGCTCACGCTTGCTGGCACGCCGGTGATACCGGACCACGCGACGCTCTGGGCGACATCCGCCTCGGAGGCCTGAATCGCAAAGAGGGCCGCGGGCGCGGCGGTGATGCGCTGTCGCGGCGTGAGCGTGCTGTACGCTCCGCTTCCCGCGTGTCTCACAAGGATCTCAAGGTACAGGTCCGGCGCTTTGCGGAACCATGACGGATCCCCGGGCAACTCGGCCGAGAAGACTCCGCCGTCCACCGGTACGTTCGACACACTGAGCTCTGGCGATTGAGGCTGGCCGCCGGTCTGCGCGTCGTACACCCTGAAAATCATGTCCGCCGCGCCCGTGAAGCTCGCGCCCTGATTGGTGAGTCGGCCCTGGTACGTGAACGCACCCGACGTGCCGGCGACCCGTACCGGGTAGCAGTACCCCAGGCCGTCCAGCATCCCCGCCGTGTCGACGATCTGCGCCGCGCCGATGCCGGGAAGACCGAGCCCGGTCCACGATCTTCCGGGCGGCGAGGGCGGCGTCGAGATCGCCACGAGCGGAAGCGGGCCGCTCCCCCCTGAAACCACGACGGCCGAGAATCCGACGTAGAAGCGACCGGTGACCCGCACCGGCACCGAGAGATCGAAACGGTTGTAGAGACCCGTGTTCGCGTTTCTGATCGTCACCGCCTGCTCATGAATCGGGACAGCGGTCCGGATGTCGCCCGTGCCATCAGCCTGCCACACGAAAATGCGAGCCGTCGCGCCGTTGACGGCGTTCGCCCAGATGCACGAGACAGACGTCAACGTGTCAGCTCCATCGACCGCATCGAAGCCGTTGATGCCGATCAACTCTTCGCCGACGCTCGCGAACATCGTGGACGATGGTGCCTGCGTGTCGTGCGCGTATATGCGCGTCGCCGCTCGGTCCTCGAACGCCGTGACCATCGTCTGCCTCTGCTCATCGCTCATCGGGACCGGGGCAAAGGCGGGCTGCTCCGCCATCGCGGCGGAGGCAATCAAGGCGACGAGGGCACAGGAAAGACGCACGCACATCATCATGGAATCACTCCGGTCGCAGCGAGCACATCCCCCGCGTGATGTGGCCTGTCTACAGGGCCTCCGGGCGGTACGGATTCTCCCATAGAAAGGCGGGATTCCCGGGGGCGTTCCCTCACGATTTTGGCCGAATTGATGCTTCAACAGGACCACAAACGCTCCAGAGGCGCCTGGCGATCGTCAGGCTGCTTGGCACAAATCTCGGTCCAAGCCCATCGGCGACTTTGTTTCGCGACCCGCCGCGGTCCAGCCGGCCGATCGGTGCTCAATCCCGCTTCATGTTCACAAACTGCAGCGGCAAATCCACCATCTTCGGCAGCATCGTCATGATCGACTGCAAGTCGTCGATCTGCTTCCCGCTCAGCCGGATCTCGTCGCCCTGGATCGAGGCCTGCACCTTGAGCTTGGTGTCCTTGATCATCTTGACGATCGCCTTGGCCTTCTCTTGCTCGATGCCGTTCTTGATCTTGGCCTGACACTTCACCTTGCCGGCGAGCGCGGGCTCGACCTCGCCCCACTCGAACGAGCGGACGTGCAGGCCGCGCTTCAGGCACGCGGACTCGAACATCTCCTTGAGCCCCTTCATCTTCCCCTCGTCGTCGGCGGTGAGCTTGATGCCCTGCTCCTTCTTCTCGCCTTCCTTGACGATCTCGATCTCGGTGTGCGAGCCGCGGAAGTCAAAGCGGGCCATCACCGCCTTCTTCGCGTTGTTGATGGCGTTGTCGAGCTCAGCGAAGTTGAGTTTGGAGACGATGTCGAGGGAGGGCATGGGGGGGAGGGGAAAAGGGGTGCAGGGGAGCAGCGGAGCAGGGAAGAGGCGCCGGAGCCTTCGCACACGGCGTCGGCAACAGCGAGCCGGGGCGTCCTCGCCCCGGCACTGAGACCATCGTACCCGACTCACGCCCGGATGCAGGAGAGCCCGGACCGCAGCGCGTCCTTCCACTGACACATTCCCGCGCACGCCGCCGGCGTGTTCAGCTCCGGTGCCACGCTCGGCATCCTCTCATACTCCCCGATCGCCCGCTCGTACCACCCCGCATCTTGCCACTGGCTGAACTTGTACCCGCAGCGGTGGAAGACCCCGACCTCGACAAACCCCATCGCCCGGTGGAACTTCACCGACGGCTCGTTCGGCAGGCCGATCACCCCCACTGCCGTGCGATACCCCAGCACGCGGCAGCACTCCAACAGCGAGACATACAACCCCCGCGCCACGCCCCTCTTTCGCGCCCAATCCGCCACGTACACCGTGGTCTCCGCCGTCCACTGATACGCCGTGCGAGTCCGAAAGCGGCTCGCGTACGCGTAGCCCGCGAAGCGCCCGTCGATCTCGCAGCACAGCCACGGATAGGCCTCGAGCGTCGCCGCGATCCGCCCCGCAATCTCGCTCTCGCTCGGCACCTCGGTCTCGTACGTGATCGCCGTCTCCCGCACAATCGGCGCGTAGATCGCCAGCACCTCGTGTGCGTCGCTCGTCGTCGCGATACGGATCGTCGCAGCCATGACCGATTGTTGATTGCGTCACGGCGCCGCGGCACGGTCGAGGAACCACTCCGCCGGGCCCACCATCGCGGCGGGGTACGCGGCACCTTCCCGCGCGGGCTGAAGCCCGCGGCTCGGAGGGGTACCCACACACGCCTGCACCAGCGGCTTCTTCTCCGCCCCCGTCGCCAAGAACACACGATGCCGCGCCGCCCGCGCCAGCGCCAACGTGAACGTCACCCGATCCCGCACCGGGCTCGCCGCCGGAGCGTGCGTCGCCACGACAAGCTTCTGCCGCTCTTGCAGCGCCGGCGAACCCGGGAACAGACTCAGCGTGTGCCCGTCGGTTCCGATCCCCAAGAGCAGCACATCGATCGCGGGCACCCCGGCCCCGATCGCGCGACCCAACTCGATCTCGTATTCCTCAGCGCACGCGGCCGGCGTCAACTCCGTCCGCACCCGATGCACGTTCGCCCCCGGCACCTGCACCTTCGAGATCAGCGCCTCGTGTGCCGTGCGCTGGTTGCTGTCCTTGTCGGTCTCCGGCACGCAGCGTTCATCGCCCCACCACAGATGCACGCAGCTCCAGTCGATCCCTTCCAGCGTCGCGAGAACCGCGTACATCGCCTTGGGCGTGCTCCCGCCCGCCAGCGCGAGATGCGCGACACCTCGCGCCGCGATCGAGGAGCCGATCAGCGCTGCCACCCGCCGCGCCGCCGCGGCCGCAACTTCCGCCGCCGACTCCACGACATGCACCGTGTGACTCACGTGACTCGCATGATCCATGCCGTGATTGTTGCCGCTCAGCCCCGCGCCGCGGCCAACCCCGGCCGCGGCCGCGCCAGGATCACCTTGGTGTACGCGGTCTGGAAGCCCATCCGTCGCACGTTGCGCTCCGTGCCCGCGCCCGGGCGCGAACCGATGGTCGCAACCTTCACGCCCTGTTCGATCGCCAGGTTCAGCCGCGCCGCAATCAACGACTGCTGGACCCCAAGCCGCCGGAACGCGTGCACCGTGCTCAGCCCGAACAGACACGCGATCGCGCCGTGCAGTTCGATCGACCCCGCCCCGGCGGGCACCAGACCCTCAGGAGTCTCGACGCTGGCTACAAACGTCTGCGTCCGCGGATGCTTCACGATCTTGGCCCACAGCGCGTAGTCGCTCTCCTCGAACTCGTGCCCAGGTGGATGAGACCCGGTCATCGCGATCCGAGACGCCGTGCGAACATCGGCGTCATCATCCTTCTTCACAAGCCGCACGCGGATCCGCGGATCGGACGCCTGCGCCGTCACCACTCGCTCGCCCGGGTGCAGCACGCGGTACAGCACATTGTCGAAGTTCCGCACCACGAACCGCTCGGCCTCGCAGTGCTTGAGCAGACTCATGTCCGCGAACGGCGCCACCTCGATCCGCGGCTCCACCCCCGCCTCTTCGTACCACCCGCAGATCGATCGCAGTTCCTCGCCCCAATCCGACGGCAAGGGCCCCTGCATCCCCACGCCGACGATCATGTTGTTCCACGATCCCGGCACATCGCGGCACGCCACCCCGCCGCCACGCACCGGCCTCACGTACTCCGATATCTCAGACACCCCCACCGCCAGCCGATCCTCTTCAAGTCGCGCGACCTCATGTGGTTCCATTGCTTCACCGTACCGCAGTAGCACTTCCCCGACGCGATGACAGTAGACCACCCACGAACTTCGCACCTGAACATGCGAAATTCCGCCTCCTTGTGCAACAACGTTCCTTCCACCGCGTATCGCATCCAGTCGGCGGGGAAATCAGAGTGCACACACGAACGCGCGGTATCGCTCGCATCTTGGCCATCGGGCTTCTCGCCCACGCTATCACCTGCGCACAGGCCGAGTTCATCGGCAGAAGCGCCGATTCCGACCCCCGCGCCATCCTCCAGCGCTGCGACGCCGCCCTGCGCAAGGTCGAACGCATCGACTATCTGGCCCGCTGCTACTTCGGCGACCCCGACCGCGGCATACCCGCCGCCGCCGAGGTCAAGGTCTGTCAGTGGCGCCGCCCCGGGCGAACCCCGGGCTTCCTCGCCGAACAAACCAACTTCCCCACCGACTTTGTCCCGGAGACAAAGAAGACGCTCTCGTACAACGGCCGCACGCTCGAGGTCGTTGATCACTATCGCCACACCGTGCACGAAGGCCGCCTCACCGACGTGGCGTCGTCGGCGACATCGTTCCTCTCGGTGCTCATGATGCGGGATCTCACCTCCGGCGCACCAATGGCCGAGGCCCTCCGCTCACCCCGCGTCACATACTCCGGCCGGGCCACGATCGGCACCGATGAGTGCGACATCATCGATGTCATCACCCGCGACGGCCAACAACTGCGCTGGTGGATCCGCGTCAGCGACTCCATGCCCCGCCGCCGCTACGACCAGAACAACAACATCACCCACGACATCCTCTCGCTCGAAGCGGCCGAGAAGTGCGACACCGAACTCCCCACGCCCGATGGATACACGCGCGTCCGCGATCGCGGCCTGCCCGAGGTGATCTACGCCGAGGACGGCGACCCGCTCCCCGCCTTCATCTGCGGCGTCGAGGACCGCGCCTTCGCCCGCAAGCTCCGCGACACGTACAAACTCGATGACCTGATTGCCGAAGCCACCACCGACCTCGAACGCGTCCGTCTCATCTGCGACTGGGTCCACTCCCAGTGGCAGCACAGCAACACGCCCACCAAGGCCCTCACCAACACCATCGACATCATCGAGGCCGGACGCAAGGGCGATCGCTTCAGCTGTTCGGAGTACGCTGGCGTCGTCACCGCCTGCCTCAACGCCGTCGGCATCTCCGCCCGCGAGGTGATCATGATGCACCCCGAGGTGGACACCATGCTCCTGGGCTCGTCGCATGTCGTCGCCGAGGCGTATCTCCGCGACCTGGGCTCCTGGGTCTTCGTGGACGCCCAGAAGAACGTCGTCCCCACGCTCGACGACAAGCCGCTCAACACCGTCGAGTTTCAAAGCGCCCTCCAGAAGCGCGATCCCGCCCTCGACTTCAGCATCGACGGCGAGATCAACTCCTACCCGCTCGAACTCTCCGAGAGCATCTACTTCCTCCGCGCCCGGCTCGAATCCGTCGTCCTCGCCAACCCACGCTTCACCGGTGCCGCCATGCTGATCCCCAAGAACGCAGATGCTCCCAAAGCCTTCCAACGCGTTTCGCCGATCCAGGGCGACGCAATAACAACGAGCTTGAAGGCGTTCTACGCAGCCCCAGACGTCAGACGCTGAGACCAGGACGCAGCGGCGTCACGCCAGAACTTCGCGACTAGGCTCATCCGTTCATGTCGAGCCCAGTCACACCAACTTCCACGACCACTCCAACGCCTCCGACGACACCCTCCCGCGTGCTCGCCGCGTTCTTCTCCACCAAAGGCGAGCTCTATTCCGCCATCCTCGCCGGCGTCTGGCTCTTCTTCGGCTTCGCCCTCCACAAGTTCGCCGATTGGCCCCGTGGCGACATCCTCATCTGGGCCTCGCTCGCCCTCGGCCTCATTCACGGCCTGCGTGCCGCGGGCGAAGCACTGTTCGAGAAGAAGGTCGACATCGATGTGCTCATGGTCGTCGGTGCCGTCGCCGCCGCCGCCATCGGTCATCCCGAAGACGGTGCACTTCTCCTCTTCCTCTTCGTCCTCGCCGGCGCGCTCGAAGACCTCGCCATGGCCCGCACCAAGCGCGAGGTCGAGGCCCTGCACAAGCTCATGCCCACCGAGGCCACCGTCCTGCGCAACGGCGAGTGGGTCGAGGCCTCCCCCGAATCGCTCGCCATCGGCGAACGCGTCAAGATCAAGCCCGGGCAGAAGGCTCCCGCCGATTGCCGCCTCGTGCAGGGCGCGACCGAGATGGACCAATCCGCCATCACCGGCGAGAGCATGCCCCGCACGGTCAAGGAAGGCGACGAACTCTTCGCCGGCACGATCAACCTCGACGACCCGGTGGAAGCGATCGTCGTCCGCCGCGCCGCCGAGAGCAGCCTGCAGAAAATTCTCAGCCTCGTCACTACCGCCCGCGAGCAGCGCGAGCCCGTGCAGCAGGTCATCGATCGCCTCAGCCAACCCTACTCCATCGGCGTGATGCTGATCTCCGCCGCCGTCTTCCTGATCTGGTGGCTCGCCCTCGCCCGCCCTTTCGAAGACGCCGTCTACACCGCCATCACACTCCTCATCGTCGCCTCGCCTTGCGCCCTCATCATCGCCACGCCCACCGCCACGCTCTCCGCCATCGCCCGCGGCGCCCGCAGCGGCGTGCTCTTCAAGGGCGGCCAAGCCATCACCCGACTCGCCAACATCGGGGCCGTTTGCTTCGACAAGACCGGCACCCTCACCATGGGCCGCCCGCGTCTTGAACAAGTCCACGCCGTCGCCTGGTCCGACGGCAAGGAACTCCTCTCCCTCGCCGCCGCCATCGAAGGCGAGAGCACCCACCCCATCGCCGCCGCGATCCGCGAGGCCGCCGTCATCCGCGGCGTCGCCCCCAGCACCGCGCTCCGCAGCATCACCCACACGACCGGCCGCGGCATGAGCGCCAAGCTGCCTGTCGGTGAAGGAGCGAGTGCGACCGAAGTCGAAGTCCGCCTCGGCAGCCGCGCCCACACCGATGAAGTGACCCCCGTCTGCCTCCGCAACCGCGTGCACGACGTGCTCAGCACCATCCAGAACCGCGGGCAGATCGGCGTCGTCATCGCCGTCGATCACCCCGGCGACGAGCGCTCGATCGAGTCCGCCACCGTCGGCCAGGCCGCCGTGCTCATCATGTCCGACGCGGTCCGCCCGGGTGCGCGCGAACTCGTCACCCGCTTCCACGCCCTTGGCGTCAAGCCCGTCAAGATGCTCACCGGCGACAACAAGGTCACCGCCGAGCGGGTCGCCTCCAGCCTCGGGCTCGACGCCTTCGAGGCCGAGATGCTGCCCCAGGACAAGCTCGACGCCGTCGCCCGCATGAAGAACGACCTCAAGCACCGGGCCCAGACCACCGGCGACACGCACCTGGGTGTCGCGGTCATCGGCGACGGCGTGAACGACGCACCCGCGCTCGCCGCCGCGGATGTCTCGGTCGCCATCGGCTCCATCGGCAGCGACGCGGCCCTGGAATCCGCCGACATCGTGCTGCTGTCCGACGACCTGGGCACCGTGCCTTGGGCCGTCGGTCTGGCCCGTCGCGCCCGCGCGACGGTCCGCGCCAACCTCATCTTCGCCCTCAGCGTGATCGGCCTGATGGGCTTGGCGACGCTCGTCGGCTCGCTCACCGGGCACAGGGTTCCCCTAGGCATCGGCGTCCTCGCCCACGAAGGCGGCACACTTTTGGTGGTGCTCAACTCGCTCCGACTACTCTGGATCGCCAACCCCAACGAGTCCCGAGCATAGAGGCGCTTTCCGCTCGCTCAACAAGCCCCGAGCGTGCGCGAACGGGCAACCAACCCCAACTCATCCGGCACGCTCCTCAGCATGTGTGTATCCTCATTTCCGGGAAATGGGCGTGTCGCCCGCGAACCGTTCCGGGGTACGGAGTCTTCGATGCACTCGCTCACCGCCGAATACGCCCTGCGCGCCATGTCCTGCCTCGCGATGCACGGCAATCAGCTGGTTCCCACGACCACACTCGCCGTGCAGACCAAGGTGCCGAGCAACTACTTGGCCAAGGTGCTTCAGCAGCTCGCCGCCGCCGGACTCATCACCGGCCGCCGCGGCGTTGGCGGCGGATACAAGCTCTCGCGTCCCAACACCGAGATCAAACTCCTCGACGTCATCAACGCCGTCGATCCTGTGCAGCGCATCACCAGCTGCCCGCTCGGGCTGACCAACCACGGCAGCTACCTCTGCCCGCTGCACCGCAAGGCCGACCAGGCCGCCGCCGCGGTGATCGACATCTACAAGGGCGTCAGCCTCGCCGACCTGCTGCTTGACCCCAAGAGCAACAAGCCGCTGTGCGACGAAGAGACCACCGCCAAGCTCAGCGTCAAGGGCGTGCTGCTCGACGAGTAACAACGCACGCTCGACGCCGCCGCGCCTCCTCTCGGCGATTGCGCGTCGGGGGCTGCCTCGTCCCAATCAAGGTAGTTGATGGGACGGCGGAGATCCCACGCTCCGGCACCCCGAGCGCGCCTCTTCCAGCTCCGCGGAGAGAGCGGGACGCCGACTTGCTACCATGTGCCCAGTTGTGCGAGCGGCGTGTGCCCGTTCTCGCGACCAGCCGGCACGGGCGAGAGCCCGCGCATGACGGAGATTTTCGATGATCCCCAAGCCGCCGCCGCGCGAGGGTTCCCTCGGCTTCTACTACATCCCGCCGTACCGCGTCCAGGGTTTCTCGATCGCCGGTGAAGTCACCACGATCCAGATCCCCGAGCTCGACGTCTGCTTCGACATGGGTCAGTGCCCCCGTGCCGCCCTCTCCGCCAAGTACTGCGCCATCAGCCACGGCCACATGGACCACATCGGCGGCCTCGCGTACTACTGCTCCCAGCGCCGCTTCCAGGGCATGGGCGACGCCAAGATCGTCTGCGACGAACGCATCGCCCCCGCCATCGACCGCATGATGGCCGGCTTCGTCGACCTCGAACAGCAGACCACCCCCTACGAGCTCATCAAGCTCGCCCCCGAGGGTCAGGTCGAGATCAAGAACAACATCTTCCTCCGCGGCTTCCACACCGAGCACACCGCGCCCTCGATGGGCTACACCATCGTCGAGAAGCGCAGCAAGCTCAAGCAAGAGTTTGTCGACATGCCGCAGGAGAAGCTCAAGGAACTCAAAGACCGCGGCATCGAGATCACCCGCTTCCTCGAGATCCCGCTCATCGCGTACCTCGGCGACACCCAGCCCTGCGCCGCGTTGCTCCGCAACGACGTGATCAACGCCCAGATCGTCCTCTGCGAGTGCACGTTCTTCGAACCCGACCACAAGGACCGCGCCAAGGTCGGCATGCACATGCACGTCGACAACATCGCCGAGTGGCTCCGCGTCCTGCAGTGCCAGAGCCTCGTGCTCTGCCACGTCTCCCGCCGCACCGATCTCGGCTACGCCCGCAAGCGCCTCATGGAAGTCGCCGGCAGCAAGGCCGACAAGGTGCTCTTCCTGATGGACTACAAGGCCGGCAAATTCCGCTACGAGCGTCAGATCATCGAGAGCGGCGGCACGCTCGAACGCTCCGGACCCCCGCGGAGAGGTGGCGGCGGCGGCTTCCGCGGCCCACCGCGCCCGCGGCATTGAGATGTCGTTGCCACGCACGACGTCCCACGAGGTCGCGTGGTAGCGTGCATGTTCCGCTTGGGACTTACCGGTGCGATCCGCCACTCGGTCCTCGCAGCAGATACTCAAGACGCTCGCGAGCCGCGGGCCATTCGTCCGCAACGATGCTGTAGTACACCGAATCTCGCACGAACCCATCGGCGAGCACGCGGTGCCGGCGCAGCACACCCTCCCGCACGGCGCCGATCCGCTCGATCGCCGCCAGCGAGCGAGTGTTTCGTAGGTCCGCCTTGAGCTGCAGACGCCCCGCGCCGCACACCTCGAACGCGTGACGCAGCAAAAGGTACTTGCACTCCGTGTTGATCGAGGTGCGCTGCCACTCGGTGCCGACCCACGTCCAGCCGATCTCGAGTGCCTTGTGGCGAGGGAGTATCTCGATGTACCGCGTCGATCCGACCGCACGCCCGCACGCGGTGTCAATGATCGCAAAGGGCACCTCGCCGGGGCTCGCCGACCGTGCGGCATCGATCAGCGAACGCATCTCATCAACCGTCGACGGGTTCTCTGTGGCGTACTGCCAGACCGCGGGATCCCGAGATGTCTCGAAGAGGTCCGCCGCATGGCCCGGCTCCAGCGGGACCAATCGCGCACGCCCTCCCTCCAACTGCAACTCGCACGGCACAATCCACGGCTGATCGGTTGACATTCGGTTCTTCTTCACGCTCACCGGCCCGACACGGACGAGCCCGTCGAGCAGTGGGACGTTTAAGGCTGCAGCAGCTGCGTCTCCCAGCCACTCGGGCGCTCATGGTAGCGAAGCCTGGCATGAAATCGGTCGTGCCGACCGTGCCAGAACTCGACGACTCGGGGCCTCAACTGGTAGGCGAACCACGCCGGCGGCCTCGTCAACGGATCGTCCGACTCGGCCGCCGCCCGAACGCGGCCCCGAAGCGCGTCCACATCGACCATCGGCTGGCTCTGCTGCGATTCACGCGACACCGCCCGGGCCCAGCGATCGCGTGCGGCAAAGAGAACATCCGATGCCGCTCCATCCAACAAAGCAACCTCGCCCCGAATCCGCACCTGCTGCAGCGTCTCCTTCCAGTACAACACGCCGCAGGCACTCGGATTCACCCGCAGTTGCAGACCCTTCGGACTCAGCGACGACGTCCCGAACACCACGCCCGCCGCATCAACCGTCTTCAGCGACACCATCCGCGCATCCGCCACACCGTCGGCATCGACCGTCGAAAGGCAGATCGACTCCGGCTCGCGCACCCCCAGCGTGCCCGCGGCGTCCATCCACCGTGCCAGCATCACCATGGGGTGCGACGCCGGATCAGAAAGTGCGTCGCCAGCGCGTTCAGGATCTCCAGCCAACGACATGCACCAGGCTCCCTCTCACACCGAAGCGCGGGGTCGTGCCGCATTTCGGAGAAACACGCATCACCCGATCTTCACCGGCTCATCCTGCACGCAGCTCGTCACCACCGGCCCCGCCTTCTCATCCACGTAGATATTGATCTCGTTCCGCACCCCAAAGCTCGGCGTCCCCGGGCCGCATTCCTTTTCCGCGGCTTCCTTCGACAGATACAACCCCGGCTCGATCGTGAACCCGGTATCCGCGAGCATCTCCCGCGTGTCGTGGGTCTCGAAGTTGTCGAGGTTCATGCCCATGCCGTGGACCATCGCGCCGGGGCTCAGGCTGTGCCCGGTGCGGTGCTTGACATACTGCATCAACCCATCGCGCTCGAACACGCCCCGTGCCGCGTCGTCGAGCTGCCAGCCCTGCACCGCCTTGCCCGCCTTCCACGATTCCTGCGCCACCTTCACCGCCGCGTCCCGCGCGTTGCGAACACTGTCGAAGATCCGCCGCATGCCCTTGGGGATCTCGCTGCCGACGTACCCCGTCCACGTGATGTCCGAGTACACGTTCTCCTCGCCGCGGCTTGCCTTCACGCGGGCCCACAGATCGATCAGCACCCAATCGCCCTTCTTGATCTTCGTAGGCGTGCGTTCGCTCGGCTCGTAGTGCGGGTCCGCACCGTGCTCGTTCACGCTCACGATCGGGCCGTCGGGCCACTCCAGGCCACGCTTCTGAAACTCGGCCCGGATGTGCTTCGCGACATCCAGCTCGTAGATCTCCTTGCCGCTCTTGAAATGCTCGCCGATGAACGCGAACGCCCCGGCCATGATCTCGCCGCAGTGCTTGCTCGCGACGCCGTGCTGCTCCCGTGCCGCACCCCCCCACCGCGCCGCCGACACCTGCACCAGGTTCGCGCTCGAAACCACCTCGACCCCAAGCGCCCGCACCATCTCCACCACGCCCCCGGGCGCGATGTCCATCACCGGCAGCGAGTCGCCCGGCGAGTAATCCATCGCCACCCGCCCGAACGCCCCAAGTTCCTTCGCCAATGTCGCATGCAGTTCGCGCCAACCGGAGTACACCGTCCGCGCCAAAGCCTTCGTGCTCGCGCTGGTCGCGAACGCGCCCTCATCGAGCGACTGCACGATCAGCCGCGGCTCGCCTCGTGCGGGGATCACCGCAAACGCCCGCCGTGTGACGTGCCGCTTGCCCGGCGAACCGTCCGCGGCGGCATGAGGAAACAGCCGCAGGAAAACCGCGTTCGAGTTCCGGAAGTCGTGGAGCAGCCACGCGTCGATGCCGCGGGCGTGCATGAAAGACTGGAGCGAAACGAGATCCATGGGTTCCTCCGAAACATCATCGCAACCGGACCGCCAGATTCGCGCGCCGCTGATGTCGCACACGTCGTCCGAGAACCGGTGGAACAAAGCGTAGTTTTCCCTTGTGCGGCGCGTGGTTCGTGGCACAATAGTGGGGTGCCGCTCGTGACCGGGCAGCCAAGGGGAAAGAGCCTCATGAACCGCTTCGTTCTTGCCGCCGTCGGTGTCGCCGGACTCGCCGCCACCTGCTCCGCCCAGTCCATCAACCCCAACTTCGGCGGCTGCTACAACATCCGCGACCTCGGCACCCCGCCCGGCGTGCCCACCGCGTTCGGCGGCGTCACCTTCAAGTACGACGACCCCGACCTTCTGCTTATCGGGGGCAGTGCCAACGCCTCCACCGGTGCGGTCTACGCCCTCCGCGTCACCCGCGACAGCGAGGGCATCATCAACGGCTTCGTCGGCACCGCCACCCGGTTCGCCGACGCCCCCAACATCGACGGCGGCCTCACCTATGGCCCCGGCAATGTCCTCTTCTTCACCCGCTTCAGCACCCACGCCATCGGCCAGATCAAGCCCGGCCAGACCACCATGGCCAAGAGCGTGGATCTCGCGTCCATCTTCCAAGGCTCGACCGGCTCGATGCAGTTCGTCCCCGCTGGCTACCCCGGCGCCGGCCGCTTGAAGGTCCTTTCGTACAACGGCGGCCTCTGGGCCGACGTCAACTTCGTTCTCGACTCCAACGGCACCTACGACTTCCCCGCACCCGCCAACACCATCGTCAACATCGCACCCATCCGCCCCGAGGGCGTCGTCTTCATCCAGCCCGGCAACCCCGGCTTCACCAAGCACTCCGTGCTCATCTGCGACTACTCCGGGTTCAAGGTCGACGCCTTCGACGTCGACGCCAACGGCGATCCCGTCGTCTCCTCCAAACGCAACTTCATCACCGGGTTCTCAGGCCCCGAAGGCGGCACCCGCGACCCCCGCACCGGCCACTTCCTCTTCTCCACCTTCACAGGCAACCGCCTCATCCTCATCACCGGCTTCAACACCAACTGCCCCGCCAACCTCGTCCCCGACTGCGGCGTCGACGACCTCGACTTCCAGGTCTTCGCCCCCGCCTACGACATCCTCGACTGCGCCGACCCCACGATGCCCGCAGGTTGCCCCGCCGACCTCAACAAAGACGGCTTCGTCGACGACCTCGACTTCTCCATCTTCGTCGTCGCCTACAACGGATTGATCTGCAACTAACTCCGCGAGCACTTCCATCGAGCCCGAGGCCGCAGCCTCGGGCTTGTCATTTCCGGATTTCGGCGCAACTCCGCCTCGATTCCTGCGAATAATCCCCCGTCGCGTCACCCCCGCGACTCCACACATCCGCAATCCGGCCAGGGGGGCTTGGCCAGAATCGGCGAATCGCGCCGAAGG
>JBILLU010000248.1:0-4625 GCA_044375915.1 Phycisphaerales bacterium
TCGTCCATGCGCCCGACGCACGCGATCAAGCGGCCCGATCCATCGAGCTTCAGCCGCTGTCGGGCCTCGGTCCGCGAGACATCGGGCAACGCCTCCACCGGATCGGGCACCAGGACCGTTCGCGCCGCGATGCCGGGCGTGAGTGCCTTGATCGAGCGTACCACCAGCGGGTCGATGAAGTGAAACGTGCGGATGCCGCTGGCCCCAAGCGCGAACGCCCAGGCGCGGCGTTTGGCCCAGCGACGGAACGTGCCGCGGTTGAGATACACCCATGACACGCCCATGAACATCGCCTCGGTCTCAACCGACGCAGGGCGCGAGGGCTGCAGCAACAGTCGCCGCGCCGCGATCATCTCGACCACGCCGTCGCCCGATGGGATGATGACGTGATCAGGCTTCAGTTCACGGCAGGCCCGCGCGAAGCCCGCCGCGGTTCTCCAGGCGAACGAGAACTTGCCGGTCGGATCCTCTTCCTTGTAGTTGTCGGCGAGCGTGAACGAGTCCTTCAGCGGCTCGAGCTGGTGCCGCCACGTCTCATGGCTCTGCGGATTCGGCGTCGTCGCGAGCGTGAGCTTGATCGGCAGCCCTTGCATGGCGTTCACAATGCGCTTCACATAGGTGTAGCGGTGGCCGCGGGGACAGGGCTCGTAGATGATCACATGCATGGTGCGGAAGTGGAGCAGCGGGGAAGGGGAACAGGGGAGATGAAGAGAAGGGCACGGTCGCTCAGCGGCGGCGTTGCGAATAGGCGTATCGGACCGCGGCCTCCATCCCGTCCACCATCTTCTGCACGCTGTAGTCCTCGGTGGCGGTCTTGAGGGCGAGACTCTTCATCGCGTCGAGGCGTTCACGGTCCGCGAGGATCAGCCGAACCACTTCGGTCAGATCCTCGACGTCGCCGTCGCGATAGAACATCCCGTTCATCCACGGCTTCAGCCCCTCAACTTCCGGCGCCCACGACGCTTGATCGTCGGTTGTCACCACCGGCAGGCCATAGCCCATCGCGTGCTGCAGGCTCAGACCGATGTTCCGTGGATACACAAACAGATCGCTGGACAAGAACCACGGCGCGAGCTGGGCCTCTTCATAGATCGCGCCGGTAAACGTCACGCGGTCGGCGATACCCAGCCGCGACGCCTGTTCCTCGAGCGCCGCACGCACGGGTCCGTCACCGACGATGACGACCCGCAGCCGCGGAAACTCCCCGATCAACCCCGGCACGCATTCCAGCAGCATGTCGGTGCGGTTCTCGTGGATCAATCGCGAAACAAAGAAGAGCGTCGGACCCTGATCAAGCCCCTTCTCGCGCTTGAACGCCGCGAGCCGCGCCGGATCGCTCAGCCACTCGCCCCGCAGACGGATCGCCTCGGACTGATCCAGCGAGTTGGGCGCGACGAACGCTCGGTGCTCGGAGTCGTGGCGTCGCACGAAGTCGTTGCGGGCGCGGCTGCCGTAGAACAGCACCGCCGTCGCGCTGTTGCCCACCCAGTCGCGGAAGTTCTGCTTCGCGCGGTTCTCTTGCTTGGAGTAGCCATGGCCCCAGGCGATCGTCGGCAGCCCGCGCTTGGCGGCGATCCGCAGCGACGCGATCAGGCTCACGTAGCGGGTGTTCCAACCCGCCATGACGACGTCAAAGTCCCCGCTCCGCGCCACGTCGATCTGCTTCTGCCGCCAGATCAGCCGCGGGCTCTTGAGAAGCACCTTCGAAGAAATCGGTTCCGCGTCAAAGCCCACCGGCGTCACGTTCTTCACTGGCTCGTCGGACGAGTAGAACAGCTTGAACCGGATGCCGGCGCGGCGGTTCAACTCCTGAAACACCGGCAGCCGGTACTTGGGCAGCGCGGGCTGGAACACCGCGAGCCGGATGGTCTCCGTCGGCGCGGCGGGCGCACTGGCGACTTCTCGGGCGTTGGAGTTGGCGGCCGTGGTCGTCACGCGTTGGGTCTGGTCGGCTGGCGGCCGATGCTGATGTAGTGGAATCCGAGCCGACGCAGATCGCCGGTTCGATACAGGTTGCGCCCGTCGAAGATCACCGGCGATTTCAGCAGTTTTCGGAGCTCGTCAAAGTCCGGGCTCTTGAAATCGTCCCAGTCGGTGCAGACCACCAGGGCGTCGGCGCCCTTCGCTGCGTCGTACATATCGGTCGCGAGCGTGAGCATCGGCTGCGTCCCCAGTTCGGCCCGAGCCGTCTCGGTGGCAACCGGGTCGAACGCGCGGCAGGTCGCGCCGAAGCCCAACGCCCTGCGGATCAGCGTGAGGGCCGGGGCCTCGCGCACGTCGTCGGTGCGGGGTTTGAAGGCGAGGCCCCAGAAGGCGATGGTCTTGCCCGCGAGCCCGCCGCTGGATTTGAAGTGGGCCTGGATCTTGTCGAAGAAGCGCTCGCGCTGACGTTGGTTCGTCTCGTGCACCGCTCGCGAAAGTCCGATCGGCACGCCGGCTTTTTCGCCCATCATGATGCAGGCGAGCGTGTCCTTGGGGAAGCACGACCCGCCGTAGCCCAAGCCCGGGTAGAGGAACTGCGTGCCGATGCGCTTGTCGGCGCACATGCCCTCGCGGACCTTGGCGATGTCGGCGCCGTAGGCCTCGCAGAGGTTGGCCATCTCGTTGATGAACGAGATCTTGGTGGCGAGGAAGTTGTTGCTGGCGTACTTGACCATCTCGCTGGAGAGAATGTCCATGAGATAGATCGGGTGGCCGTTGCGGACGAACGGGTCATACAGGCGGCGGAACTGCTCGCCGGTGGCTTCGTTTTCAACGCCGACGACGACGCGGTCAGGCTTGTTGAAGTCGTTGACGGCGTCACCTTCCTTGAGGAACTCAGGGTTGTTGGCAACGTGGAACGTCGCGTTCGAACCCGCCGCGGCAAGAGCACTCTTGATGCGATCCCGCACAGCGAGCGTGGTGCCGACGGGAACGGTGGACTTCACCACAACAGTGAGCGGCACGCTGCTTGTGCCTTCCACTCCGTCTCTCCGTCTCTTCGTCTCTCCGTCTCTCAGGATCGCCTTCGCGATGTCGTCGGCCGCGCCCAGGACATACTTGAGATCCGTGTGCCCGCGATCATCACTCGGCGTGCCGACGCAGATGAAGACCATGTCGGCGTCGGAGTAGGCCGCGGCGGCGTCGGTGGTGAAGGTGAGGCGGCCAGCCTTGATGTTGCGTTCGAGCAGCTCTTCGAGCCCGGGCTCGTAGATCGGGCACTTGCCCGCCCGGAGCGCGGCGATCTTCTTCTCGTCGATGTCGAGACAGGTGACGTGATTGCCGGTGTTGGCGAAACACACCCCTGTGACGAGGCCAACGTATCCGGTTCCGACCATGGTCAGGCGCATATTGATCCTACAAAGAGGGTTTCGAAGGGAGAGGATACGCCCAAAGCGTTGAGGTTTGTTCGGGTCAAGAAGGCCGCCGATAACGCCGAGATCACGTCTCTTGCCAGATTTCCGCCCGATCGAAGTCGAATCACCCGAGGCATAAACTCCCGACCCTATGTCCACCCCCACCACCTCGTCCCAAGTCGATTGGTCCAAAGCCCGCGTCATTGTCACCGGCGGCGCCGGGTTTCTGGGCAAGGCCGTGCAGGCCTGCCTGGCCGCCCGCGGCGTGAAGAAGGACAACATCTTCATCCCCCGGCGCAAGGACTTTGACCTGACCGATCGGGCCGCGACGGCCCATCTGTATCGCTCGGCCTTCGGCAAGGAGAAGGTGGACGTGGTGATCCACCTCGCCGCCGAAGTCGGCGGCATCGGCGCCAACCAGAAGAACCCCGGCCGCTACTTCTTTGCCAACATGGCGATGGCCGTGAACCTGATCGAAGAAGCCCGCCTCGACGGCCTCTCCGAGCGTGGCGGCAAGTTCATCCAGACCGGAACCATCTGCGCGTACCCCAAGTTCGCCGCGATCCCGTTCAAGGAAGACGACCTGTGGAGCGGCTATCCGGAAGAGACCAACGCACCCTACGGCGTGGCCAAGAAGGCCGCGTGGCAGATGCTCGATGCGTACAAGCTCCAGTACGGCTTCAAGAGTGCGTACATCCTGCCGGTGAACCTGTACGGCCCGCACGACAACTTTGATCTGCACTCCAGCCACGTCATCCCGGCCCTGATTCGCAAGTGCATCGAGGCCCAGCAGCGCAACGACAAGGAGATCGTCTGCTGGGGCACGGGTGCCGCGAGCCGCGAGTTCCTCTACGTCGATGACGCCGCCGAGGGCATCTGCCGAGCCGCGGACGTCATGATCGATCCCGACCCGATCAACCTCGGCGCGTCGTTCGAGATCAAGATCAAGGACCTGGTCGAGCTGATCGTGAAGCTGACGGGCTTCAAGGGCGGCATCACCTGGGACCACACCAAGCCCGACGGCCAGCCCCGCCGCAAGCTCTCGGTCGAGAAGGCCGAGAAACTGCTGGGCTGGAAGAGCCAGGTCAGCTTCGAAGAAGGCCTGAAGCGCACGATCGAGTGGTACCGGGCGAATCCGAGCAAGTAAGCATCGCGGGCTGATCAGATCGCCGCGTGCAACCCCGGCCGCAACTGCAGCGGGTTGGCTTCCAGGCTTCCGTTCAAGACGCCGTACGCCACGCCACTGACGACGTGGTTGATGTGCTTGAGCTGGCTGAGCAGCTCGAGGTG
>JBILLU010000055.1:0-17978 GCA_044375915.1 Phycisphaerales bacterium
CCATCGTGCTCGCCAATGTCAAGGTCCTCGCCGTCGGCACCAGCCTCCAGAAGAGCCGCACCGAAATGCTCTTCGGACAATCGACCGACACCAGCACCGGGCGCTACGGCGGCGGCACCGTCACCGTTGAAGTGACCCTCGACGAAGCCCTGCAGCTCATCAAGTCCACCGCCGGCAACAACCCGGTGACGCTGCTCCTGAGAACCGAACGAACGGAAGGCAACTGACGAGCGGGCACGTTCCTCGCTGATCGGTCCCGTGTCCCGCTGCCCCACTTCCCGCCAGGAGCCCGCCTCGTGCGTGTGATCGTCCAGGACACTTTGAAGAACAGCCAGTGGGTCGGCTACGACGGCGTGGCGGGGTTCTCCATCGGTCGCGACAAGGAGTGCGCGGTCTGTCTGCCCTCGCAGTTCGTCAGCCGCAAGCACCTGTCGGTCGAGCGTGCCGCGGGCGGCTGGCGTCTGAAGGTTCACGAGACGGCGTTGCCGATCACGTGCAATGAAGTCGAGGTCAAGGCCGGCGACGCGATCGACCTCAAGCAGGTCAACCAGCTCCGCTTGCCGGGCTTTGTGATCAACATCCTGTGCGACGAGGACGTCGTCGACGCCTCTGCACAGGAAATCGACGACATCAACGAATTGCAGCGGGATCTGCACACGCAGTTGCTGCGCCGGCTCGACCTCCGCCGCCAGAGTCAGGCCTCCATGCAGGCCAGCGGCGAAACGCTCGAACAGATCAACCACATCGTCGATGAGCTCCTGCACCACGAGTTCAAGGCACGCATCTACGGCTCGGGCACGACCAAGCGCCGCTTGCTCGAAACCATCTACGAAACACGGATCTTCCAACTCGTCGCACAGGACCATCGCGAGACGCTGACGCAGAAGGTCGCCAGCCCGGGAATGATCACCGCGCTCGAGGACGAGGCGCACGGGTCGGTCATGCGTCTGGCACGCAAGCTCGAATTGGGCCTCAGCGCCGAATCGAGCGAAGACGACGTCCGAAAGGTCAACGAAAACCTTCGAGCGGCTCTGCAGCCGATCGTGGAGTCGATGCCCGACAACGTGCTGTTTTACATGATCGCAAGGTTCCTGAAAAAGGTTCTGTGCGACATGATCTTCGGCCTGGGCCCGCTGCAGGACCTGCTCGACGCCCCCAGCGTCAGCGAGATCATGGTGGTCAGCCCGTCGCTCGTCTATGTCGAGCGAGCCGGTCGCGTCAGCCGCTCCAACCGCACGTTCCTGGGCGACGAGGCCCTGATGTCGGTGATCGAGCGCATCGTCGCTCCGATGGGGCGGCGCATCGACCGCTCGACGCCGCTGGTGGACGCCCGTCTGAAGGACGGCTCACGCGTCAACGCGATCATCCCGCCGCTGGCGCTCAAGGGTCCGTGCCTCACGATCCGCCGCTTCCCGATGCGCCGGATCAACGCCGACGACCTCATCAAGTGGGGCTCGCTCACGGCCGCCGCCGCCACGCTGCTCTCGGGCGCGGTGAAAGCCCGGAAGAACCTCATCATCGCCGGCGGCACGGGCTCGGGCAAGACCACCCTGCTGAACGTGCTTTCCACGTTCATCCCCGGCGATGAACGCATCGTCACCATCGAGGACGCCGCGGAGCTGCAACTGGCCCAGGACCACGTTGTCAGCCTCGAGACCCGCCCCGCCAACGTCGAAGGCCAGGGCGCGTACACCATTCGCGACCTTGTCAAGAACGCGCTGCGCATGCGTCCCGACCGCATCATCGTCGGCGAATGCCGCGGAGCCGAAGCGCTCGACATGCTGCAGGCGATGAACACCGGCCACAGCGGCTCGATGACCAGCGTCCACGCCAACAGCGCGCAGGACGTCTTCAGCCGCCTCGAGAACATGGTTCTCACCGCGGCCGACTTGCCTCTGCAGGCCGTGCGGGCCCAGATCGCTCAGGCTGTGGACGTCATCGTCTTTCAGCAGCGCCTCAAGAACGGCAAACGCATGGTGACGCAGGTGACCGAGGTCCTGGGCCTGAACCCCAAGACCGGCGAGCCCGAAACGCGCGACATCATGAACGCCGACGCCCACGATTCGCAACCCAAGCTCCGCGCCACCGGCTCCATGCCCGGGTTCATGGGCGAACTCGTTGACCAAGGACTGATCGATCTTGATCAGTGGTTCAGCCGGGCCACCGAATGAACGACACCGCCGTCATCGTCATCGCCCTGCTCTTTGGCGTCTCGATGTGCTTGCTCATCGTGGCGCTGCGGACCACGATCCTGTCACGTTACTACGCCGATGTCGCCTGGGCCGAGGCCGCGGCGTACCGCGTCTCGCCCGAGCGCTATGACGCACGCCGCAAGATCGCACTCTTCTACATCGGCCTCGCCGTCGTGCTGGCGCTCAACGTGCTCTTCTTCCCTGCCCCGCTCGTGGGCGCGTTCTTCGTCGTGGTGCTCTTCTTCGTCCCCCGCTATTACGTTGAGAGCGCCTGGCGCAAGCGCCGGGCCTTGATTGACTCCCAGCTGCCGCAGGCCGTCCAGCAGATGGCATCCTCGGTCGCCTCGGGGATGACGCTGCCCCAGGCCCTCGAGCGTCTCGCCGACCGGGCTGACATGCCCATCCGCACCGAATTCCGCATCATGAACAACCAGTGGCGCGCCGGATCCGACCTGCCCTCCACCATCGAGGAGGCCAAACGCCGCCTCGCGCTCCCCAACTTCAACCTCTTCGCCTCCGCGCTGCTCGTCAATCAGAAGATGGGCGGCAACGTGGTTGAGACGCTCGAGTCACTCGCCCGCTCGCTCGAGTCCATCGACCGCATGCGTCGCGAAGTCTTCGCCGCCACCAGCGAGGGCCGCATGAACATCAAGGTCCTGGTTCTCGCTCCGTTCATCATGCTGGGTCTGTCGTACATCATCGTGCCCGACGGCGTGAAGCTGATGTTCACGACCAACGAGGGCTGGATCGCCGTGGGACTCGCCGCCACTCTCACCGCGCTCGGCGCCCTCTGGGGCTGGAAGATCGTCAACGCCGATGTTTGAACTCGCGTTCCAAACCCTGCTCACGCCGCAGCAGTTCACCCTGCTTGCGAGTTGCCTCATGGTCGGACTCGCGGTCGCTCTTGGCGTCGCGGGTTTGCTGGGCACCTTCCGCAAGAGCGGGCCGACCGATGTCTCTCTGGACCTCTCCGCCGAGCTTCGCCGCGAGTTCAATCGCATCCTAGTTACCCGAGGCGTCAAGTCCGAGGCAGGCGGGCTGCTCGGCCTTGCCACCAAGTTCATGCCCTTGGTATTGCCCATCTCGCGCCGCCTGCCGCTGCAGGGCATCCGCCGGAACTTCGCCGAGCAGTACGCCCGCGCCGGCTGGCCGGGCGGGCTCGACGACGAGGAACTCTTCGCGATTGCCGTCGTGCTGTCGTGCATCTTCGGCCTCGCCTTCGGCGCGTTCGGCTCGCTGTTGCAGGGCGTGCCGGGGTTCATCGTCGCGGGGCTTGTCGGCGTCGCGGTCGGCCCGATGCTCGTGAGCGCGTCGCTCTCGGGCCGCGTCCGTGACCGCGACAAGGCCATCACCCGCACCATCCCGTTCGTGCTCGATCTGCTCGTCCTCACGATGCGTGCCGGCGCGTCGCTGCAGATCGCGATGCGTCAGGTCTGCGAGGACTACCGGGGCCACCCAATCGGCGCCGAGTTCGCCGCCACCCTCGCCGATATCGAGCGCGGCTCCACGGCCCGACAAGCCTTCGTCAACTTTTCTCACCGCGCTCCGGTGCCGATCGTCAAGTACCTCGTCGATGAGATCGTGCAGTCCGACGAACTCGGCCGCCCCATCGCCGTCACTCTTGAACGCCTCGCGGATCAGACCCGCGTCCGCCGCGTGCAGGACGCGACCGCCACCGCCGGCACCGCCAAGGTCGCGGTGCTCGCCCCCGGAGTCCTGATCCTCTTCGCAGTGCTGATCGTCCTGCTTGCCCCCTTCGGTCTCAAGATTCTCTTCGCCAACGAGGGACCGAACTTGTAGGTTCGGCTCTCACCCCCGCCCCGACACTGCACCCCTCAACCCTACTTATCTCTATGGAGTTTCTCGTCGAAATCGTCACGGGCGCCGACACCGGCAAGGCCATAAAGGTCGGCGAGAGGCCCCTGCTCATCGGCCGCGCCGATACCGCGGCCATCCGCCTCACCGACGAGACCGTCTCGTGGGAGCATGCCACCGTTCGCGTCTCCGACGGCAAGCTCATCATCGAGAATCTCTCCGCCCTGGGCACCAAGCTCCGCGGCCAGAAGCTCTCCGGACCCACCCGTCTTGCCATCGACGACGAGGTTGAACTCTCGCCCCAGTGCCGCCTCAAAGTCTCGCCCCTCGAGGCCGCCACCGGCTCGCTCTCGCCGCTCACGATCCTGCTCATCGCGCTCGTCATTTTCCTCGGCGGCGGTGGCGTCGCGACGTTCATCGCCATCCAGAACCAGGGGCCGCCCCCCGTCGCCGCAACCGACGAGAATTGGGCCAACGCCGCCCGAGAGCTCGAGCAACGGCTCGAGACCTGGGTCCGCGCCCGCAAGGTGCCCCAGAAGATGCTCGACGTCTTCCAGGACGCGATCCGTCTCGAGCGAGCCGGCGACACGAGGACCGCCGCCGTCCGCTGGCGCGCCCTCGCCACCGCGCTGCTCACCCAGCCGATGCCCGACGCCGTGGACGGCCGCCCCACGTTCGCCGAGAACTACAGCGGCACCGGCAACGCCCTCGCGGTGCTCATGGGCCTCCCCGGTGCGGGCTCGGTCGCCGAAGAACGCTGGGCGAGCGACCGCAGCTTCGCCGACGCACTCGTCCGCTTCGTCTACCGCCGCGCCGAACTGAACGAAGGCAGTTAGTCCACGATCCATACCGGCCGCGTTCAATCCGTCCACACGTTCTGATGCTCCCGTCTCCTTCCGCCTCTGCACCCACCTCCGTTCCGGAGTCCGATCGATGATCAAGAAACTCGGAAACTTCGACATCATCTCTCAGATCAACCACGGCGGTACATCAATCGTCTACGAGGCCAAGCAGAACTTGGGCATGGGTGTCACCCGACCCGCCGCCATCAAGATCCTTGAAGGCTGGCAGGTCAACTCCGAAGCGCAGATGGAGCAGCTGCGCAAGGAAGTGGGCCTCATGGTCCAGTTTTCCTCGTCGCCGCACATCGTGCAGGTGTGGGAATCGGGGTATGAAGACGGCCTTGGCGCCTGGGTCGCCATGGAGTACCTCGGCACGAGCCTGAAGGACTCCATCAACGCCTCAACCGCCGAACACGACGCCGTGCGTCAAGTTCTGTTCGACGTCCTCAACGGCCTGGTCACCATCGAGACCCTCTCGCCCGACACCATCCACCGCGACATCAAGCCCAGCAACATTCTGCTCGGCATGTTCGGCGCGTGGAAGATCTCCGACTTCGGTCTCGCCAAGGTCGGCGCCGCCGACGACACGCTCCGCGCACTCTCGGTGCAGTACACCGCCCCGGAGCTGCTCGATGCCCAACGCGGCTCGATCGGCCCCTGGACCGACCTGTACGCCCTGGGCATGACCATCTACCACTTCGCCCTCGGCGACAAGCTCTTCCGCGATCAGTTCCCCGCGATCTACACCGACCAGGCCACCAAGGCCTCGGACGAACGCCCGAAGTGGATGTTCTGGCACACCTCGCAGCAGACGCTCAAGCCCCTCGCCGAGTTGCTACCTGGATTCCCCAAGGACCTCTCCGACCTGGTGGCCGCAATGACGAACAAGGACCCTGCCAAGCGTCCCCGCTCGGCCGCCGCTGCCATCGGTCTGCTCAGCTCCAACAGCACCGAGGAAGGCATCGTCAACCTCGATGCCGCCCGCAAGCGCCTCGAAGCCGCCAAACCGGCGCCCAAGCCCACGATCTCCAAGCCCGTGCTGATCGCGCTGGCCGCGATGATCGGTCTCCTCGCCTTCGGCGGCGTCGTGGCCTTCGTGCTCAGCAGCATCCGTCCGCCGGTCTCCGTGGCACTCGCCAACGACGGCTCCTACTCCACCGGCGCCGAGAGCGTAACGGTCACCGGCAAACTCGCCGATCTTCCGCCCAACGCAACCGGCATGCTCGCGCTCAAGAACGGCGACGAGTACCCCATCCGCATCACCGACACCGGCGACTTCTCCGCCGACGTCCGCCTCACCCGCGTCGGCAAATTGACCGGCGAGATCATCATCCGCGACGCGAGCCGAAACCCCGTGCAGGTCGTCGGCTCCACCAGCGTCGCACTCGAACGCATCCCGCCCAACGATGTCGATGTCGTCGTCAACCTTTCACCGTTGATCGAAGGTGCAACCGTCAGCTTCGTTCCCGCCGGCAAAGGCGACGCCCAGTCGCAGACCACCGGCGAACAGGGCCAGGCGAAAGTCAAGCTCCCCCGCGGCAAGTTCGCCCTCGCCGTCGAGCACCCGCGCTTCGCCACCTTCAAGCTCGACACCGAGACCGGCGACGATCTCAGTAAGTCGATCCGCGTTCCCATGAGGGCGAAGAGCGCACAGGAGATCGACGCCCGCCGCCAGTCTCTGCTCGCGCAGGTTCAGACCACTGCACTGCTCGCGGCTCAGGGCGATCCCGAAGCGATCAAGCGTCTCGCCGAGATCCAGAAGGAACTCGCGATGCTCGACCCTGATTCCAAGAAGCGTGACCCGATGGGCAACATCATGAATCTGATCGGCACCAAGGGCGTCGCCGAGGCCGATCGCGACCGCCTGCAACAGGCGCTCGCCGATCTGGCAACCGGCGGCACCGGCGCCGCGTTGCTCGCCAGCCAGCCGTCGTCTTCAAAGCCGGGCGACTCCGGCGCTGTGATCCGCCCCGTCTCCGGCAGCAGCAATGCCGACCTCGCCGCCGCTCAGGCCAACACCGCGCTGGCCAACCGCCGCGTCGAACTACTCAACGAAATGGAAAGCCTGCAGGCCAAGGCCGCTGCCGGCGACCCCTACGCCCAGCAACGCCTCAAGGACATCGCCAAGGAACTGGCCGACATCGAGGCACGCACGACCGGGCCAAAGTCCGCCGCCGATCTCCGCCGCGCCGCACTCATCAAGGAGTATCAGGACGTCGCCGAGCGGGCCGCCAAGGGCGACCCCGAGGCGATCAAGCGCCTCGCCGAGATCCAGAAGGAACTCTCGATGTCGGCCAATGAGGCGCTCAACAACGCCCGCGACCGTGAGCGCGCCGTCTCCAGCGCGATCGCCGCGATGGCGGGCGTCGACCCAATGGCCATTCTGAAGATGACCATCCCCGAATTGCGCTCGTTCCTGTCACGCCAGGCCCCGCTCGACACGCTGACCATGCAGGACATGCCCGAGATCAACCGCGTCCGCATCAGCGGACCGGTGCTCTCGTCCCGCGAACTGCAGCACCTGATCCTGCGCCTGACCCCCGCGAACGACCGCATCGTCCCCGAGGTCGGCGTCGACCCGCTGGCGGTCTGCCGCCGCATCGAGAAAGCCCTCGAGGGTGCGGGCGCAACCAACCCACGGGCCCGCGCGGCGATCACGCCGATCGACGAGTTCGTCTACGTGCAGATCGACGCCACCGATCGATTCACCGTGCAGCAAGCCCGATCGATCGCGACCCGATTCGTGCTGAACCCGGACACGATCATCGTGCAGGATTTCTCCGAGCCCAAGCCCGCCGAGCGGTGAAAAAGGGGCGTCCGTGCCAAGCCTGTCTCGCTTGCCCACCCCGTGCAGCGGGGAGGGGTGGTGGACGCGTCGCGACGACGTTGAGAGTCCTTGAGCGCCCGGACGTCCGCGGCGTCAACGTATCCGCACTCCCCTCATCTGCTTCGCCACCTGCGAAACGGGCCTCTCCCGGCCCGCGGGGAGACGGGATGTCGACAATGTCAACTCACATCCCCTTCTCGAACTCTGCCGCAAGCGCCCGAGCCCGCGTGTCGGCGGGGTCCATCTCTGCCGCCGCGCGGAACGCCCGCGCCGCGCCGGCGCGATCGCCGATCTGGGCACGCAGCAGGCCAAGGGTCTTGGCCGGAGTCGGATCGGTCGTGGTGCGTGCCATGGCCTTTTCGAGGTTCACGATGGCCTGATCGATCTCGCCCATGTCCTTCTGGCACAGCGCCATCGCGACAAAGCCGTCTGGCTCGTTGGGTGCGGTAGCGATGAGCGTCGAAGCCGCCTGACGCTGCAGACGCACGTCGCCAAGCTGGCGACCGAGCTCGAAGAGCCGCTTCCACACCGCCGGGTCCGTGTCGCCGGTCTGGGCGAGCTTAAGGAGAATCTCTCTCGCCTCGACCGGACGGTCCATCTCGCTCAGGCACCGTGCCCGCAGCATCACCAGATCGCGCCGGTTCTGCATCTTGGGCATCGACAAGAGCCGCGACAGCGTCCGCTCGCCCTCGACGATCTGCCCCGCCGCCACCTGCGCCCGCGCCAGGTCGTCCAGCAGCGACGGGTCGTTGGGGCTCAGCGTCGCTGCATCCCGGAAGTGCGCCAATCCCGCTGCGGTGTTGCCCTGCATCATCTCGATGTGTCCGAGTGTCTGCAAGATTCCGGAGCTGCCTCGTACCTCTGGCGACGACGCGGTGATGACCGCCCGCGCATCCGCCATCTTGCCCTGCTCGATCAACAGTTCAGCCGCCGCGATCGGATACTGCGCGTTCGCCCGATCGAGTTCTCCGGCCTTCTTGTACGCCGCCAACGCATCGTCGTTGCGTCCCAGCCGCTCCAGCGCCATGCCTAGGTAGTAGTGCGCCTCGGCGTTCTCCGGATCGATCTTCGTCGCCGTCTCGAACGCCACCACACCCTCTTCGGCCCGCCCAAGCTCGCCAAGGATCCGACCACGGAGCATGTGCGCCGCAGGCGTTCCATTGTGCGACGCGATCGACTGATCGATCGACTGCAGCGCCCGCTTGGGATCGCCCGAGACGAACTCCTGCATCGCCAAGTCGTACCGCGACGCGGCCTTCATGCGGGCTTGGTTCTGCTCCGCAAGCTCCTTGCCCTCGGTCGTGTACTTGCCATGACCGGCGCACCCCGGCATGATCGCCACCACCAACCCCGTCACGAGCGCCGACACGAACACCGAGCACGCACCGTCGGAAAGCGCGCGGGACTGTTTTCGCAGTTTCATTTCTCTTCCTCTCTCGAACGCACGAGGCACAACCTTACCGCTTCGGATCGGCCGCGGGAGACGCCTCGGGTGCCGCCTCCGGAACCGCGACCGGAACCGCGACCGGCTCGGCCGATGCCGCCGCCGGCGCTTCGGTCTCTTGCTTCCGCGGCTGAGGCAACATTGGGTCCGCTGGCTTGGTCGCCCGACGCTTCTCGCCGGGGAAGAACAGCGACGGCGCGACCTTCGTCAATTCCGGGAAGGCCTTGTCGAGTTCGTCGTTCACCGCATCGTTCATCAGGTTGCGGCTCGGCCACCACATCTGCCCGCCCATCAGATTCTCGCGGATGCGAATCGCGTCCGCCTGCGCCGGGTTCAGCTCCAGCGAACGACGCAGCCGCCAGAGCGCGTCGTCCACGCGACCTTCTCCCGCCAGGTGCAGGGCATCGACGTTCAGCTGCGCACTTTGGCGTTCGCGGCTCCAGGGCAAGAGGCCCAGCCGCGATCCCGCCCGCACCCGCTGCGAGTAGCCAACCGCCTTGGCGCCCTGCTCGTCCACCTGCTTGCTCGTCAGCACCGTGGGCTTGATCAGGAAGATGATCTCCGACCGGTTCACCGTGTTGTCGCGCCCGCGGAACGCCTCGCCGACAATCGGGATGTCACCAACCACCGGCACCTGCGATCGCGCGTTGGTAATGTCCTCGCGGAAAAGGCCGCCGAGCACCGCCGTTGAGCCGCCCGGCACCAGCACGTCGGCAGTCACCATCTGGATTTCTTCATCGGGGATCTGCTGCGCCCGCCCCTGGCTGTCGGTGATGTTGCGGAACGTCACCGCCGAGACCTTCGGCGACAGCCGCAGCCGCACCTGCCCGTCGGCCATGACGAACGGCCGCACGTCGAGCGTGATGCCGGTGTCGAGGAACTTGATCGTCTGCGTCACCGCAACCTGCGTCGCGGTCGTCTCGAGGTAGCCGACGCGCACGCCGACATTCACACGCGCCCGTTGGCGGTTCAGCGACAGCACCTTGGGGTTGCTCAGGAGCGACACATCGGTCACCTCGTCGAGCGCCCGGATGAACACGGCCACGTCGCCGGAGACGATGCCGCCCTTGATGTTGCCCTTGCCCGGTCCGGTGTTGCCCGGACTCACCGCGAGGAAGCTGCTGTTCCGCGGCGAGGTCGACGCCGTGCCACCAGACTGACCCGAGGGCGACGTGAATCCCAACGGATTGAACGCCGACGGGAACTTGAAGAAGTCCGTGAACTGGATGTCGTTGAGCATCGCGAAGTCCACGCCGAACGCGTTGGCCTCGGTCAGCTTCGTCTGTACGATCGTCGCCTCCAGCAGCACCTGGATGGGCTGCTCCTCGATCTCGGCCATCATCGCCTCGACCGCGGCCACGTTTTCCGGATAGTCGGTTACGACGATCGCGTTGGAAAGGGCAAACTTCTCGGTGTCCGGCGAATAGACGCCGTCCGACGACGCGACGATTCCGCCGCTGCCGCTCTCACCGCCGCTCGATCCGCCATCGGAGCCTCCGCCCGAGCCGCCTTCCTTCGCCCCTCCCCCGTCGCTGGTCGCCTTCACCTTGCCGTTGGGCGACAGAGCGTCCATGGCAAACTCCGCCGCGTCCTCGGCGGTGATGTAGTTCAGCCGTATCACCTTCGACACCACGCCGCGGTCCGCCAGCGAAAGCCGATCGATGTCCGACTGCGGGTACACGTACAGCACGCCATCACGCTCGATGTATCCGAGTCCCTGTGGCTTCAGCAGTGCATTCAGCGCCGTCTCGAACGGCACCGCATAAATCGTCGCCGAGATCGGCGTGTCGATCGCCTTCGCCGACACAATGTTCCGACGCGACTGGATCGCCAGCTTCTGCAGAATGCTGACAAGGCTCGCGTTCTGCGCCACGATATCGACCAGGAAGTACGGCGAGACCCGCACCTCCGAGAAGACCTCGCCGGGCTGCGCCGCGTTCTTCTCGCCGCTCGCCGCCGGCTGGTCGGCCGCCGGCTCCGGCGCCACAATCGTGTTCGGCACCGAGATCGTTGCCTTGTCGGTCGTGATCGTCGTCGACGCCGGCGCCGTGGGCGATGCTGGCTGCGCCAACGCCGTCGCCACCGATCCCGCGGCGAGCACCAGCGCCCACGCGCCCGCGGCTCGGCTGCTGAACACACCACTCAACGACGCCCCGCTCGGATTGCTGCGCATGGTCCGACACTAACCGAAATCACCCCGCTCCGCAAACCGGCGCTTGCCGATCCCGCGCCGTTCTGATAGCTTCACGCCAATGTCCGACTCCGCCGCCCACAACGGCAGCACCGCTGTCGCAAACGCCTCGAGCACACCAGCACCCGCCAAGGCACAAAGCGGCGTGCAACGGGCATACCAAGCCGGCACCGCTTTTTTCCTCGCTCCGATCGTCCACCTGCTCAACGACGAATCGGTCTCCGAGATCATGATCAACGGCCCCGACGCCGTCTACGTCGAACGCGGCGGCAAGGTCGAGAAGACCACAGCCCGCTTCGAGAACGAGCGTGCCCTCATGGCCGCCGCCAACAACATCGCCCAGTTCGTCGGCAGAAACGTCAGCGAGCAGGACCCGATCCTCGACGGCCGCCTGCCCGACGGCTCGCGTATCTGCATCGTCCTGCCCCCCATCGCCGCGGCCGGCACCTCGATCAACATCCGCCGCTTCTCCCGCAAGGCCGTCAACCCGCAGTTTTTGCTCGACCGGCAGGCCATCACCCCCGAGGGCCTTGAGTTCCTGCTCCTCTGCGTCGCCGCCACCCAAAACATCATCGTCTCCGGCGGCACCGGCTCGGGCAAGACCACCCTGCTCAACATCCTCTCCACCGAGTTCGACAACTCCGAACGCATCGTCGTCATCGAAGACACACGCGAACTCCAGGTGCAGAAAGAACATGTGGTCCAGATGGAGGCTCGCCCCGCCGACATCTACGGCCGTGGCCAGGTCACTATTCGCGACCTGTTCGCATCCGCGCTCCGCATGCGCCCCGATCGCATCGTCGTCGGCGAAGTCCGCCGCGGCGAGGCCCTCGACATGCTCCAGGCCATGTCCTCCGGCCACCGCGGCTCGCTCAGCACCCTGCACGCCGACACCCCCGGTCAGGCCTGCAGCCGCCTCGAGACCATGTGCATGCTTGCCGACTCGGGACTTCCCCTGCAGGCGCTGCGTCGCCAGGTCGCCACCGCCGTCGACATCGTGGTTCAGGCCGCCCGCCTCCACAGCGGCCGCCGCTTGATTACCCACATCTCCGAAATCGGCTTTGACGACGCCGCCGGAACGTACTCCGTGCGCGACATCTTCAACCTCGACACCAAGTCCGCCACCCCGATCCTCAAGTGGACAGGTGTTCGCCCCAAACTGGCCTCGGAACTGGAGTGGATGGGCCTCACCCCCAAGGTGAAGTTGACGAAATCCATCTTTTCTGGTAGTGTCTCGTGAGGGAAGGTGAACGCAACGTGCGCTTTCGATGGAAGAGATTCCACGCCTCTGAAGGCGGCCAGACGGCCGTCGAGTACGCCCTCCTGCTCTGCCTCTGCCTCATTTTGGTGATGACCCACAACCTCATCATCCAGCTCATCACCGACTACTTCTACCGCATCAGCGGCATCATCAGCTCCCCGTTCCCGTAGCCGCGTCCCCCACCGCCGCAATCGTCAAGGACGCCCGCACCAATCGCCGAATTTGCTCCGATCACAGTTGATTCACCCAGGCACCACGCTCGCCACCCGTTCGCCGGGCGTCGAGCCGACCGAGAGGAAAGGACCACCATGGCCCGCAACAGCATCGCCCGCCGCATTTCCGCCCTGCACCGCAACGAGGAAGGCCCCAACACCGTTGAGTGGGTTCTGCTCGTCATCGTCGGCCTGATTGTGCTCGTCGGCATCTACTTCATCGCGCAGTGGGCGCTGGGCGGCCTCAAGAGCAAATCCGACAAGGTGAACCAGGAAGTCACCAACACGAATCCGCAGAAGCCCTCGGCGATGCCCTGAATCGCCCGTGCGGATGTTGCCATGAACGAACAAGCCTCGCCCGCCCGGGATGAGATCTCCATCGACTCGGGCTCGGCGGGGCTTTCTCCTGCGCCGGCAACGCTTGCAATTCCCGACGCCACGGCGGCCACGCCGACAGAAGCTCCCATCCCCGCGCCCGACCAGCCCCAAGGCCTCGCCTGGTGGTCGATCGACAAATGGATCGCGGCCATTTGCATCAGTGCCGCCATCGCCAGCGTTTGGCAGATTGGCCTTGGTCGCAGCGACCGTGGGTTCTTCCTGACCGCCTTCGCCTCTCTGCTGCTGTTCTGCGCTGCCTGGGTCGACGCCGCGTGCCGTCGCATTCCGAATCGCCTCACATACCCCGGGATCCTCCTAGCACTTTTCTTCAACCTAGCCCTCCCGTCGCTCCTGTTCGCCCTCGACCAGACGGTTCCGCTCCTGTGGCTCGGCGCCTCATCTCCTGGAGACGCCGTGGCGGGGTTCGCGGTCTGTGCCGTGCTCGGCATCGGCTCGTTCATCGCCGGAGGCCTCGGCGGCGGCGACGCCAAGGTCCTCGCCATGACCGGCGCCCTGCTCGGGCTCTCCCAATCGCTGCCGGTAATGTTCAACGCCATCCTGTTCGCCGCCGCCATCGGGCTGGTGAACCTGCTGCTCGGCGGCGCGTTGGTCGCTGCCATGCAGCGGCTCGCGTTCTCGACTCTGAAGACCGCCTGGCCCTCCTTCGCCCGCATCACGCCCCCCAAGTTCCGACGCAGTGAGGCCCCCTTCGCGGTCTCGATCCTGCTCGGCTTTCTGCTCGCGCAGGTCTATGCGCCGATGGATTTCCTTGTACACTGGATCCGTTCGTTCTCGCAGTGATTCGCCCGCCTCGGTGGCACACGAGCACTGACCAGACGCCGAGGCTGACGAGTCCGCGAGGAAGCCTCGGATCGATCGCAGCCTGCGCACCGGAAGCAGCATTGGAATCGTGATCGCAAGTTCCATCCCATCCGAGGCTTCGTCGAAGACTCCTCAGCCTCGGCGTCTTCCAACGACCGCAACGTTCAAGTAAGCACACCCCGATGATCCCGCGTCGCGCGACAACCCTGGCCTTCGACGCGATCCTCGTGATCGCCGGGGTCGCCTGTTGCTACGCCTTCGCCTTCGCCGCTCCGCTCGGAGCACGCCTCGGGCACGACACTCCCGACGACGCGATCAGCATCGGGCTCCTGGCCCTCAGCGTCGGCGCCTGCTGCTTCGCGATCGAATCGGTGCGCCTCATGCTCCGCATCCGCACCCGCTCGATCGCGCTGTGGAAGAGCCGTCACCACGAGGGTGGCTCGATCATCGTTGAGTTTGCACTTGCCTTCCCGCTCCTGCTCTGGCTGATGTCAATGGTCTTCCAGATGGCGCTCTTCGCCAACGCCTCGCTCATCGTCAAGTACGCCGCCTTCGCCGCCACGCGAGCAGCCGCCGTCAGCACCGAACGCCAGTGGGGCGTCGCACCGATCGAGAGCATCTCCAGCCAGGGCGACACCGACGCCCGCAGCGCCGCGCAGCTCATCCTCGCCACAATCTCGCCTTGGAACGGGTCCGGCGGCGACCAGGACGCCCGCGCGATCTTCGAAACCGTCGGCCGCCAATCCTCCGTCTACGTCAACTCGGCCTACCCGCGCCGCATGAACTACGCCAAGGCCAACACCACCTTCACCTTCGACGTGAAGCAACCACCCGTCAACCCGCTCGCGTCCGCGCTGGCCTCGATCGTCCTGCCGCCGCAGTTCACCAACCTCATGGTCAACCCCATCGGCAACCGCGAGATCTACGTCAAGATCGATTACAAGCTCTACCTTGTCATCCCCGGCATCGACCTCCTGCCCGGCATGCCGGTCGTCTCCGTCCAAGCCCGCAACGCACCCGCCCGCGCCCTCGTCGTCTCCGCCGCTCACCAGCTCCCCACCACCGGCCCGCGTGAGGCCCATCCGCTGCAGGGCATCTGGGTCGGCTGGTTCTTCACCGCTCTCTCGCCCGCCGAAGCCAACTGATCGCTTTCGCCCACGCGATTTCCTATGGGATGGATCACCAACATCATCGATCGCTTCCAGCCGCCGCTGCGTCGCTTCCGCGACGAAGAGGACGCACGTCCTTCCGTGGCCGCGCTCATCCGCCACGCTGGAACCACGCTGCCTTCCCGCGTCGTCGCGCCCATCCACCGAAACGACCGCGGCGTGGTCTCGATCTTCTTCCTCTTGATGTTCTTCACGTTCTTCAACGCCACCGCACTGGTCTACAACACCGGCCAGACGCTGGGGCCCAAGCTCAAGGCCCAGGCCGCCGCCGACGTCGCCGCGTACAACAGCTCGGTCATCATGAGCCGCGCGATTAATCTGACCGCGCAGACCAACTACGCAGCCGTCCGCAACGCGTCTGCCTTCTCGTGCGCCATCGCTACCGTCGCCGTGTACGTCGGCGTACCCATCAACTGGCTGCTGTACATCAAGCGGCAGTTTGATGCCGGAGTCGCGGCAGCGGGCGGGGTCCCGATCGTGTCGCAGGCGGTTGGAGCAGCGTTTGCCGCGGCGGCGGTCATCTACATCATCGCGGTCGAGCTCCCGCCCTACATCGAGTTCATCACCGCCACCGCGCCGTCGCTCGTGGACGCCTTCGACACCTTCGGTCGTCCCGGCGACCTCGCCGACTTCCAGAAAGGCCTCATCGCCGCCATACCGCAGATGATCGAGGATCAACGCAAGATCACCGAGGAAGCCTTCGGCCCCGGCATGAGCATTCGCCTCAGCCAGCCCATCTCCAGCGGCGATTCCGGCGTCGCGGTCGATGACGCGACCGGCGGGAACACCGGCCTGATCTCAGCCCCGCTCCAGACCGGCAACCTTCTCTCCGCCGCTCCGTGGTTCAACCTCCGCTTCCTCCTCGTCGATACCGGCTGGCCTCGGAGCCAGACGCTGCGCTCCATCGTCGAGGGCAAGGCCGTCACCTGCTGGTGGGTCGGCGGCGTACCCACCATCGAGGCTTTGTCGCTCTTCTACGGCCCGCAGCTCCATGTCCTCACCACCCAGTGGGGTCCGCTCGAGTTCGCCGCCGACAACGACGACGACCGCAAGGCCTTCTCCGTCGTCGCCACCGCCACCGAAGAGAACGAATCCAAGCGGCAGCTCTTCCTCAACTACTGGTTCAAGTACGGCATCAACAACGCCCGCGAAACCGTCGCCTACGCCCAGGCCGAAACCTACCTCGGCATCGATTCCTCGATCTCCTCCGCCGCGTACAGCCCGCCCATCCCCTGGCGCGCCTGGACGCCCCCCGGCGCCAACTGGGCCGGCCGCCTCACCCGTGCCAACCACTTCGGCGACGCGTTCAGCGAAGACTCGACGATGCGCGACCAGTACAAAGACACCATCCTCCAGCAAGGCGACGTCAGTGGACGCATACCCAAACTCATCAAGCACTAGGTCTTCCGCGAGCGTCGCCGCCGCGCTCCCTCTCCCCGCGTGCGGGGAGAGGACCGCTTCGCCATCGGCGAAGCAGGTGAGGGGATTGCGGGTGCCTGGTGGCACTGATGTCCGTACACCCAAAGCCCCTCCCCGGTCTCGCTCCGCTCGACCACCCCTCCCCGCTGCGCGGGGCGGGGAGGCGCGGACTTGGCTCTACGCCCGCCGCCGCGGGACTGTCATGGTCGAAATGGCGCTGATCATGTTCCTGATCATCGTCTTCATGTTCCTGCCGCTGGCGATCAATCAGCTCTTCATCGCCGACTTCAAGGCCCGCACCGACGCGTACCGCAACGCCTTCGAGTACGTCGGTGCCGGCGTCAATCAGAACTCGATCGACAAAGTCCCGGTCTACGCGATGCGCGGCCTCAACTACCTCCGCGCCAACAAGGTCTCTTCGAAAACCTACGAGATCAAGGACGCCGCGGAACTGCCGGACCTGGACCCCGAGCCTGCCGACGATCTGGCCGACTGGAAAGACACGTTCTCTGACCTCAACTACCAGCACATCGGGCTGGGCAGCCGCGACGTCGAGTACTACGCCCCGCCCTTTTTCCGCGGCGCGTTGCACTTTGACCGCACCGTCCACGTCATCCGCGGGCCGTGGGCTCTCAGCGGCATCCCCGTCGGCCACATGGGGACCCAGGATTTTCGCGAGGGCAGCACCATCCGCGAGTGGGGCAAGTCCGTCCACGAAGAGACCCTCACCGACGACCTCATCGAGGCGTTCAAGATGAAGCCGCTGAGCGACTTCTACGGCAGCTGAGCCGCGGGTGGGTCCGAAAGGCCAGTGAAAGGCGCTTTCAAAGCTGTTACATGGACGTTGTGGAACGCCAGCCAGATGCTCTGGCACGCGATCGCCACGCCATCGCCCACAATCATCGATCGGTAATTTGCCCTATTTCTCCGCAATTTTCGACGTCTTGGTGGGCAAAGACTTCCCCATGTGGACAACTCAAAAAATTTGCGATTCGGCTTCATCAATACTTGACGATGCCTCCGTTTCTGATACATTGAAACTGTTCCAACTGTTCCAAAGGAACGGGGCAGACCATGAGCAACGTCCGAACCATCGCGAGCAGAGCCGGCGTGTCCATCGCCACTGTGTCGCGTTCGCTCAACAACCACCCCAACGTCGACCCCGCCACCCGTCAGCGCGTCTTTGAGGCCGCCGCCAGCGTCGGGTACAGCAAGGCCAACAGCGTTCGCCACGGCGTTTCCACCGTCATCGCCCTCGCCTATCCGGGCGACGTCGTTCGGGCCGACTACGGCGGGTTCGAATCCGCCATGCTCGCTGGCATCCTCCGGGGCGTCAACGAGCACCGCTTTGATGTCTGCGTCCTCTCCCTGCGTCGCGACCTCGCCCCCGGCGAGTCCTACGCCCG
>JBILLU010000249.1:0-4572 GCA_044375915.1 Phycisphaerales bacterium
ATCGGTGACGAGCGTGGTCGACCAGGATCTGGCGAATGGAGTTCGCGGCGATGCGGCCGAAGTCGGCGTGCCCCGGTCCGGCCTTGATCTCCGGCTGGTCACGGAGGCGGAGCCAGGCCTCATGAACGACCGCCGTTGTCTGAAGGGTGTGGTCGTCGCGCTCGTCGTCCATGAGCGGCTTAGCGATGCCGTAGAGGGCGGCGTAGATGAGAGCGGCTGGTTCCCCTTGATCGTTGGTGTGACGAGCAGACGCCGACTGGGCGAACCCGCTCCTAAGCCCGGTCGCTTCGCCGGCTGCCTGATCTGCGCGGCGCTCATCCCCGCTTCGCTCCCCAGGATCGTCTCCGAAAGACATGCTCTTCTCCGCTGACTCGCTGTGGCCGGTGGGTGACCTGACCGCTTGTGTCGCGGGGTCGGTTCGAGATTGTCCCGATCGGCGGGGTGAGATCCAAGGACTCTGGTCGTGAATCCAAGAATTCCGGTTTTCTCCTCTGCGTCGGGTTCCGGTTGACGCAGGGGACCGGAGGCGTACTCGGGAGAGCCGGCCCGTCCGGGAAGGACGCGGACGATTCTTCCGGGCGACCACCGGCCTAGCCCCGTGAGGTTCCCCATGCAAGCGCTGATCCGATCCCTTTGCGCACTATTCATTGTTACGGTCGCCTCGATCGTCACACCCACGCTGGCGGCGGACTCTGGGTGCGAACCGGACTGGATGCCGAGCTTCGACGGACGATCTGGCACATACGGCTTGTTCACCACTCCGCCCTTCTTGGGTGAATCCGGGGACATCTACGCGCTGACGACCTTCGACGATGGTTCTGGTCGGGGACCGGAGCTCTATGCTGGCGGCCTCTTCACCATTGCCGGGGGCTCCATCGCACACAGCGTGGCCCGCTGGGATGGGAAGGGATGGCGCCCGCTTGGAACGGGTGTCGAGCTCGGCGGCTCCAGCAGCACCAAGGTCTTCGCCCTCGCCGTTTTCGACGATGGCCAAGGCGGAGGTCCGGCGCTGTACGCCGGAGGCCTCTTTGTGAAGGCAGGCGGACTTCCCGCAGCCTACATCGCTCGCTGGAACGGACAGGAGTGGTCGGCGGTCGGGGGCGGCACGAACGATGCCGTCCTCTCGCTCGCGGTCTTCGACGACGGGTCGGGCGCCGGACCAGCGCTCTACGCCGGCGGCGCGTTCACGCTTGCTGGAGGTGTCTCGACGAGCCGCATTGCGAAGTGGGATGGGCGATCGTGGTCTCCTCTTTCCTCCGGGGTGAACTCCTCGGTCTTTGCCTTGAAGATGTTCGATGACGGCTCGGGCGCTGGGCCGAAGCTCATCGCCGCCGGTGACTTCACCTCTGCGGGCGGTGCCCCTGCGAGTCGCGTGGCGTCGTGGGGCGGTACGACATGGACCGCGTTGGGTGCGGGCGTCGGCAGCTCCGCTTTCGCTCTCGAAGTCGTTCACGATGGGACCCAGTCTCGGCTCTATGTCGGAGGAGCATTCGTCGTCGCCGGTGGGCAGCCGGCGAGTCGGATCGCGTCGTGGGATGGGCGCTCATGGTCGTCGTTGGGGACGGGAGTCAGTGGACCGGCTGTGCGCGCCCTTCATACCTCGGAAGCGGATGGGCGCCCGCCGGTCTTGATCGTCGGCGGGATGTTCGCGCTTGCGGGCGGAGCTCCGGCGAACTCCATTGCCCAATGGGATGGCTCGGCGTGGTCGACGCTCGAGCAAGGGGTGGAGAAGTACTCGTCGCAGAACGGTCCCCCTGTCGTCTACGCGCTTGCGTCCATGAACGGGCCCGAGGCGTCGGAGCCGTTGACCTACGTCGGGGGCCGCTTCGACACAGCAGGTGGCGAGGTGGCGACGAACTTCGCTGTCTGGGACGGCGCGAGCTGGCCGATCATGCCAAGCGGGATCGTCGATACTGTGTTGGCCCTGGCAGTGCCGATCGATGAGAGCGCGAACTCCAAGGAGCTCATCGTCGGTGGCCACCTGTTGGGGCGCTTCCACACGAACGGGGTCGCTCGATGGGACGGCGGATCGTGGCACGCTCTGGGGAGCGGATTCGCTGGCGAAATCAGGGCGCTCGCCTTCTTCAACGATGGTCGCGGCGGGGGCGCGGCGCTCTACGCCGGTGGGGCTTTCGCTACTGCCGGTGGGGTTCCCGCGAGCGGGATCGCGCGGTGGGACGGCTCGGCGTGGTCACCGGTGGGTGGAGGAGTCAACGGCGCCGTGTTTGCGATGGCTGTCTTTGATGATGGCCAAGGAGGCGGCCCCGCGCTCTTCGTCGCGGGGGATTTCACGACAGCGGGTGGCGTATTCGCACAGAGGATCGCACGTTGGGATGGCAACCGGTGGTCGCCGCTCGCCGAAGGGATTGGTGGACCGGGTGAGTTCTGCAACGCGATTCACGTTCACGACGATGGACTCGGTCATGGACCAGCGCTCTATGTCGGAGGCGCGTTCTCGACAGCGGGTGCGACTCCCGCGAGCAACATCGCGAAGTGGGATGGCGTGGCCTGGTCAGCGCTTGGATCGGGGACGAACGACGAGGTAGTGGCGTTGGCGAGCTTCGACGACGGGCAGGGACAGGGTCCGAAGTTGATTGCAGGGGGTTGGTTCGGCGCTGCGGGTGGAGTGCCCTCCAACTTCACAGCAATTTGGAATGGCAGCGGGTGGGAGGCGATGGGGACCATGAGCCCATCATCCGAAGGGGTGATGTCCCTGGCAGTCATGCCGGATCGCTTCGGGGGCGGCTCCCGCCTGTACGCGGCGCGCGGGCCGATGTATCTGGATGTCTGGGATGGCGCGACCTGGACGGGGGTTCCGCAGTCACCGTTTGGAGTGTTTGCTCTCCACGCGCGCCCGGGCACGCCTTCCGTTCCTCCCTCACTTGTCATGGGGGGTACCTTCAGTACGAGCGCCGCCGGCGACAGTTGGGTCGCTCGCCTTGTCGGCTGCCCCAGCGAATGCCCCGCCGATCTCACCTTCGATGGGATCGTCGGTCAGGCGGACCTCGCTGTGCTGCTCGGCGCCTGGGGCGACTCGAACGGCGACCTTGATGGGGACGGAACGACGTCGTCCGCCGATCTCGGCGAACTGTTGGGTGCGTGGGGCGATTGCCCCTCGTGATCGTGCGGTCGCGCGGCGCGCGGGGCATCCCGTTCAGAATCTTCTCGATCTTGCTTCCGTGGGCTCGCGGCGCTGACGCAGAGGACCGGGAGTCCGTTCCCGCAACTCGCGAGATCTCCTTTCTCGGCAAGTCGTCCCTTCTGAACCCACATGAGCCGAAATCACTCTCTCGCCCTCGTCGTGGCGCTTGCCACCAACTGTCTTGCCTCCGCCGACATCTTCTCTGGTGCCGGTGGTCCACTGATTGACGCGGTCTTCGTTCCTCCTTCGACCACGATCGAGGGAGTGGCCACGTTTCAGCTCACTGTGGCCAACGAAGGCACGGTCGGAGCATTCAACGGCGTCACCTTGAGCGGACTGAGCCACACCTGGATCGGCGACGCGCGGATCACCCTGACTGCGCCCGACGGAACCACCGTATCGCTCGTTGACCGAGTGGGGTTTCCGATCGCGGGAAGCGGGGACAGCTCCAACTTCCTCGGTGACTACACCTTCGCGGACGGTGGTGCTGACCTGTGGGCGCTGGCGACACTCCCATCGAACGGCAACGGCTACAACGTTCCGAGTGGCACATATGCGGCAACGGGAGGGGGTAGCGGCGCCCCGATTGGCCTTGCTTCCCAGCTTCAGGGCCGAAGCATCGCTGGGACGTGGACGCTGACGATCTCGGACCTCGCCGCGGCTGATTCTGGCGCAGTTGCCACGTGGCAGATCGACGTCGACATCGAGAGCGCGACCTCTGGTGTCGAGTTGCTGACGATGACCTCCGCTGGGGCGCTGGGTGACACGGACGCGACCGCGGCGTTTCCTGACATCACCGACGACGGTCGGTATGTGCTCCTGTCGGTTTCGTCGGATCTGCTCAGCGGACCCACACCGACCAACCAGGACCTCATGCTGAAGGATCGCGTCACGGGCGCGTTGGAGCTTGTCTCAGTCAATAGCGACGAAGTGCCAGCCAATGGCATCAGTTCGGGAGGAGTGGTGAGTGGAGATGGGCGGTTTGTGGCGTTCGTGTCAACGGCGACAAACCTCGCGCCAGGAGCGAGTGGGCTGGAGAACGTCTATCTCCGAGACCGCCTGACAGGTACGACCGAACGGATCGGCCAAGCGTTCGATGGCGGATGGCCAAACGCCAACTGTTTCAGACCGGATGTCAGCGACGATGGACGATATGTGAGCTTCGTTTCGGCAGCCAGCAACATCCTGCGCGGCGTGGCGATTCCAACCTTTCAGGTGTATCGCTTGGACCGCCAGGCCGGCACGACGAAGCTGATTTCCGCTCCGTTTGGGCAGCCGATCACGGAGCAGTGGGGCACGCCGGAGATGACGCCTGACGGAGGCGAGATCGTCTTCGTTTCCCTGGACGACACGCTCGTGCCCGGCGACTCGAACGGGCAGTTCGACGTCTTCGTCGTGGACACCGAGACCCTCGCGATTGAGCGGATCTC
>JBILLU010000250.1:0-4531 GCA_044375915.1 Phycisphaerales bacterium
GACAAGCTCGCGGAGGACATTGGTCGAGCCCTCGTTGATGCGGGCTATCGCGTGCTCACGGGAGGGCTTGGTGGCGTGATGGAGGCGGCCTCTCGGGGTGCCCGCTCGTCTTCGAAGTACCGGTCTGGCGATACGGTGGGCGTCGTACCCGGCCACGATCCCGGCGAGGCAAACGCGTTCGTGGATGTCGTGCTTGCCTCAGGCCTCGACCATGTCCGCAACTCCGTCGTAGCGCACGCCGATGCGGTCATCGCCGTCGGCGGGGGCGCGGGCACGATGTCGGAGATCTGCTTCGCCTGGATATACAAGAGGCTGATCATCGGCATGCGCGTCGAGGGCTGGAGCGGGCGAATGGCTGACCAACGGGTGGACGAGCGCAATCGTTACCCGAACGAAACGGATGATCGGGTCTTCGGTGCGGACTCGGCTGACGACGTCGTTCGCATTCTTGCGGATCGGCTTGACCGCTTTGCCGATCACCATCGCGGTGTGCGTCGCCGCGACTGATTCATGGAGCGGTGGGGATCGTGTCCACCGAGGGTCCAGTTGCGCCGGCGAGGTACTCATGTACCAGGGGATTTGCGCGGAAAAACAGACAGAGCGCTGATGACCACTGTTCTATCGTGATCGAGCCGTCGATCCGGAACAGCTTCGGCTTGACTTTGGCTCGCGGAGTATTCGGTAGCACACAGTCCAGCCTCATGCGTTTCTGAGCATCAGATTCGGAGTACACCATCACCGCCCCGTCCAGATGCCGGAAGCCCTTCGCCTCCAGGTCGTACTCGGCGTGCAGATATCGACCTCGTTCGGTCCGCTCCGGCGTCATCACCTCTTCGGCTTCGAACGTCTTGATCCCCTCTTTGTGCTTCCAGAAGAACTCTGTGCGCTGGATTCCGGCGATCATGCATGCCGCGGCGGTCCGGCCGGCGGTCTTCAGGTCTGGGGCGGTGTGAACCGTCACGCCTGTCTTGTAGGGGTCGTCGAGGTCATCACGGTCGAATGGGCGTCCGCGCCAGAAGTCACGAAGTTCCATGCGGCGGTACGTTGAGATCGGTGTGAAACACCGGCCGTCAATGGCGATGCCAACTGTGTTGTGGGTCGTAGTGGCATGATGACAGAGCATGGCGTGCAGATCGGAATCTGGCGAATCGGAACGGCTCATGCCCAGCCACGGGTGGTAGTGGATCACGTGATCATCGAAGTGGACACCGTAGGGATAGAACTTCAGCGAAGGGTCCAGGCGGAGCAGCCCTTCCTCGGTGAGGAACTCACGCAGCTTGGGAAAGCGGTTCCAGACACGACCATTCTCTATTGGGGCTAAGGGGCTCAAGTTGCCCTGCCGCGTGCGCTCAGTAACCAGGTGAGACAGCCAGTGCGTCGCCATGCGCTCCATTGCGTCGGCTTCGTGTCGTTTGGCTGCGTCAAGATCGAAGAACATCAGGTAGTTGGGATGCATTGACAGCGCCACGGCGTCAATCTCTTCGTCGCTGGCGGCCATCAAGTATCCGATTGCGCGTGTCCCGGCTTGAACGAAGTCGTCTCCGAGAACACTGGAACCATCGAGGTGCTCTCCGGGCAGAAACGTCGGGAAGACCTGGCAGTCGAGCATCCGCAGCGCGAGGGAATCGAGCGTCGCGGGTTGAACGATCTGAATGGCTTCCGCAGTGTCCATGTCCAAGGGATCGTTGGAGCTCAGGGCGCACGCCGCCCGCGAGAGTGCAATTGGTAGTCGTGAAATCGAGACATCGCCGGCGAGATGCCTGGTAGAGGCCCACAGCCCCCCAATCCATAAGCCGGAGCACTCCCCTTGATTCGTCCATCCGTACCCCAGCCTTGCGCCCGCGAGGCGGCGATGTCGCCCGCCGAACGCCAGGAACGGGCCGCCGAGCTTCTTGCGCGTGCCGTGCGCCGGCACTTCGGTCGCCCCGGCTCTCGCACCGCCGAGCATCGAAGTTCTCCGTTGTCTCCGCTTGACTCTCGCGTTGATGATCGCCTCAGTGGTCCGCTTGGATCGGGGTCGTTCCCCGACGGCCAGAAACGAGGTGACGCATGAACGGACGATTGTCGGCACAGATCCGGTCGCTGGTGAACCTGCGGACCAGCGAGCTCAAGGAGAAGTACATCGAGGTCTACGGCGAAGAACCGTCGACCAACAACCGGGAGAACCTGCTGAAGCGCGTAGCCTGGCGTATGCAGGCCAACGCAGAGGGCGGCCTAACGGAGCGTGCCCGCCTCCGCGCCGACGCGCTCGCCAACGACGCGGATGTTCGTGTGAGGGCCCCGTCGGTACGAAACGCCGAGCCTGCTCCGCTCGCGCCCGAGGTCGCGGCGCTGGGAACCTTCCGGCAGCCGGCGAAGTTTGCCCGCCCCGCGGTCGGCACCATCATCACCAAGGACTACAAGGGAACGCGGCTGGTGGTGCTCGTCCGCGCCGACGGATTCGAATGGGATGGACGTGTCTACAGGTCCCTCTCTGCGGTGGCCAACGCCGCGACTGGGAACCACTGGAACGGCAACCGGTTCTTTGGGATTGACCGGGGCAACCGCCCTGTAGCCAGCGCTGAGGGGGTGTCGGCATGAGCGGGCGTTCCTCCACGCCGACGACGCCCCACATCCGCTGCGCGATCTACACGCGCAAGAGCAGCGAGGAGGGGCTGGACCAGGAGTTCAACTCGCTGGACGCCCAGCGTGAGAGCGGCGAGGCGTACATCGCCAGCCAGAAGAACGAGGGCTGGGTCTGCCTCCCGACCAAGTACGACGACGGCGGATTCACGGGCGGCAACATGGAGCGCCCCGCGCTGCGCCGCCTCATGAACGACATCGCCGCCGGCGTGGTTGACTGCGTGGTGGTCTACAAGGTGGACCGTCTCTCGCGGTCCCTTACAGACTTCGTGAAGATGATGGAGGTGTACGACCGGCACAAGGTGTCGTTTGTCTCCGTCACCCAGCAGTTCAACACAACCCATTCGATGGGGCGGCTGACGTTGAACATCCTGCTCTCGTTCGCGCAGTTCGAGCGGGAGATCATCTCGGAGCGCACGCGGGACAAGATCGCCGCCGCCCGCAAGCGGGGCAAGTACGCGGGCGGCCGGCCCGTGCTCGGTTACGACAACGTGGGCAGCAAGCTCGTCGTGAACGAGGCAGAGGCCTGCCAGGTGCGGGAGGTCTTCCGCACGTACCTGCGGTGCGAGACCATCCGCCGCGTCGTCCACGACCTGGAGAAGCGCGGCTGGACGACGAAGAAGTGGACCACCAAGGACGGTCGCGCAATCGGCGGGCTAGCGATCAACCGCTCCCTGCTCTACACCATGCTCACCAACGTTCTCTACATCGGGAAGGTCGCGCACCACAAGGACGTGTACGACGGGGAGCACCAGGCGATCGTCGACAAGGAGACGTGGGACCTCGTGCAGGCCAAGCTCCGCTTCAACGCCGTGACCGGCGGGTCGGAGGTCAACAACATGCACGGTGCCCTGCTCAAGGGGCTGCTGTGGTGCAAGGGCTGCAACCGCCCAATGCTGCACTCGTTTTCGACGCAGAACACCAAGCGTTACCGCTACTACGTCTGCTCGAACGCGCAAGACCGCGGGTACGACCGGTGCGACAGCAAGTCGATTCCCGCCGATCAGCTCGAGCAGTTCGTCGTCGGCCGCATCAAGACGGTCGGGCGCGACCGGCAGCTCGTGCGGCTGGTAGTCGAGCACGCGCAGCGGCAGGATCGCACGGAGATCGAGGCCCTCGAGGTCGAGCGCCGAGCGTTGCAGCGTGAGTGCCAATGGAACGCATCCGAGACCAAGCGGCTCACGGCCGAGGGGGCGGGCACGGACGCGGCGCGGGCGCGATTGGCGGACATCGACGGCCGCGAGCGCGAGGCGCGGGGACGGCTCCTGGCGATCGACGACGACGTCAACCGCCTGCGCCAGAAACTCGTCGGGCGTGAAGAGACCGAGGCGGCGATGGCCGAGTTCGAACCATTGTGGAGCGCTCTCACGACCCGCGAGCAGGCGGCGTTCCTCAAACTCCTGATCACCAAAATCACCTTCGACGGCGCGGCCAGTGAGATCAGCGTCACGTTCCACGCGGAGAACGACTGGCTTGCCAAGGAGACCCCACCATGTCCGACGGCGCAACCGTAACCTTCAAGATCCATCTGACGCGAGGGCCGAAGACCCGTCGAGAGCTCAAGGAGGGAGATGCGCCCCCGAAGTTGACGCCGCCGGAGGGGCGCACGCCCCACATCTCCAAGCTCATGGCCCTAGCGATCAAGTTCGAGCGGCTCCTGATGACGGGCGCGGTCCGCAACCAGTCCGATCTGGCGAGGGCGGGCCGTGTCACGAGCGCACGCGTCAGCCAGATCATGAACCTGAACAACCTCGCGCCGGACATTCAGGAGGAGATCTTGTTTCTGCCCCGGGTGATCCAGGGGCGCAGCAAGCTCTCCGAGCAGCTTCTCCGGCCACTGACGTGTATGCCGGACTGGACCCACCAGCGGCGGGCCTGGGCTCGTTTACAGACCAAGGTTCTGGCAACC
>JBILLU010000056.1:0-17750 GCA_044375915.1 Phycisphaerales bacterium
CCATGGACTTGTACACCGGGTCGCGCATCAGGTCGACGCAGTAACGATCGACCGACTCACGGGTGTCCACCTCGGGGTTGTTGACGAAGAGCCAGACGATGTGGCCCCAGAGGAAATCGACGAGCGGCGAGTGCGGGTCGGGCTGATGGTCCGAGTGCTGGTGGTGGCGGCGGTGGGCGGCGACCCAGGAGCCGGGTGTGCCCTGGAGGTTGCAGATGGCCAGCATCGCCAGGCCGCGCTCGAACCACTTGGGGACGATGAAGCCCTTGTGCGTGAGCAGGCGGTGGTAGCAGAGGTTGATGCCGATGCAGCCGAAGATGTAGATGCCCAGCGGGATCAGGGCCACGCCGGTCCAGGAGAAGAACTGCGGGAAGAAGGCGGGGATCGCGGCCAGGTGGATCGCGGCGATGGCGATGATCACGTGCCAGCGGAGGACCCACGGCTTGACGCCCGCGGGGTGGTCCAGACGCCGTGCGACGGTGCTGGGGCCGCCGGTCTCGGGGTCGATCGTCAGTTCGGGTGCGGCGCCGGGGACTTTGGGTTCAACCGGAGGCTTGATGTCGAGCGAGGGGCGAGTGGTCGCGGTGGTCATGGGGTCCTTCGCGGGCGGTCGGGTGAGAGACGAAACCGAGTGCGGCGTGCGCGGAAAACCGGGCGGCACGCGTCGAATCGGAACAATGAGAGTTTAGACAATTCCTTCCTTCGAGATCGGGTTTCGCTGCTCAAGTTCTTGTGGTTTCAGCGGCACCGATTCCGGGTGTTTCATGGGGAAATGGGCATCAGTGGCCCGGTGGCGAACGAACGCCGTCTCATTGCAGAACGCGCTCGCGCCGCGCGCACGCGGAATTGCGGAGTGTGCGAGGGTGGGATGTGGTGAGGGGCAGAAGGGTGCGTGCGGCAATGCTCACGGCACGAAGATCTTGACCGCCGCGATGTACAGCGGGATTCCGATCGCGATGTTGAACGGGAAGGTGATCGCGAGCGAGGAGGGGATGTACAAACCCGGGTTGGCCTGGGGGATGACGAGTCGCATTGCTGCAGGAACAGCGATGTAAGACGCGCTGGAGGCGAGCACCGCGAGCAGGATCGCATCGCCCTGCTGCAGGCCGCCGAGGCGAGCGAGCGCGATTGCGAGGCCCGCATTGAGCAGGGGCGTGACCACGCCGAAGGCGATGACGAACCATCCGGCCTGCTTGAGGGCGCGGAGGCGTCGGGCGGCGACAAGGCCGAGGTCGAGCAGGAAGAAGACGAGCACGCCGTTAAACAGATCGGTGCAGAGCGGCTTGAACGCGGCGTATCCACGGTCGCCGGTGAGCATGCCGATGGCGAGGCTGCCGAGGAGCAACAGGACCGGGCCGTTGAGAAAGGCTTCGTGGAGCAGGGTGCCCCAGGGGATGCCTTGACGCGGGTCGGTGTTGGATGCGCGGCGGCGACTTTTAAGATGGTTTTTAAGGATGGCGACGGGCGCGGCGGGATCGCCGGGGAAGAGGCGGAGCAGCAGCACGCCGATGACGATGGCGGGTGATTCCATGAGCGCCATGGCGGCGACCATGTGCCCGCCGTACTCGATGCCGCGTTGCTCAAGGACGGTGCAGGCGGTCATGAAGGTGACGGCGGAGATGCTGCCGTAGGTGGCGGCCATGGCGGCGGCGTCGGTGGCGGTGAGGCGCAGGCGCAGCACGAAGAACGAGTAGATCGGCACGATGACGGCCAGGAGCATCGCGAGTCCGAGGCTGATGGCGACGGTGGCGTTGAGCCCGCCGTGCAGCAGCTCGACCCCGCCGCGGAAGCCGATGGCCCAGAGCAGGTAGAGCGACAGGAGCTTGGTGATCGCGCGAGGGACGCGGAGATTGGACTTCACGAACGCCGCGATGGCGCCGAGAAAGAAGAACAGAACCGGCGGGCTGACGATGAGCGAGTCGATGAGCGTACCTCCGAGGCAGAGTTGTATCACATCTTCGCGCTTCGATCAGGCTGGGGACGAGCGGCGTTGCCGAGCGGCGGCGGCCCATTTCGGGGATCGGCTGCGGTTGGGAGCCCGACGCGGTTGCGCCGGTCGTTGACCCGCGCAAGAAAAGACCCGAGCATGGGCTCGGGTCTTGCGTGGCTGCGTGCGATGTGGGGCGGCGGTTACGGGCAGAGCAGTTCGTTGTACGCGAGAACGAATGCCTGGAAGTCGAGGTCGTTGACGATGCGGTCGAAATCAAAGTCGCTCGGGCAGCCGACGGGCATGGTGCCGTCGTTGCAATCGAGGATGTCGTAGGCGAGCACGAAGATCTGGAAGTCATCGTCGCTGACGACGCCGTCGTTGTTGAGGTCCCAGGGGCAGAAGGCTCTGGCGGTGAAGGCGAAGCGGACCACGAAGGCTCCCGAATCGTTGTTGGCCACAAGCGCGTCTGGGCTAAGTATGCGGTACCGCATCGCGCCGCGTGCGGAGGGGTTCGAGCCGTCCGTGTCGAGGAACGCGTTCCCCGGCATCGCGCCGCTGGTGCGGATGGTGAGGCAGAGATTGCCGCCGTTGTAGATGAACGCACGGTCAAACGGGATGAACCAGGCGAACTCGGACGGGATGGAGGGGACACCCGAAGCAGGGAACGCCTTGGCGGGCACGGCGATCGGGCCGTCGCGCACCACGATTTCGCCGGGCCCGACGTTGCTGGCGAACGTGTCGCTCATCGCCAGGGGTTCGACCGAGGTTGGCGCGAGCCGTACGTCGAAGCGCGTCAGGGTGACGTCCGCCGTGGGGAACGACGCCCCGCCGCCCGAGGAACTGTTGCGGAGGCTCATTCCGGTGAGCGCCGAGCCGACATCAACGGCGCGCAATTCGCTGGCGGGGATGATGATCTGGATGGTGGAATTCTCGCCCACGATGGACAGACCGCTGACTCCTTCGGCCCGAGCGAGGGCGTTGGGGGTCGTGACCGAAGGTGTGTATCCGAAGCGGTGCACGAAGTACAGCGGGCTTGCGAGGCCGCCCAGCACGGTGCCAGTTGCGGCGTCGAAACTGGTGGCGAACACCGACCGCGCCTCCGGGCCCGAAGGTGGAATCGTCGCATCGATGCCATCGCCGGAGAAACCGCGATGGCGGATGGTGACGCAGAGGTCGCCGCCCTGATAGACGAACGCACGCTGGAACCGCAGCAATCGGGCGTAGTTCGCGTTGTTCGCCGGGAAGGTCGCCGCCGGAATCACCAAGTGGCCGTTGTACACGAGCACTTTGTCCGGTCCGTCGTTGGCGGCGAAGGTGGTGGACATGTCGAGGGGTCGGTTGGTCGCGGTGCTGACGCTGACCTCAACGTCCGGCGAGAACACGTCCTGAACCGGATCGGCAGGGGCGTTCCGGTGCTTGAGCCACAGTTCATCGATGAGGCTGCCGACCGGGATGTCGCGCAGTTCGGCGGCGCTGACGATGGTCTGGATCGCGTAGTCGTTGACAGAAAGCAGACCGGTAACGGATGTTACGGCGCTGTCGCTGGCGTTGCGCGGCACCCGCGCGTTTGCGTCCACGTCGAAGCGGTAGATCGGGGGCGAGATCGAAATCCCGGTCGGCGCAAAGTCGCTCGTGGCGAAGAGCGCCGCCAACGAGGAGGATGCGTTCGTGGCGTCCATGAACTGTTCGGCCAGCCCGCTCCCGCTGTGGCGAAGGAACATGTTGAGCGGGCCGCCGTTGTAGGTGTACGGCTGCGCGTAACCCACTGTGAACGTGAATGGCGCGTTTGCCGGTGCCGCCTCGAACGCGCCGATCGGAACCGTGAGCGGCCCGGTGCGGGTCGTAACGACATCAGCGCCGATGTTGTTGGCGAAGGTGGTCGAGAGCGCGTTGGGTGGGTTCACCGAGCGTGACAGTTGGATCGTGTAGTCCGCGAAGTTCGTGGCGGCACCGGGCCAGGCGGGTCTGCCGCCATCCAGCCGCGTCGCCTGCCCCACGAACTGCGAGCCGACCCCGATGGTGTCGAACTGATCCGCTGCGGCGGCCACCAGGAGCGACCGGGAGTTTATGTTGAACGATGTAATCAGGGCCCCGGTTGCTTCCGTGCTCGCGAACGTGTCCGCGACGTACACCTTGGTCACGCCCACCGCGAGGTCCGCGCCGACCGGCGGCGGGGTATAGAACACGCGCACGACCGGCGACCCGGAGAGTGAGCCCGTCGCCGCCGCCCGGGAGGTGGCATACAGCCCACGGACGCCATTCGCGACCGATGAGGAACTGTTCACGGCGTCCATGAACGCGACGCCGGCCAGACCGGTGCCGGTCTGGCTGATCTCGATGCACAACGGGCCGCCGACGTACGGGACCAGGGTTGTGAACGGGATGGCAACGCCCCAGGCCTCGGGGGTTGAGCCGCTGTTCCCCGCCGCAAAGACACCTTTGTTCAGTTGTAGAGCACCGTCGCGTGCCAGCACCGGGAAGGTGATGTTGTCGGCGTAGGTGGTCGACATCGCCGCCGACGCCACGCCGCGCCCGACGCGGACTTCATAATCCGTGATCGTGACATTCGCCTCGGGCCATGCGACGGTCCGCGCGTTGTCGATACGGAACGCAATGCCGGTGATCACACTTCCGGCGGGAATGCCCAGGACGGCTTCGTCGAGATTGATCTGGAAGCGACGCTCGCCCGTGCCGCCAAGCGCGCCCTCCTGACCGTTGTTGGCCTCGGTCGTCGCGAGCGTGTTCGGTCCGACCTCATTGCTTGGCGGCGTGTACTCGAACTGGATGATGGGATAGGTCGTGATGAGTCCGGTGGTCGCGGTGCGCGAGGTATTGGAGTAGAGGCCGCTGACGAAATCCGTGCCGGGCTGAATCCCCGCGTCCATGAACTCCGATGCCACCAGACCCGTGCCGCTGTGGTTGAAGTCCAGGCACAGGCTGCCGCCGGCGTAGGTGAACCGCGTGTCGAACGCGATCAGCGGACCAAACGCCTCGGGCGTGGCGCCCGATGCCGCGCCGCCCGGGAACGCCCCCGCGGCGATCGCGAGCGTGCCGTCCTTGACCAGTGTCGCGGGTCCCGACACGTTGGCGTCGTAGGTCGTGCTCATCGTCGCGGCGGACGTTGCCGCCGCCGAGATCCGCAGTTCGTAGTCGCTGAACGAAAAACCAGCGGGTGGCCAGGGCGCGGCGGTGGGGTTGTCCTGACGGAAGCGAATTCCGGTCAGCACGCTTCCAGGAGGAATGCCCGCGAGCGCGCGGGCGTCCATGACCATCTGATAGCGCCGAGGCGTGTTGCCGCCGATCGGCCCTTCCTGACCATTCGAGAGTTCCACTCCGTTTCCGACCGACGGCACGCTCGCTGGTTCAGCCATCGCCACACCCGCGATCGCACACGCACACCCAACGCTCATCCCCAGGAAACTACGCATGAGAGACTCCTCGTCGTACGCCATCGAGTTCGCTCCCGCAGATTGAACCCTGCTGTGAGCATACCGAATGGCACTCCGAAGTCCGAAGCGAAAATCGCGAAGAGCCGCCTCCTTCTGCCGCCCGGCACCAAACACCCAACGAAAACAGCCCGAGGCGTGGCCTCGGGCTGTGAGTCGATAAAGAGGTTTGTCGGCGAGAGCGGTCGGGCCTTACGGGCAGAGCAGCTCGTTGTACGCCGACGCGAAGACCACGAAGTCAGAGTCGTCGACGAAGTCATCGCCGTTCAGGTCCGCCGGGCAGTCCGCGGGCATGGTCGGATCGGTGCAGTCCAGGATGTTGTAGGCGGTGGCGAAGAGGACGAAGTCGGCGTCATCGACGAACGTGTCGCCGTTGAGATCGGCCGGGCACGAGGCCGGGCAGACGCTCGGGAAGAGCCCGTCGAACGACGCCAGGTCGGCCGCGGTGACGCTGGCGCTGTTGGTGCCGCCGCCGCCGTCGGTGCTGTTCATATCGAGCATCGCGAGCAGGCCGTTGAACTCGCGGCCCTGCCACTTCCACCAGCCCGGGATCACCAGGTCGTCGATGATCGCGGGCGTGCCGCGGTCGTCGACGAAGATCTCGGTGTCATCGAGGGTCGCGCCCTGGCGAGCGACGAGGAGCTCGCGATCGGAGCAATCGACCAGGCCGTCGAAGTTGAAGTCGCCCTGCACGAAGCGGAACTGCGTCACCGCGCCCGCGCCGGCGCCCGTGGTGGTGCCGTCGTTGAAGTTGCCGGGCGTCATCTGCAGCCCGCCGGCGCTGCGGCGGCTGAAGCGCGAGCCGGGCGTCTGGCCGGGGATGGTCGGGCCGGACGAGAGGGTCGCGTCGTAGGTGCGGGTGCTGTTGGTGGGGATGTCGCCGTAGAAGAACTCCTCGTCGGCGCTGCGGGTGGGGACGACGACGCTCATGCTGTTGAGGCGGTCGCCGAGGTTCGGGTTCGTGCCGTAGTAGGCGACGCGGGTGATGGCGTCGGGGTTGAAGCCGCTGGTCTCGGACAGTTCCTGCTCGGACGAGCGGACGTATTCCTTGCCGCCGCCGTTGGAGAAGGCAAAGTCATCGACCATCTGGTACGGCTCGAGCGAGGACGGGGGCGGGGTGGGGACGACGGCGTAGGTGGTGTCTTCGCTGTTGACCGGGGTTTCGGCGACGTTGGGGTTGCCGCCGGTGGTGCCGACGCCGTTGAGGTCGATCTTCCCGTCGAAGTTCACGTCGGGGTTGATGTCCTTGCGCCAGGAGTAGCGGGTGCCGGCGAAGTAGCCGGCGTTGCCGTCATACTGGCTGACGAACCCGCCGCTGCCGTTGGAGACGAGCGAGTGGAACGGGCGCTTGCGGAGCAGGACGAACGAGGCGCTGCCGTCGTTCTTGATGCGGCCGGCGACGTCGGAGGTGGGGATGTGCTTGGCGCCGTACGTGGAGCGGTTGGTGGCCGCGGGAAGCAGTGCGGCGATGTTCGAGTTGTTGCCGTTGTTGTTGTAGATCACCAGGAACCCGTTGCTGCCGATGGTGAGGCCGTCGAGGGTCCATGCCTCGTCGATCTCGGGCAGTTCATCGCCCTGGTCCCACGGAGCGGGGAGGAGCGGGAGCGGGCCGGGGATGTTGTTGGGCGTGTTGTCGTCCGCGCCGTCGGCGCCGCCGAAGACGGTGGCGATCATGTAGCCGTCGAGCTTCATGCCGGGCGTGCCGTAGATCTCGATGTACTCCCAGCGATCATCGCCCGACGATCCGCCGCCGGCGGGGTTGGCCCAGACCTCGTTGAGGACGACCTGGGCGCTGCCCGCGGCCGCGAACAGACTCAGTGCCAGTGAACACGCGAACACGTTCTTCTGCATGACGATCTCCCTCTGCTTCTCCAGCGGTGCAATCTCTCCGAACCTGCTGCCGCGGCCCGCACACACGGGCCGCGGTGGTGGCAGCCCTTTCGGGCGGCCGAGTTAGTTGTTCATCACCGGGCGGCGGTGCTGCGCGTCTTGCCCGGATCGGGCGAGAAACGCCCGGACGTGAGGTGTCCGCCGAAGACCTTGCGCTCGACGTCTTCGTCGTCGTACGGGTCGTCGGCGCTGAACGTGCTGCCGTCGAGCCAGCCGAATTCGCCGTCCTGGGTCGAGTCGCGGAGCGAGTCCACGTGCCCGTCGGCGAAGAGCCAGTTGCCGTAGTACTTGTCCAGATCCTTCTGGTTAATGCCGCTCGCGGAGTGGCGGAGCTTCCCGCCCGGGGCCTTGCCGTGCGCGGGGCCGAGGTCGCTCCACGACTGCTTGCCGAAGACGCCGTCGACCGGTGCGCCCGCGTAACCGTCGGTCAGATGCTTGACGACCCGAAGGGTCTGATCACCGACGAGCACGGTGCTTTCGCCGTCGCCGGCGTCGTTCACACGCCCGTCGGCAAACAGAGGCACGAGGTTGGTGGGAACCAGCCCGAGGTACTTGTCGCTCAGGGGCCCGCGTGAGGCGAGCTGCGTGCGCCTGGAGTCCTTGTAGGGCCGCTTGACATCGACGTCGCCGTCGTCCTTCATGCTCACCAGTTCGGTGAACGCGGTGTACCACGTCATCGTGTAGTTGGTGTTGATGCCGCGGTCGAACATCCGCTGGCGCTTCTCCTTCACGGTCCTGATGCCGTCGAAGGTCAGGGGCAGCTTGTCGTTCTGCAGCGACTGCGTGGACTTCGCCGGGTTGGTCGGGCACAGCAGCCCGCCGGGGTTGTAGTACTGCCCGTAGACGGCGTCGGACATCCAGCCCACCTTGCCCGCCTGGATGTCGGCGGCCGAGCCCCAGTTGTTGTTGACGCGACCGTCCTGCGGCCCGCTGACATAGACGCCCCGGTTGCTCCCGGCGTAGGTCAGCACGCCGATGCCCATCTGCCGCAGGTTGCTCATGCATCGCGTCTTGCGGGCGAGATCGCGGGCCGAAGCGAGGCTCGGCAGGAGGATGCCGATCAGGATCGCGATGATCGCGATGACAACCAGCAACTCGATGAGCGTAAAGCCGCGACGCGGGTGCAAAGACACCGACATCCCGACCGATCGTTCACGGCTTCGACACTTCTGCCTCATGCGCAACCCTCGCGTGTGAGGGAAGGTTTTAGTCAAGGACGCATGAAGGACCGACTTGTATTGCAACAAGGTTCGGTGAAGATGACCGTCAGGGCCGCGCTCGTGACGCGTCCTTCACGATTTCTTGACACGATCTTGACGTTGGAGGTCGCGCGGCGCGGCTGCCGCGCCGTTTGTGCGGAATCAGGAGCTCCCGATCCGCAGCGGGCGGGGCTCGTCGGTGTCGGTCGTGGGAGCGGCGACTGTGGGAGCGCTTGCGGAAGCGGCGCCAGTCTCGCTCTCGTTCGCTGCACGGTTGGCGTGGTCGGTCATGCTCTGCTTCAGCCGCGCGTGCGAGATGTGCGAGAAGGGGAGCGTCAGCACGTATCCGCCCGCAAGGATCGCGCCCGCCAGCCACGCGTCCTTGGCCGCGATGAAGACCAGGATGCCCACTGAGATAAAGAGCGGCAAGACCATCCGCGGGTGCACCGCGAGTTTCTTGAAGCTGAACATCGGACGCCGGCTCACCATCAGTGCGCCGACGAGAACGGTGTAGACCGCCACCGCGACCGGCGGCATCTGCCACTTGATCGTGGGTGAGACATCGATCAGGATCGGGATCAGGACCACGCCCGCCGCCGCGGGAGTGGGCATGCCGGTGAAGAACCGCGAGGCGATCGGGTTGTTCTTCTTGGCGGGTTTGGCGCTGGTGAACCGTGCGAGCCGCATCGCTGCGCACATTGAGTACGTCAGCACGCAGACCATGAACATCGGTTCAAGATGGTGGGGCAAGGGCTTCATCGCGGCCGGCCCGATCTCCGGCCGCAGCATCCAGACGTACAGCATCACCGCCGGGCCCACGCCGAAGGACACGAAGTCCGAGAGCGAATCGAGTACCGCGCCGAAGCGGCTGGTCACGCGGAGCAATCGTGCCGCTCGGCCGTCGAGCGCGTCGAAGATCGCCGAGAGCGCGATCGCGATCAGCCCGCTCTCGAACTTGCCCTGGATCGAAAAGTGCAGACTCGCCAACCCGCACGCCAGGGCGGCCGACGTGATCATGTTCGGGAACAAGGCCCGGAACGGCACGACGTTGCGGCGGGATGGGAATTTGAGGAACACGGGGGGAGGGGGAGCAGGGGAGCAGCGGAGGAGGGGAGCAGGGGAAAGAAAAGCGAGGGACTAGTGATTCTTGGTCTTTCGGGCAAGCACCGTTTCACCGGCGAAGACCCGCTGGCCTTTGGTGACGGCGGGCTCGTAGCCCTCGGGCAAATAAAGGTCCACGCGGGAGCCGAACTTGATCAAGCCGTAGCGCTCGCCGGGGCGGAGCGTCTGGCCCTCGCGCACCTTGCAGACGATGCGGCGGGCGACGAGGCCGGCGATCTGGACGACGAAGGCGCGGGAGCCGTCGGCGAGGCGAAGGACCATGCTCGCGCGTTCGTTGAGATCGCTCGCTTTGTCGAAGCTGGCGTTGAAGAACGCGCCGTGGTGGTACGCGAGTTTCTCGATCGTGCCCTCGAAGGGCGTGCGGTTCACGTGCACGTTGAAGACGTTCATGAACACGCACATGCGGGTGCGCGGCGCGCCGGAGTCGCCCACGGCGGCGACGGCATCCGGCGGCGGGGCGGCCTTGTCGATCTTCACGACCACGCCGTCGGCGGGACAGATGGCGCACAGCGACAGATCCTCGCCCGCAGCGGGCGCCCGCTCCGGATCGCGGAAGAACCAGATCGCCCAGAGGGTCAGCAGCGATAGGAGGCCGGTGAGCACCCACAACGCCGCGGCGATCGGGCCGGTGGTCAGAGCCGCACCAACGCCCGCTGCGATCGTGGGAGCCGCGAAGAGCGCGATGATCGTCCAGCCCTCGCGGGCGATGATGGGTGCAGAGCCCGTGTGAGGGGTGCCGACGAACGAGGAAGGCATCTTGGCGGTCGCCTGCGACATGGGCGATTCTTGGGGTGCCGGGCTCGGGTTGGATTTTGGACTTTCGATTGTGCTTTGTTTGGTGTGCCGTAAGTGCTTTCCCGTCCGATTCTTCTTGACGCAATCCGCACGCTCGGGTACTTTACCGACCGCGAGACGTCACCCTGTTTTCCGCCCCGGTGCCTGCACTGGGTTCAGGGCTCTCACGAGGAGAGAGGCTTCCCGCGGCAATTCGGATCGATCGTTCGGTGCGTTTCCGCGCGCCGGGCGTGATGTGCGTTTTGGCGGCCTTGCCGCCGGAGAGGTAGGAGAGAGATGAAGAAGGCTCTGTTCGTTCTGGCTGTGGCGGGCATCGCGTCGTCGGCGTCGGCCAAGTACCTGATGGTCACGAATTTTTCGAGCGGCAACCGCAGCATCATGCTCTTCAACAAGAGCAACGGCTCGCTCGTCCAGCAGAACTGGATCGTCGGCGACGGCGCCGCCAACGTCTTCAACAGCCAGACCGAGGCGCTCTCGATCGGCTCTGACGTGTGGATCAGTGACCAGGTTCAGAACAAGGTCTTCCGCTACAACCTCACAACCGGCACCTACAAGACCGCCCTGACCGGCAGCGGCACCACCAACCTCTCGAACATCCGCGGCATGGCCCGCCAGGGCAACACGGTCTTCGTCGCCAACGCTGGCACCGGGTTTGGCAACTCGATCGTCAAGTTCGACGCTACCACCGGCGCGTTCCTCGGCAGCTTCGCGGTTCAGCAGTTCTCCACCGCGACCACGACTTCGCCGTGGGATATCCATGTCGCCGCCAACGGCGAACTGCTCGTCAGCAACTATTCGGCGTCCACCACCACCGGCGTTTCCCGCATCGATCGCTACGACGCGGCGGGCAACTTCCTCGGCAACTTCTATTCCAACAACAACAACGCCGGCACCGGGCTCACGCTGCCGCAGCAGATCAACGCCGACGGCAGCAACTACCTCGTCGGCGGCTTCGGCTTCACCACGCAGGCTGGCGCGTACCAGCTCAATGGCGCCGGCGCTCAGACCGGCTTCTGGGGCAACGGACTTGGCATTCGCGCCTCGTTCCGCCTCGACAACGGCAACCTGCTGATCACCAAGGGCGATGGTGTGTGGATCTTGGACCCCAACACCAACGCCATCACGGCGGTTGCTGCGGGCGGCGGTTTCAACGCCAAGTACATCTCCGAGATCGCGTTCATTCCCGCCCCCGGCGCGATGGCGCTCCTGGGCCTCGGCGGCCTGATCGCCGGCCGTCGTCGTCGTTGATTTCGGCGTTTTCCCGACCCTTGTACGGCCCGCCTTTCGGCGGGCCTTTTTCGTTGCCGCGGGCTGCCCGCTGCGATCGTCTTCGCTCTACACTCCCCTCCCTATGGCCATCCTGATCGACGCGAACACCAAGGTCCTCTGTCAAGGCATCACCGGCTCCTTCGGTGCCGTGCACACCAAGGGCTGCTTCCTCTACGGCACCAAGATGGCCGGCGGCGTCACCCCCGGCAAGGGCGGCACCAAGGACGCTAACGGGCTCCCCATCTTCGACACCGTGCAGCAGGCCGTCGACGCGACCGGCGCCAGTGCGACCATGATCTTCGTGCCGCCGGCGTTTACGGCCGACGCGATCCTCGAGGCTGCGGACGCGGGCATCCGCGTCATCTGTGCGATCACCGAGGGCGTGCCGGTGCAGGACATGATCCGTGTCCGCTCGGTCCTCGACGAGATGAACGGCGGAGCGAGCACGCCGCCCTCGAAACGCCGCATCATCCTCGTCGGCCCCAACTGCCCCGGCGTCATCACCCCCGGCCCGCGCACCAACGCCAACAGCATGACCGGCGAGCCCGGCGCGCCGTTTACGAACAACGGTTGCAAGATCGGCATCATGCCCGGCTACATCAACACCCACATCAGCCAGAGCAAGCGCGGCAAGGCCGTCGGCATCGTCAGCCGCAGCGGCACGCTCACCTACGAAGCCGTGTGGCAGACCAGCAACCTCGGCTTCGCCCAGAGCACCTGCGTCGGAATCGGTGGCGACCCGGTCCGCGGGCTCAACCACATCGACTGCCTCGAACTCTTCGCCGATGACCCGGACACCCACGGCATTCTCATGATCGGCGAGATCGGCGGCACCGACGAGATCGACGCCGCCCACTGGGTCGCCGCCAACCGCAAGAGCGGCCGCCTGCAGAAGCCCGTGGCCGCGTTCATCGCGGGACGCACCGCCCCCCCGGGCCGCCGCATGGGCCACGCCGGCGCGATCATCGGCGGCGCGGACGACACCGCCGACGCGAAGATCACGGCCCTCAAAGCCGCGGGCGTGAGCGTTGCGATGAGCCCGGCGGATATGGGGAAGGCGATGCTCGAGGCGATGGGGGGGTGAACCTCCAGTCGGAGGGGCCCGAACGGGCGCTGCACGCACGCAGCCACGTTCCGATAGTCTGATGGCGTGACCACGCCGCTTCAATCAAGTGCAAGCGACTCGACCTGCTGGCATTGCGGCCACGCGCTTACTGGCAACAACGCGCCCGATCGCTGCCTCGAATGCGGCATGCCAGCCACCACGGCCGAACACACACATCGCGCCATCGCTTCGATGATCGGAGCGCTGACACTCGTGCTCGCCACGCCCGTGATCTTCGTGGTTGCGCGGCCACTCGAATCGATCTTGCTCCTGCAGAACTTCGCGCCCGCGTGGGAAGCGTTTCTGCCGATTCCGCTTGCCGCCGTTCTGTTGCTCATGGGTCCGACGTTTGTTCCGCAGCGAATGCTGCTGATCCGGGTCAGCGTGGTGGTGCTGCTGTTGATGATGCTGCGGGTCGCGATGAACGCGGCCGGATTCAACAACCCGTATCCCGCCACGATCCTGCGCCAGGATCTCATGTGGATGGCGATCGAATGGGCCTCGCGTGCTGGATTGTGCGGATCGCTCGTCACGTGCTGGTACGTGCTGCAGCGCGGTCTGAACGGGAGCTCGTTCGCGTCGATCGTCCTGCCCTGGTGGGTCAGCGCGGTCGGCGGCTTGTGTCTCTCGGTCTTCCTCATCGGAGGGGACCCGTTGTGGGACAGACTCAACACACTTGGATATTCCTACTACCCGGCACAGGTTCCGGGCACTCCGAATCCGCCAACGCCCAACGCGCTCGCCGCCTTTGCGATGTATGACGCGGGCGGGAGGGTCGTGCTCACCGGTTGGCTGTGTGGGCTCTGCGTCGGTGCGGTCCTGTTCGCCGCACGCACGATTGAGCCCCTCCGTCGTCGATAGCCGCATTAGCCAATCGCCCCACCCCGCCGTATCGCATCCTTCCCGAACTTCTTTGCGATCGCGTCCGTCGCCGCGTCGATGCTGCGGCGCTTCTTCGTGCCCTTCGAATCGGGCCCCGAGTCGGGTCTGGCATCAGGTGCCTCATCGCCCGTGGCGTTCGCCTCGCCCTTCGCATTCTTGGCGCCGCGATCTCCATCGCGAGCCGGGGCGTCCTCGCCCCGGCGCAGCTCGCGTGCATGTTCGCCACTCGCTTCTTGCACGTCAGATGCTTCTGGGGAAACCGCGTCGTTCGTCGCACCGTCCAACTCGCGCGTCTGCTCCGGGTTGTTCGTCTTCGGCGCCGGGGCGGGGACGCCCCGGCTCGCTGTCGGTGACGTGCTGGCGCCCTTGCTCGCTCCACGCTTCGGGATCGCCGGCGCTTCGCGTTCTTCAGACGCTGCTTCGAACAGTCCCATCTGTGTCTGACTGGTCAGGCCGTGCAAACTCACGCCCATCAGCCGCAGCGCGCCCTTGCGTTGCTGGATCCATTCCTGCAGCAGCGACCACGCCGCGGCCCACAGTTCCTTGGTCGAATCCGTCGCCTCCGCCAGCGCCCGTGAGCGGGTGAACGTGCTGAAGTCGCCGAGCCGCAGTTTGACGGTCACGCCCTTGGCCTTCAGCCCGTCTTCGCGGAGCGAGCGTGAGACGTCTTCGACGAACGACAGCAACAGCGCCCGCAGTTCCTCAGGATCATCGATGTTGTCGAAGAACGTGCGTTCCTTGCCGATCGACTTCTGCTCGCGGCCCATCCGCAGCGGGCGGTGGTCTTCGCCCCGGGCGAGTTGGAACCACTCCCGCGCGTGCTCGCCGAAGCGGCTGACCAGGCGATCCTCGCCGAACTCACGCATCTCCGCGATGGTCTTGATGCCGAGTTGACGCAGACGCTCCTGAGCCTTGGGCCCCACGCCGAAGATCACGCCCACCGGCAGCGGCAGCAGTTCCCGCTCCGCGTCCTGCGGCCGCAGAATCTTCAACCCATCCGGCTTGCTCAGATCACTGCACAGCTTCGCCATAAACTTGTTCCCGCTGATCCCGATACTCGCGGGCAGGTCCACCGCATCGCGGATCGCGAGCTTGATGCGTGTCCCGAGCACTCGCATCGCCTCAACGTCGTCGCCGCGCTCCCACGCACGCTCGCGGTCCCACCCCTTCGCGTGCAGGTGCATGACGTTGGTGAGGTCAAAGAACGCCTCGTCGATCGAGATGGGTTGCACATCGGGCGTGAAGGAACGCACGACCTCGAAGACCTGCTTGGAGACCTCGCCGTACTTCCCGTGGCGGCCCTTCACGATGATCGCCTGCGGGCACAGCCGCAGCGCCTGAGCCGTGGGCATCGCGCTCTTGCAGCCGAACCTCCGCGCCTCGTAACTCGCGGCGGCCACCACGCCCCGCTTGCTTCCGCCGCCGACCAGCACGGGCTTGCCGCGCAGCGCCGGGTTGTCGCGCTGCTCGACCGACGCGAAGAACGCGTCCATGTCGACGTGGCCGATGACGCGGGGGGTCATGATCAATCGTTGCGGCCCGCCGGGCTGTGGGAACCCGACCGGCGCCATGATCGGACTTTTCCATGGGGAGGGCGAGGCACGATTTTTTTAGCCAGGGAGGCGGTTGGCGTCGCACGGTTGGGGCGGCCGGCCGCGGACCATTTCTGCGGCGGCACAACCAAAGGGAAAGTCCATCATGCGTGCTACCTATCAACTCGGCGGCGTCTTTGTCGCCGGTGCTCTCGCCCTGTGCTCTGCGGCGCTCGCTCAGACCGAAACCGAGCCCAATAACACGATCGCTGAGGCGAACGGCCCGTACCAGAACGCGTTGTACGTGTCGGCGACGTTGACGTCGATCTCCGACGTTGATTACTTTCGCGTGGAACTGACGCAGCCCGGCAGCGTGCGATTCTTCATCCACAACGGGACCCCCGGGCAGTGCCCCGGCAACAGCCAGTTCGATCCGACGCTGACGCTGTACGACGCGAACGGCACGCAGATCGGATTCAACGATGACAGCGCGTTCGGGCTCTGCTCGCAATTAGACTCTTCGAACACGCCGCTCCTCGCAAATCTGCCGGCCGGTACGTACTACGTGAAGGCTGGATTGCTGACCGGCTCACCGCAGGTGACGTACGTTCTGCAGGCCGAGATCATGCGTCCGGTGACCGAGAGCTTCACGTACCAGGGACGACTGGACAGCGATGGCGCGGCGTTCAGCGGCAACAAGCAGGTGACGTTCTCGCTCTGGACGGACCAGGAGAGCACGAGCCTTGGCAGTCGCATCGGACTTCCGTTGCAGTACCAGGCGTTGGAGTTCAACAAGGGGCTGTTCACGGCTGATCTGGAGTTCACACTGCCGCAGCAGCCGCCCGCATTCAACGGCACGGAGCGGTATCTGCAGATCGAGATTGCTGAGGTCGGCGGCGCCAATCCGGTTGTTCTCTCGCCGCGGACACGCGTGAATCTTGCCCCGATGTCGTCGTACGCGCTTCGCGCCGGCGAAGCCAAGAAGGCGGCGGAAGCGGTGAAGGCGCAATCGGCGGACTTTGCGGCCGGTGCCAACACCGCTTTCTCGGCCAGCTTTGCAGACAATGCGTCCACCGCCAACGCGGTCCCGTGGTCGGGCGTCTCGGGCAAGCCAGCTGGATTTGCCGACAACATCGACAATACCGCGGCCTGGAGCGAGAACAGCGGCGTGACGTACACGGGCAATCAGGTCGGCATCAACACGGGCTTGGTCAACGGCTTTGATCTCGCTGTCAGCGGCACCGCCGCCAAGACGGGCGGCGGTTCGTGGTCGGTCTACTCCGACGCCCGCCTCAAGCACGACGTCACCCCGCTCAAGGGCACGCTCGATCGCCTGCTGCGGCTCCGCGGCTACTCGTTTGAGTACAACGCCGATGCGGTTGAACGCAACCTCGCCCTGCCCGGCACCCAGCTTGGCTTGTTGGCGCAGGAGGTGCAGCGAGTGTTCCCGGACTGGGTCGAGACCGACAAGAACGGCTATCTCTTCGTGACCGAGCGTGCGACCACCGCGCTCATGGTCGAGGCGCTCCGCGATCTGCGCAGCGAGAAGGACGCGCAGCTCGACGAACTCCGCAAGGCCAAGGACGCGGAGATCGCCGACCTCAAGGCCCGCTTGGAGCGGATCGAGAAGGCGATCGAAGCACGCCGCTAAGACAAGAAAAACCTCACGCCGAGCGTGAGGTTCGTGGTGAGCAACAGGATTCCGGCGGCCCCACGCTTGCGCGTGGGGTTCGTCATTTCTGGGTGATCACTGATCGTGCCCGGCGAACTCCGGCATGGTGTGGCCAGCGTCGCGGAGGGTCTTCTCGCGCTTGGCGAGCTCGAGGTCGTTGTCGACCATCATGCCCGCGAGCTGCTCGACGGTCGTGGTCGGCACCCAGCCGAGCTTCTGCTTGGCCTTGGTCGGGTCACCCAGGAGCAGATCGACTTCGGCCGGACGCAGGTAGCGAGGGTCGAAGGCGACGAAGTCCTTGTAATCGAGGCCGACGTGGCCGAAGGCCAGCTCGCAGAATTCCTTCACCGCGATCGTCTTGCCGGTGGCAACGACGTAATCGTCGGGCTTCTCCTGCTGGAGCATCATCCACATCATCTTGACGTAATCGCCGGCGAAGCCCCAGTCGCGCTTGCTGTCGAGGTTGCCCAGGAAGATCTTGTCCTGCAGGCCCAGCTTGATGCGACCCACGGCACGCGTGATCTTGCGGGTCACGAACGTCTCGCCGCGGCGGGGGGATTCGTGGTTGAAGAGGATGCCGCAGGAGGCGTGCAGGCCGTACGACTCGCGGTAGTTGACGGTGACCCAGTGGGCCATCATCTTCGCGCAGGCGTAGGGCGAGCGCGGGTAGAAGGGCGTGGTTTCTTTCTGGGGAGTCTCGACGACCTTGCCGTACTGCTCCGACGACGAGGCCTGGTAGTAGCGGACCTGCTGGCCGCTCTCCTGCTGGAAGTCGCGGACGGCTTCGAGCAGCTTGAGGGCGCCCATGCCCACCGTCTCGGCGGTGTAGATCGGCATGTCGAACGACACGCGGACGTGCGACTGGGCGCCGAGGTTGTAGACCTCGTGCGGGCGGACTTCACGCATCA
>JBILLU010000251.1:0-4519 GCA_044375915.1 Phycisphaerales bacterium
CGAGTCGCGCTCACTCGCATCATTCTCCGCGAGCTGCGCGAACCGACGCCGGTCTTTGAGGAGCTGCTCGCCACGCGGGGCGCACCGATGCTGGCGGAGGTGCGTGAGATCGTGCTGGCGCTGGCCACAGGATCGCTCTCGATGCCAGCGGCCGAGCGGCTGGCGCTCTGTGTGATTGTCTGCGCGACGCAGTACGAGCACAGCATCGAGCTGCTGACGCGGCTGGGCTATCCGCCGCCCAAGACCGCCGAGGAACTCGACCTGCTCGCCGAGGTCATCTCGGGTATGGCCATCGCGTATGTCGATGCGCGGCGCGGAGGTGAAGCGTGATCCTCTATGCACTGCGCATGCTCATCGGGTCGCGGATCAAGTTCTTCGGCATCGTCGCCGGAGTGCTTTTCACGTCGTTCCTGTGCACGCACTTCCAAGCGATCGTGTGCGGCCTGATGACTCGCACGTTTGCGATGATCAGCGACACCAACGTCGCCGACGTCTGGGTGATGGACCCGGCGGTCGAGTACATCGACGAAGTGGCGAACCTGCCGGGACCGGCGATCGATCGGGTTCGTTCGGTGCCGGGCGTGGAGTGGGCAGCGCGGCTGTATTACGGCTCGCTGCGTGCCCGGCTGCCCGGCGGTCGCTTCCGGTCGGTGCAGGTCATCGGTGTCGAGGACGCGACGCTGATCGGCCTGCCGCTGCGGATCACCAAGGGCCGGGCCGAGGACCTGCGGCGTCCGGACGCGGTGCTGATCGACGAGTATTCGTGCCGCAACCTCATGCGGGCGACGATCGAACCGCCGGCGGTGCATCGCGGCGCGATCGATCTGGGCGCGCCGTCGCGGCCGCTGGATGTCGGGGACGAGCTGACGGTGAACGATCACCGGGTGGTCATTGTGGGCAAGGCGGACATCCTGCCGCGGTTTATGACGAAGGGCACGTTCTTCACCACGTACTCGCGTGCGGTGCGGATGGCGCCGCCGGAGCGGAACCAACTCTCGTTCGTGCTGGTGCGTGGGCTGCGAGGGGAGAACCCCGACGAGCTCGCGGCACGCATCGAAGCATCGACCGGGCTCAAGGCGCTCTCGGCGCGGAGCTTTGCGACGGCGACGGTGTGGTATTTCATCAAGAACACAGACGTCGTCGGCCAAGTGATCATCATGACGCTGATCGCGCTACTCGTCGGCACGTGCATCACCGGGCTGCTCCTGTACATGTTCACGGCGGAGAATCTGCGCTTCTATGGCATGCTCATGGCCGTGGGCGCCACCAATGCCACCATCCTGAGCATGGTGATCGCGCAAACGCTGACGGCAGCGACGCTGGGGTACTTTCTGGGCGTGGGAGCATCGGCGGTCCTTGGTCGGGTTATGGAGCTGGGCCACTTGCCGTACCGGCTGCTCTGGCCGAGCCTGTTCATCACCGGGTTCTTTGTGCTGCTGGTCAGCGTGATCTCGTCGCTCTTCAGCGTGCGTCAGGCGCTGCGGCTTGAGCCGGGCGTCGTCTTTCGATCGACGTGATCGGGTACAGTCGCGGCACCATGATCGCGCCGCTTCTCAGTTCCAATTTCTGTGCCGTGCGGGTTCCCCACGGTTTTTCGACCCGTGTCGGGGGCGTCTCGGTCGCGACGCCGGCGGCGAACTTTGCGTCGCTGAACTTCGGCAACCCGGGCGATCTGACCGAGCACCGCGACCCGCCGACGAGCATCGCGCGCAATTTCGAGATTCTAGTCGATGCGATCCGTGCGCCGGGGCGCGAGATCGTGCAGGTGCATCAGGTGCACGGAGCGGGAGTCCACGTCGTTCGCCGCGGCATGCCCGCGCACCCGACCGCACTGGACACCAAGGCCGATGCGATCGTCACCGACGATCCGATGCGTCTGCTGGTTGTACGGGTCGCGGACTGCTGCCCGATCCTTCTGGCGAGCGGGGACGGCGGGATTGTCGCGGCGGTCCACGCGGGCTGGCGGGGCGTTGTCTGCGAGCACGGAAGTGCGACGCAAGCGGTGTCTCCGGCGAGCCGCGGCGTGCTCGCGCCGACGGTGGACGCGATGCGTGCGCTCGGCGCCCGGGGCATTCGCGCCGTCATTGGACCGTGCATCTCGTTCGATCACTTCGAGGTCGGCCCTGAGGTTCTGGACGAGTTTCGCGCGGTCTTCGGCGCAGACGCCCAACGCCGCGGCTTGATCCGAACCGCAACGCCGAGTGATGTGCAGGGTAAAGGCTTTGTGAACCTGCAGGCTTGTGTGCGAGAGCAGCTTGGCGTGCTGGGCGTGGAGCCGATCGACACGATCGCCCGCTGCACGTTCGCCGAGCCCGAGCTGTTCTTCAGCCACCGGCGCGACAAGGGACGCACCGGGCGGATGGTCGGCATCATCGGACCCGCGGCGGGATAAGGCAGGACGTTGAGCCTCCCCAAACGAAAACCCCGAGGCTGTGACCTCGGGGCGTGAAGGCGATGCATGAATGTCGTGAGAGCGTCAGCCGCCGACCGACGTGCGGATCACGTGGATCCAGGAGAAGACGGTGTTGAAGACGACGTCGATCACGAACAGGATGCCGGCGATCATGAAGAACGCGACGATGACGACCTGCGTGATGCCGGTGACCTCGCGACGGGTCGACCAGTTGACCTTCTTCATTTCCGCGTCGGTCGCGATCAGGAAGTCGACCGTTCGGGGCTTCAGCCCGACCTGCCAGAAGATGTAGATCGCGCCGAGCACGAGAACGAGGCCTGCGCCGGCGGCCTGCAGATAGACGGGCTGAAAAATCGGGATACCGACCGCACGGCCTTCGAGCACGCCGACAACCGGGGAAGCGCCGCCCGCGACGCGGATGGCGGCCGTCTCGGACGCAACGTGCTTTTCGGACATGACGACGGAATCGACGATGGCGTCGTGGCCGCTGGTGGAGGTCTTCCACTCGATGATGGCGGCGTCGCCAATCTTGGTGAATTCGCCCTCGCGGACGCCCTTGGCGAGCAGCTCGACGGCCTTGCCGGTGCCGCCGGGGAAAGCGCCGTCACCGCCCGTGTCACGCACGGACATGGACCACTTGGGGGTTGGGATCTTGACGACGCCGAGCTGGGTCCAGATCCAACCTGCGCCGGCGACGATGAGAAGCGCGGCGAGCGTGGCGGTCATGAGCCGCACCCAGAAGCCCTGACCGGGCTTGTAGATGGGCGAGGAGCCGTCTTCAGAATCACGGCGGGAGGGACTTGAACCCGCAACCTGCGGATTTGGAATCCGCTGCTCTACCAGTTGAGCTACCGCCGTACTGCCCGGCACGTCGCCGTTGCGCGCGCCGGAGAAATTGTCAGAATTGGTCGCCACGGAGTTCCCGGAGAAAGCGAAACACGAACAGCGAAAAGCAACAGCCGAACCGTACCGAGCACCTTCCTTGGACGCCCGCCGAACCCGAAGGGTTCAGAGCGATGCCCACCGGACGCTGCCCGATGCCTGTGCCTTACTTGCGCTTCACCTTGTGGATCGTGTGCTTGCGCAGACGGGGGGAGTACTTCTTGAGGCCCTCTTTGAGGCCCTCGGGCATGCCACCCTTGGTGTTGACGCTGCTGCGGTAGTTGAGATCGCCGGTCTCCGTGCACTGGAGCCACAGGAACTCGCGACCCATCGACTTCTTCTTCGCCATGACTTCTTCGCCTTTCTTTCAGACAAGCCGTGCCGCGGGTGTTGCTCCCGCGGCACAGGGGAAATGCTAGGTTGGATCCTGTCACTAGTGCCTGTTGCCTAGTGGCAAGGGCCTTCTTACTCGATGATCTCGGTGACCGCGCCCGAGCCGATGGTCTTGCCACCTTCGCGGACGGCGAAGCGGACGCCCTTCTCCATGGCAACCGGCTTGCCCATGAGGTCGACCTCGACCTCGACGTTGTCACCGGGCATGCACATCTCGGCGCCACCGGCGAGCTTGACCGTGCCGGTCACGTCGGTGGTGCGGAAGTAGAACTGCGGGCGGTAACCCGAGAAGAACGGGGTGTGGCGACCGCCCTCTTCCTTGGTGAGGACGTAGACCTGGCCCTTGAACTTGGTGTGGGGCTTGATCGAGCCGGGCTTGCAGAGCACCTGGCCACGCTCGATGTCGGCCTTCTCAACGCCGCGGAGCAGGGCGCCGACGTTGTCGCCGGCCTGGCCGCTGTCGAGGGTCTTGTTGAACATTTCGACGCCGGTGACGACGCAGCTCTTGGTGTCGGAGCGGAGGCCGACGATCTCGACGGTCTCGCCGACCTTGATCATGCCGCGCTCGATACGACCAGTGGCGACGGTGCCGCGGCCCTTGATCGAGAAGACGTCTTCCACGCTCATGAGGAAGGGCTTGTCGACTTCGCGGGTCGGGTCCGGGATGAAGCTGTCGATGGCATCGAAGAGGTCATCGATCGGCTTACAGGCCTTGTCGTCCTTGGGGTTCTCGACGGCGAGCTTGGACTGCCCGCGGATGACGGGGGTGGTGTCGCCCGGGAAGCCGTACTTCTTGAGAAGCTCGCGGACTTCGAGCTCGACGAGGTCGAG
>JBILLU010000057.1:0-17660 GCA_044375915.1 Phycisphaerales bacterium
TCAGGACTTCCATGACTTTCCCGAATCCCGTTCCCGACTACGTCTTCCCCCGGCCCCCCGCCCTCGACGCCGTTCCCGAGTGGCGCCCCTCCACGCCCGGGCTCACCCTCGACGGCGGAGCCGTCCGTTTCCGTGATCCACTCTTCGCGGCCACGCCCGGCGCGCCGTTCCCCGCGTACATCAAGCAACCCACCGCCCGCGGCCGGGCCTTCGGCGTCCTCACCCGACCGCGCTTCGCGCAGGCCGACCAATGGGCGCTCGCTCACATCGCCGTCGAGCCCGGCACCTCGCTCTACGGCACCGGCGAGCAGCCCGGCCGCTTGCTCCGCAACGGCATCAAGCGCTCCATCTGGACCACCGACTGCTTCGGCTACGAAGAGTCCATGCCTTCTCTGTATCAGGCCCACCCGTGGGTTCTGGGCGTCCGCCCCGACGGCACCGCCTTCGGCGTCATCCACGAGACCACTCACCGCGGCGTCGTCGATCTCCGCGACGGCATCCTCTTCGCCGCTCAGTACTCCACCCGCGACACCCAGAGCCCCGGCGTCACCGTCATCGAAGGCCAGAGCGCACAGGAAGTTCTCCGCGTGCTCGCTCGCCTCACCGGCACCATGCCCATGCCCCCGCGCTGGGCTATCCAGTATCAACAGTGCCGCTGGAGCTACGAGCCCGACTCCCGCGTGCGCGAGATCGCCGAGGGATTCCGCTCCCGCAAACTCCCCTGCGGCGTGATCTGGATGGACATCGACTACATGTTCGGCTATCGCTGCTTCACCTTCGACACCGGCAAGTTCCCCGAGCCCAAGGCCCTCAACGACTACCTCCACTCCATCGGCTTCAAGAGCGTCTGGATGATCGACCCCGGCCTGATGACCGACGACCACTACCCCGCCTATCGCGAAGGCAAAGCCGGCGATCACTTCATCAAGAACCGCTTCGGCCACGACTTCGTCGGCAAGGTCTGGCCCGGCCCCTGCTCGTTCCCCGACTTCACCCGCCAGCGCACCCGCGACTGGTGGGGCACCCTCTATAAGGACTACATGGCCACCGGACTCGACGGCGTGTGGAACGACATGAACGAGCCCGCCGTCTTCGATGTCCCCAACAAGCAGATGCCCGAGAGCAACGTCCACGAGGCCGACCCCGAACTCGGCGGCCGCGGCAACCACCTCCGCTACCGCAACATCTTCGGCATGCAGATGGTCCGCGCCAGCCGCCACGGCATGGAGAAGGCCAACCCCGACAAGCGCCCCTTCGTGCTCACCCGCTCCAACTTCCTCGGGGGCCACCGCTACGCCGCCACCTGGACCGGCGACAACAAGAGCAACTGGCGCCACCTCCGCTGGTCGATCCCGATGGTGCTCAACCTCGGCCTCAGCGGCCAGCCCTTCGTCGGCCCTGACATCGGCGGCTTCGCCGACAACGCCGACGGCGAACTCTTCGCCCGCTGGATGGGCATCGGCGCGCTGCTTCCCTTCGGCCGCGGGCACAGCGTCAAGGACAGCATCGATCACGAGCCCTGGTCCTTCGGCGAGAAGTGCGAAGCCACCTGCCGCCGCGCCCTCGAGCGCCGGGCTCGATTGCTGCCGTACCTCTACACCCTCTTCCGCGAGTCCCACCTCACCGGCCTGCCGGTCGCACGCCCGCTCTTCTTCGCGAATCCCAAGCAGCGCGCCCTCCGCGCCGTCGACGACTCGTTCCTCCTCGGCGACGCCCTCCTGGTCCGCTGCAACGTCTGGTCCAACAGCGAGATGAAGCGCGACCCCAAGGGCATGCCCACCTCCGGCCTCGGCGGCATCGGTGCCGCCAGCGCCCCGCTGCCCGAACTCTCCGCCGGAAACTGGTGCCCCTTCGAGCTGCTCGACCCGCACACGCCGATTGCAAAGCTGCAGCGCGATCCCGACCTCCCCGAACTCTTCCTCAAACCCGGCTCCATCCTGCCCATCGGCCCAGTCATGCAGTTCGACGGCGAGAAACCCCTCGACCCGCTCACCCTCGTCATCGCCCTCGACCACAATCAGGAAGCCCGCGGCGAGCTCTACGAAGACTCCGGCGACGGCTACCACTACGAAAAGGGCGACTTCGCGCTCACCCAGTTCGAAGCCAAAGCCACCGGCAAATCCGTCGTCGTCACCGGCCGCCAGACCGAAGGCGTCTATCCCGTCCCCCAGCGCCAGGTCGAGGTCATCGTCTTGCACCAAGACGGCCACATCTCCAAGGGCGAGTATCACGCCTCTAATTGACGCCTCGATGCATTGCTGCCTCGATGCCTTCTTGGTTATCACCCCTTCGTCTTCACCCGAATACGTCCCGCACGGCTGAAGGCCAGCCCGAGATCAACCCGATACATCCCGTGTTATCGATACGACCCACGCCGCGACCACGCGGCGTTGTGTCGTATCTCGTTCATGTCCCGATCCCGCCGCTCATGGCCGACGAACCGCAACCATCTCCCGCACCCACCGCTCCCGCCTCCTGGCGCGACGCGTGGCAGTTGCCGGTCTTCGCGATCTCCGGCGTCGCGCTCGCCGCCGGTCTCGCCGCAGTGCTGATGGCGCGCCCGGCCACCGACATCATGCCCCGCGTCGAGGAAGCCAGCAAGCTCGTCGACGCCGAAAAGTACGAGGACGCAATCAAGCTGCTCAATGCAGAGGTCTGGCCGCAGATCGAGAAGGGCAAGCTGCCCGCCGCGGGCCAGAAGCAGTATCACCTGCTGATCGCCCGCTCGATCTATGAAGCCGCTCTTGCAAAGAACCTGAAGAGCGAAGAGAACTTCGACAACGTCATCAAGAGCTATCTCCATGCCGAGGAGATGAAGCAGCGCCTCGACGCCGCCGACATCGAACGCTTCGCCCGCTGCCTCATCGCGCTCGACCGCCTCGAGGAAGCCCAGAACCGCATCGACTCGCTACCCAGCGGCGAACGCAGCCGTCAGGTCGCGCTCGTCCGCGAACTGGTCACCAAACTCCTCGCCAAGCCTGTGCCCGATCAGGACCGGGCCACCGCCCTCGTTGCGTGGATGCTCGGCGAACCGAACCTCGCCGACGCCGACCGCGGCTGGGCCATGATGCGCCAGGCCGAACTCCGCATCCTCGGCGGATTCAACGACGAGGCCATCCGCGGCATGCTCCAGCAGTTGCCCCGCCTCGAAGAAAACCAGACCGGCGAACGAGCCGAACTGCTCGAACTCCTCGGCCGCGCCTATTTCACCAGCAACCAATACCCCGAGGCGGAAAAGTGGCTCGCTCGTGCGATCGAAACCGCAGAGAACGCAGAGCCCATCTCCAGTCGTTCGCGCTTGCTGCTCGCCAACATCGTCGCCGCCCGCAACGAGTTCGAGACCGCTAAGGGACTCTACGAGACCATCCTCGAGACGCCGGGAACCAAGCCGCTCCGCCGCAGCGCCCTCATGGGGCTCGGTGCCGTACTCGCCTCGCTCGACGAGACCGATCCTTCACTCGACGCCTACTCACGCCTGGCCGAAGCGTTCAACGACCCGAGCACCGACAGCAATCTCCCCAAGCTCGAAGCCGCCGAGAGCATGATCGCCCGCTTCCGCACCCGCTACGACGCCGGCGACGCCAAGACCGCGCTCCGCTACGCCTCGATCGCCGAATCCATGTTCCCCGAAGGCAAACGCCCGGCCGAAGTTCTCCGCGCCATGGGCGACTCCCATCGCACCCTAGCCGAAGAAGCGATCGCCGAAGTCTCCGCCGGCTCGGCCAAAGTCAGCATCATGGACCTTGATCCCACGACCCGCAAACGGGCGCGGGAACACTTCCTCTCTGCCGCCAAGTCCTACAAGGCCCACACCGCGGCCGTCGCCAGCCAGAGCAGCACCGCCTTCGGCGACTCGCTCTGGCTCGCCGCCGATGCCTACGACCGCGCCGGCGAGCAGGAGATGGCCGTCGCTCAGTTCAAGCAGTTCTCCGACGAATTCCCCGCCGACCCACGCAGCGCCGAGGCCAAGTTCCGTCTCGCACGCTGCTACCAAGCCCGCGGCGACATCGAGCTCGCCATCGCCACCTTCGAGGACATCATCAATTCCCGTGAGGGTGCGCCAGGCCGCGTCGGCACAGGCCCCTTTGCCGACGCCAGCTTCGTCCCCCTCGCCCAGACCCTCATCGCCACCGGCGACGCCAACAAGCTCCAACGCGCCGAGGACCTGCTCATCTCCGTCCTCAACGGCTCCGTCAGCGGCGTCGACTCCCCGAACTTCCGAGACGCGCTCGCCGAGTTCGGCACCATGTGCTACCGCGGCGGCAACTACGAGCGCGCCATCGAACGCATCGAAGAGATGCTCGCTCGCTACCCCGATACTCCCAACGTCGAGTTGCTCCGCTTCCGTCTCGCCGACAGCTACCGCCTCTCGGCCGAGAACATCCGGCGGAGCATGGACCAGGGCCTCCCACTCGACCAGCGACAGTCGCAGGAGCGCAGCCTCCGCGATCGCCTCGCCAAGGCATCGCTCGCGTTCGACCAGACACGCCGCTCCCTCGAGGCCAAACCTCCCCACAAGCGCAGCATCGTCGAGGAAACCTACTTGCGCAACTCGTACTTCTATCTCGGCGACTGCGAGTACATGCAGGGCAACTACGACGAGGCCATCCGGGCGTACACCGCCGCCCGCGATCGCTACCCCACCGACCCCGCGTCGCTCGTCGCCATGACCCAGATCGTCAACGCCAACCTTGAACGAGGCGACTTCAAGGCCGCCGCCACCGCCAACGAACGCGCCCGCCGCTTCTACAAGAGTCTGCCGAACGAAGTCTGGGAAGACCGCGACCTGCCCATGACCCGCGAAAACTGGGAACGCTGGCTCGATGCCACCGATCGTCTCGCCGCTGCTCAGGCTATGGAATCCAAGGAACACGAGTAGACCGACAAAGACCCACCCGGCGAGGATCGCCGCGGCCCCGCAATCCCCGACACCGCCTCACCTTTCGGAGCAGGAGGCTCCTCATGCAAGGCAACAACACATCCACTCTCGCCGCCCAGGCGCTCGACCTGCTCACACAGCAGCACGAGCTGCTCGAAGCCGTCGGCCGCCTCTGCTCCGCCCAGAGCCGCCTCATCGATGAGGACGAATCCGAGGATCTCATCGCCGTCATCGAACAACGCGGCCTCATCCTCGATCAGGCCACGGCCCTCACCGATCAGATCGACCGCGCCGTCGCCGCCGTCCCGACCAGCGACGCCGCTCTGCCCCAGATCAACCAGCGCCGCTCCGCCGTCGCCGAGCTCGCCCGCGCCATCGCGAGATCCGACGCCGCGGACACCAAGCGCATGACCGCCAAACGCGACGAACTCGCCGCCGCCATCGCCTCCATGAACACCAACCGCGCTGCCACAGGCGCGTACCAAGCCGACCGCTCGCCCCGCGGCCCCGGCTTCCAGGACACCAGCGCGTAAACCGATTCCCAACCACCATCCCTCGGCGGAGCACGAGGCCATGACTACCGCAGTACCCCCCACCACCAATCCTCCCGCGCCCGCGTCCCCCAGGCCCAACCTCACCGCCGGCGATCTCGCCGAACTGATGTCGGCCTTCAACGACGTCACCGGCAAGCTGCAGGCCACCCACGAGCAGCTCCGCGCCGAGGTCGCCCGCCTTTCCCGCGAACTCCGCGACGCCAACGAACAGCTCGAGCGTGCCAGCCGCCTCGCCGCACTCGGCGAGATGGCCGCCGGCATCGCCCACGAGATCCGAAACCCGCTGGGCTCGATCTCGCTCTTTGCCCGCATGCTGCGCGACGATCTGAACGATCGGCCCGAGCAGCACAAGCTCGCCGAGAAGATCATGACCGCCACCAGAGGCCTCAACGCCGTCGTCGGCGATGTGCTCACCTTCTCCCGCGAGTTCCGCGTCACTCCCGAGCCCCTGCACATCTCAAGCCTGATCGATCGCGCCCTTGAGTCGTGCCAGCACGACGGCGTCGAAGGCTGGAAGACCGTCTGCGTCACCCGCGCCGAAAGACCCGCCGACTTCGCCGACCTCCAAGGCGACGAATCGCTGCTCCAGCAGGCCCTCACCAACATCATCCGCAACGCGATCGAAGCGATGGTCGAGACCGCAAGCCCAGTCCAGTCCGACCGCACGCTTCGCATCGAGTCCAAGCGCCGTCAGATCGCCGTCCGCGCCGGCAAACGCGAGAAATTCGCCTGCATCATCGTCCGCGACAGCGGCCCGGGGCTCTCGCCCGAAGTCCTCACGCGGATGTTCAACCCGTTCTTCACCACCCGCAAGGCCGGCACTGGCCTGGGCCTCGCCATCGTCCACCGCATCATGGACGCCCACGCCGGCAGGGTCGTCGCTGGCAACAACTCCGACGGCCCGGGCGCGACCATCGAACTCCAGCTCCCGCTCGCTCGCGCCGAACGCCACAACCAACGCGCAGAAAGTTCTGGTCCCGCACCCTCCGTTTCGCCGATGGAGCCAGTCGAGCAAACTTTGCCGCTCGTCGCCATCGCGGCCGCTCCGGATCGGAGGCTATCCGGGGCCGCGTAACTCCGAGGCGATCGCGGCTGCATGACGGAGTCGTGTGCATGCGCAGCGTGCTGGTCGTTGATGACAAAGAACTCATGCGGGACAGCGTCGGAGCCACCCTCGAACGGGCCGGCTTCGCCATTGCCACCGCTCCGGACGCCCCAAACGCCCTCGCGCAGATCGCGGCCAAACGCCCCGACGTGGTCGTCACCGATCTCAAGATGCCCGGCATGACCGGCATCGAGCTCCTCGAACGAATCCGCCAGATCGACGATGACCTCCCCGTCGTCCTCATGACCGCCTTCGGCACCATCGAGACCGCCGTCACCGCGATCAAGCAGGGCGCCTTCGACTATCTCACCAAGCCCTTCGAGGGCGACGAGCTCGTCATCACCATCAAACGCGCCGCCGAGCACGGCCGCGTCCTGCGTGAGAACAAACTTCTCCGGGCCGCCGCCGGAATCCCTGACGGATCGCCCAACATCGAACAGACCGATCGCACCAGCGGCAGCGGTCTCAGCGGCGTCGCCCGCCTCGTCGGCGACAGCGAGCCGATGCGCAAGCTCCGCGATTCCCTCCGCGCCATCGCCGCATCGCACGGCACCGTCCTCGTCACCGGCCCCAGCGGCTCCGGCAAAGAGGTTGTCGCCCGCGCGATCCACGAAACCTCGCCCCGCAAGAACGGGCCCTTCCTCGCCATCAACTGCGCCGCCCTCTCCGAAAGCCTTCTCGAGTCCGAACTCTTCGGCCACGAGAAGGGCGCCTTCACCGGTGCCGACAAGCTCCGCAAGGGCCGCTTCGAGCTCTCCGACGGCGGAACGCTCCTGCTCGACGAGGTGTCCGAGGTCTCGCCCCGCATCCAAGCCAAGCTCCTCCGCGTCCTGCAGGAACGCAACTTCGAACGCGTCGGTAGCAGCCTCTCAATCGGCGTCGATGTCCGCGTCATCGCCACCAGCAACCGCGACATGCACAAGGCCGTCGCCTCCGGCGAGTTCCGACAGGACTTGTTCTTCCGCCTCAACGTTCTCCCCGTGCAGGTGCCCGCGCTGAATGAACGCCTCGCCGACATCGGCGCCTTGGCCAACCACTTCCTCTCCCAGGTCTGCAAGCGCGAGGGCCGCACCCCGATGCGTCTCTCGCCCGAAGCCGCCCGCGTGATGCAAACCTATTCCTGGCCCGGAAACGTTCGCGAGTTGCAGAACATCTGTGAGCGCGCCGTCGTGCTCCTTGGCCGCAGTGACAGCTCCGAACCCGTCACCATCGGCGCCGAGCCCCTTCAGGGCTGGCTCTGCCCCGCCCCGATGCGAGCCACCCCGCTGCACGCTTCCGCGATCCCCGCCGCGACCCTCAACGGCGCTACCAATCTCCTCGCCTCGTCGCTCCCCCCAGCCCCGAGCGCCCAGGTCGAAGGCAAGCCTTCCGCCCAGAACAACCTCTCCAGCGTCATCCGCACGCTTGAGGACCTCGAGCGCGAAGCCATCGTCGACGCCCTTCACAAGTTCAATGGCCACCGCCAACGCACCGCCAGCGCCCTGGGCATCGGCGTCCGCACCCTCGGCCTCAAGCTCAAGAAGTGGAAGGAAATGCGGCTCGTCGAAGCAACGCTGTGAGCGATCGGATTGGGTCGTGAATCTCGGGTTGAAATCTGCGATCTCAACCCGCAGCCCCCCACGTTTCTGAATCCCGACTCCCTGCCTCGACTCCCACGCTCCGCCATTTGCCATTTGCCATTTGCTTCTCGCTCGCGTCCTCCCCGGCCCGGCCTTTGCGACGATCCAGCCATGTTCGGCGAACTGACCAACTCCGGCGCCATCCCCACCCTCGCCGCCGCGCTCCGCTTTGCCGGCCAGCGCCAAAAGGTCATCGCTCACAACATCGCCAACATCTCGACGCCCAACTTCATCCAGAAGGACGTCTCCGTCCCCGAGTTCCGCGACGCCCTCGCCAAAGCCGTCGATGAACGCCGCACCGCCACCGGCGGCGGCAGCGGCCCGCTCCCACTCGCCAGCAGCGACGAAGTCCAAGTTCACCCGGACGGCGGAATGTCCCTCCACCCCGATACCCCCGCCGGCGGCATCCTCTTCCACGACAAGAACAATCGCGACCTCGAACGCCTCATGCAGGACTCCGTCGAGAACGCCGCCTTCTACCGCATGAACGTCGACCTGCTCCGCACCCGCTTCGAAATGCTCAAGGTCGCCGTCACCCAACGCCCCTGACCCTTGATGCCCTGATGCCTTGATGCTTTCCCCTCTGGCAAGCCCCTTGCGTACTCCCTGACATGTACGGCGCACTCGACATCTCCACCAGCGGCATGCTCGCCCAGCGGGCCCGCATGACCGCCATCGCCGCCAACATCGCCAACCGCAACACCATCATCGACTCTGAAGGCAACGTCAACCCCTACCGCGCCCGCCGCGTCAACTTCGCCCCGGGCGATCCCACCGCCAAGACTGAATCCGGCAAGGAACTCGGCGTCCATGTCGCCGCGATCGAGATCGACCAGGGCGAGTTCAACTACCGCTACGACCCTTCAAGCCCCTACGCCCTCAAAAGCGGCAAGTGGCAGGGACACGTCCCCGAACCCAACGTCAACCCCGTCATCGAGCAGCTTAACGCACTCGAAGCCTCCCGCGCGTACGAAGCAAACGTCGTCGCAGCGGAAACAACCAAGCAGATGATGGCGCAGGCCCTGCGCCTGCTCGCCTAACGGAAGCATCCCACGCACCGCCGACGGCTGACGCATGCGTCGGCAAGCCGTTTGCGAGGACTTCTCACACACCCCGCGGCATGGAGGCCGCGGCACGATTGGCGTCAGCGGATATACGGAGGTATCCTCTGGCGAGTCCGAGCCTTGCAAGCCGTCGCGGCCAAATGACCGATGACGTCTCTAGAGCAAGTGCCCGGACGGAAGCGAGTGACTGATGGCGGATCCTCTTGGTTTCATCTCCGGTTCACAAGGCGTCAACCCGTTTGTCGGGCAGAAGCCGACACAAGGCAACGCCGCCGGCGGCCCGTCCTTCAAGGACGCCCTGATCGACAACATCAAGAAGGTCGACGAGCTCCAGCAGCAAGCCGACCGCGCGATGGAAGACATCGCCACCGGCAAGCGTGACGATCTCGAGGGCGTGATCCTCGCAACCCAGCAGGCCGACTCGGCTTTCCGCATGCTCCAGTCGGTGCGCAACCGCGTCATGGAAGCCTACGACGAGTTGAAGCAGGTCCGCGTCTGACACCACCGCTTGTGTCGGCGTAGCAGAACTCCAAGGCGACGCGCAGAAACCACACACAGCCGTCCATCGCCGCGCAACAACAGCGGGCGTTTTCTGCATCCCCTTTTCAAGGCGAGCGCGCGCCACAACCGAATCACTGAACGCGACACTTCAGTCGCCGCTCGGCAGGATGCCAAGCACGATTCGGCAGGAGGCCCCGGCGCTTGGACGCGCTCCGCAACATTCTCGCAACGATTCAGGAACAGCTCACCAAGCTGACCGCCCTGCACAAGCTGCTCATCGCGGCCGTGGTGGTCATCATGGTCATGGCGTTCGCCCTCTCGTACGCCTGGTCCTCGAAGCAGGACTATGTCGAGTTCCTTCCCAACGCCGCCGACACCGAGCAGACCAAGGCCGCGACCTACCTGAAGGACCGCAACATTCCTTTCACGATGAGTGGCACGCGCGTCCTCGTCCCCGCCGCTCGCCGCATCGACGCCCTCGCCGCCTACACCCAGGCCGGCAACATGCCCGACGACGCCAGCATGCTCTTCCGCAACATGCTGGAGAAGCAGACCTGGTACAGCACCCGTCAGCAGAACGATCAGGTCTACAACATCGCTCTTCAGAACGAACTCGCCGCCATCATCTCCAGGTTCAGCGGAATCACCAAGGCCTCGGTGATCATCGATGCCCCCGACCGGGCCGGCCTCGGCGCCGGTTCCCGCCGTCCCACCGCCATGGCCACCGTCTTTGCCGCCGGCGGCCGCTCCCTCGATCAATCCACCGTCGATGCCGTCGCCGGCCTCATCGCCAGCAGCCGCGCGGGCCTCACCATCGAGGCCGTCCGCGTCATCGACGGCAACATGCGCCGCCAACGCCGCGCCACCGCCAACGAGGACATGGCCGCGTCGACCTACCTCGAAGACGTCACCCGCTGGGAAAACTCCACCCGCGAAAAGCTCGTCGGCTTCCTCTCCTACATCCCCGAGGTCATGGTCGCCGTCACCGCCCAGATCGACAACAAACGCGAGAACAGCGTCAAGGAGGAATACCTCCCCAAGGACGCCGGCACCGTCCAACTCCTCAAGCGTGAGAAGACCAACTCGCAGACCGAGACCGGCGGCACCGGAGGCGGCGCCGAGTCCGGCATCCGCTCCAACGTCGGCATGGACGTCGCCACCTCACCGTCTCCGGCGCAATCCGGCAGCAACAAGAAGGACGAAGAGACCGAGTTCACCACCTTCCCAGGCCGCGTGCAGAGCACCACCGCCGACCCCAAGGGCCGCCCCACCATGGTCGCGGTCTCCGTCAACGTCCCCGAAGCCTTCGTCGCCGCCAAGCTCGCCCCCGCGGGCGAGAACAAGGACGCGGCCGCAGCCGCTGCTCCGACGCCCGAGCAGCTCAAGGAAAAGTTTGAGAAAGACGTCAAGCCCCAGATCATCGACAGCATTCTGCCCCACGTGAAGGCGATGGTCGCCGCCGCCAACCCCGGCGTCACCGCGGAAGACCTCAACAAGATGCTCCTCACCCAGGTCAGCGTCTCGATGATCCCGGTCGATCTCGCGCTCGCTTCCACCGGCGCCGCTGGCGTGCTCTCCGGTGGCGGTGGCGGCGGATCCGGATCCGGCGGCTCGCTCCCGCTCGGACTCAGCGTCGGCCTCGTCGAGAACGTCCTGCTCGGCGGCATGGCGCTGCTCGCCATGGGCATGATGGTCATGATGGTCAAGAAGACCGCCCGCAAGGCCGAGCTCCCCACCGCCGAGGAAATCGTCGGCCTGCCCCCCGCGCTCGAGACCAAGAACGACCTGATCGGCGAGGCCGACGAGAGCGACTCGCCCATGATGGGCATCGAGGTCGACGACGCCGAGGTCCGCACCGGCAAGATGCTCGAACAGGTCAACGACTTCGTCAAGGGCTCGCCCGACGGCGCCGCCAAGCTCCTCAACCGCTGGATCACCACGGAAAACTGAGTGACGCATGCCCCGCAAGCCGCACGAAAAACTCCCGGACAAGATCGATGAGATCGAGGGCCTCACCAAGGCCGCGATCCTCCTTCTCGCCGTCGGCCCCGACCAGGCCTCGTCGATCCTCAAGTCGATGGAAGCCGAAACCGTCGAGGAAGTCACCCGCGAACTCGCTGGCTTGGGCCGCGTGCCCAAGAACCTCCAGAACGCGGTGATCGAAGAGTTCTACAACATCTCGATCGCCAGCCAGTTCGCCGCCGAGGGCAATCTCGACTACGCCAAAAACGTCCTCAAGAGCTCGCTCGACCCCAAGATCGCCGAGCGCGTTCTCGCTCAGATCCAGACCCAGGTCCAGAAGACTCCCTTCTCGTTCCTCCAGCGGGCCGAGAGCGAGAACCTGCTCACCTTCATCCAGGACGAGCACCCCCAGACCATCGCCCTGATCGTCTGCCACCTGCCCCACCACAAGGCCGCTGAGATCCTCGCCGGCCTTCCGCTGCAAAAGCAGATCGAGGTCATCAAACGCATCGCCAACATGGAGCAGACCAACCCCGAGGTCATCCGTGAAGTCGAGAAGGGCCTCGAAAGCCGCCTCGCCAACATGCTCGTGCAGAGCATGGAAAAGGCCGGCGGCGTGCCCACCGTCTCCGAAATCCTCAACCTCGCCGACCGCGCCACCGAGAAGTCCATCCTCGAAGGACTCGAAGCCGAGGACCCCGACCTCGTCGAACAGATCCGCCGCCTGATGTTCGTCTTCGAGGACATCAAGTCCGTCAACGACAAGGGCATCCAGGCCGTCCTCAAGGAAGTCGAGAACGACGAGCTCGCCCTCGCCCTCAAGACCGCCAGCCAGGAACTCCAGGAGAAGATCTACAAGAACATGTCCGAGCGAGCCGCCCAGCTCATCAAGGAAGACATCCAGTTCATGGGCCCGGTCAAAGTCAGCGACGTCGAATCCGCCCAGCAGCGCATCGTCGACATCGTCCGCCGCCTCGAAGAAGCCGGCGAGGTCGTCATCCAAGGCCGCGGCGGCGACTCCGAGCTGCTCGTCTAAACCCGCACACCTCCGCGTCTCCGCCAAGCAGCGACCATGGCCCTCATCCGTCAGTCCGACATCTCCAAGCCGGTCGCCGAGGCCATCGTCTACCGCCTCGGCGATCTCGTCCGCGAAGGCCATTCACTCCGCGAAAAGACCAAGACCGAAGCCGACGCCATGCTCGCCGCCGCCAGGGCCGAGCGCGATCGGCTCATCTCCACAGCACGCGAGGAAGGCCTCCGCCTCGGCCGCGAGCAGGGATACCGCGAAGGCCACGAGAAAGGCTCCGCCGAAGGCCGCCAGCAGGCCATCGCCGCCGTCGGCGCGGACCTCAAGATCCTTCAAGAAACCTGGCTCAAGACCATCGACGCCTTCGAAGCCTCCCGTGACGCGCTCCTGCTCGAAGCCCGTACCGAGGTCCTCCGCCTCGCCTGCGAGATCGCCGAACTCGTTGTGAAGCGCAGTGTCGAGCTCAAGCCCGACACCATTGTCGATCAAGTCGACGCCGCACTCGCCATGGTCGTCCGCCCCACCCGCGTTCGCCTCGCCATCAACCCCGGCGACAAGCCGCTCATCGACGCCGCCCTCCCCGCCCTGCTCGCCCGCCACGCCAACGCCACCCACGTCGACATCGCCGAAGACACTTCCATCCCGCGCGGCTCAGCAACTCTTCGCACCCTCGGCGGCGCGATCGACGCCCAACTCTCCACCCAACTCGCCCGCATCATCGACGCCGTCCTGCCCCGCACCGCCCTCGACGCGCCCACCGATGCCGGCGGGACGACGACCACCACCCCGCCCAGCGAGCCATCCGCATGACCACGCTCGCCGGCGCCATCGCCACCGTGCGCCGCACCCAGCCGATGCTCGTCATCGGCCAGGTCGTCTCCATCCGCGGCATGACCGTCCTCGCCGAAGACCTCCCGCTCCCCGTCGGCTCCCTCGTCTCCATCCGCTCCCGCGCTGGCGTTGAACACGCCGTCACCTACGGCGAGGTCGTCGGCTTCACCCGCGAACACGCCGTCGTCATGCTCCTCGGCCAAACCGGCGGCATCCGCGCCGGCGATCGCGTCTTCGGCGAGCAAGCCTCCCCCACCGTCGGCGTCTCCCGCCAGATGCTCGGGCGCGTCCTCGACGGCCTCGCCCGCCCCATCGACAACGCCGGCCCCATCCTCGACACCCATCCCGTCCCGCTCTCTCCCGACCCCGTCAGCGCCATGAAGCGCCGCCGCATCGACAAGCCACTCGCCACCGGCATGCGCGCTATGGACACGATGACCACCCTCGGCCGCGGCCAGCGCCTCGGCATCTTCGCCGGCCCCGGCGTCGGCAAGTCCACACTCCTGGGCACCATCGCCCGCCGCACCGCCGCCGACGTCAACGTCATCGCCCTCATCGGTGAACGCGGCCGCGAGGTCAAGGACTTCATCGACCACGCCCTCGGCCCCGAAGGCCTCGCCCGCAGCGTCGTCATCGTCGCCACCGGCGACGAATCCCCGCTCCTCCGCCTCCGCGCTGCCAGACTCGCCTGCTCCTGCGCCGAGTTCTTCCGCGACCTGGGCCGCGACGTGCTCCTGATGATGGACTCCATCACCCGCTTCGCCCACGCCCAGCGCCAGATCGGCCTCTCCGTCGGCGAACCCCCCGCCACCAAGGGCTACACCCCCAGCGTCTTTTCCACCCTCGCCGCCCTGCTCGAGCGCGCCGGCTCCCTCGAATCCGGCGGCTCGATAACCGGCCTCTACACGATCCTCGTCGAAGGCGACGACATGACCGAGCCCATCAGCGACGCCGCCCGCGGCATCCTCGACGGCCACGTCATCCTCAGCCGCAAGCTCGCCCAGAAAGCCCACTTCCCCGCCATCGACGTGCTCGATTCCGTCAGCCGCGTCGCCGACGACGTCACCGACGCTCAGCAGCAAGCCGCACGGCGCCACATTCTCCGCCTCATGGCCATCTACCGCGAAGTCGAGGACCTCGTCCAGATCGGTGCGTACGCGAAAGGCACCAACCCCGAGGCCGATGTCGCCATCGAACTGATGCCGCAGATCAACGAACACCTCCGCCAGGCCAAAGGCCAGACGCCCAGCTTCGAAGAAAGCCGGGCCAACCTCGTCCGCCTCGCCGAACTCGCCCAATCCATCATGGCCCGTAACGCCAAGTCTCGTCCCCGCGCCGCGTAACCGCATCTCTCCGCTGAAAGCCCCCCGTGCCCAAGTTCCGATTCGAGCTCGAAGCCGTCATCAAGCAGCGCCTCGCCATCGAGCGCCAGAAGCAGCTCGTCCTCGCCGACCTCGAACGCATGCGTCTCGTGCTCGAAGACAAACTCCGCGGCTTCCAGGCCTCCATCACCGCCGAAAAGAACGACCTCCGCGAAACGCTCGCGCCCGCCAGCCAGCCCGGAGCCGCCTCGGTCGATCTCCGCCATGTTCGCATGCAGGCCAATATGTCCCTGCACCTGGTCGCCAAAGCCCAGCAGACCGTCTTCCAGCTCGCCGCCCTGCACCGCCGCCTCGACGCCGCCCGCAAGGACCTCCTCGCCGCCACCACCCGCCGCAAAGCAGTGGAAAAACTCAAAGAGCGCCGATATGAGCTGTGGCGGGCCGAGCAAGCGTCGCTCGAAGCCCGCGTCCTTGACGAGATCGCCGTCACCGGACACGCCGTCCGCATGGAGATCATGCAGTGAAGCGGATCTGGACCGTCATCTCGATCCTCGCCCTGGCGAACATCCTCGCCGCCGGCGGCTTCGTGGGCTGGCTCCAGACCAGCGGCCGGCTCAACAAAGACCGCATGCAGCGCCTCCGCGAGCTCTTTGCCCCCACCATCGCGGAAGAAACCAAAGCCAAGGAAGCCGAAGCCGCCAAGCAGGCCGAAGAGAAGAAAAAGGCTGAGGAAGAGGCCAAGTCCACCCGCCCGCCCATCACCGCCGCCGATCGCCTCGAGCTCAGCGAGAAGGGCGAGGAAGTCCGCCGCCAGAAGATGGCCAGCCTCGACAAGCAAGTCGAGGCCCTCAAGTCGAGCCTCCAGATCGAACGCGAGACTCTCGACAAGGAACGCGCCAAGCTCACCGCTGATACCGCGGCGTTCGACGCGATGCGAAAGAAGATCGCCGACGACGAAGGCTCGGCTCAATTCAAGAAGACCCTGCAGACCCTCCAGGACCTCAAGCCTGATCAGGCCAAGAAAACCCTGAAAGAAACCCTCGCCATGACGCCGGCCTCCACCGGCGATGGCCAGTCCTTCGCCACCGGCACCGATCTCGTGGTCTCCTACCTCAACGCCATGGACGGCCGCACCCGCGGCAAGATCATGGACCAATTCATCCAGGAAGACCCCAAACTGGCAGCAGACTTGCTAGAGCGTCTCCGGACGCGCGGACTTGCGATCCGCGCTCCGGAGGTTCCTACCAAATGAATGCCGCCACAACCGCCCGGACCAACAACCAGAGCGCAGCCATTGCCCTTCTCGCGGCGGCCTCGGCCAAACCCGCGGCGCAATCCCCGCGCGACGACTCCTTCGCTCAGGCGCTCTCCAGCGTCAACCAGTCCTCGTCCAAGGGTGAAGCCGGCCTCTTCGCCGCCCGTCAAACCCCCGCCGACGCCAAGCCAAAGGCCAAGACTGCGGACGACCCTGCGGCCTCCACCACCAAATCCAACCCAGCCGACACCACGCAGCCCGCCGAAACGGACGCGAACGCCAAGACGCCAACGACTTCCGAACCCGGCGACACATCGGCAGCCACCGCCAAGACCAAGACCGCCGAGCCTGCTGCAACACAGCAACTCGCGGCCTCCGATATCCCGACCGAAACGCCGCTGCTGCCCGTCGAAGCGGCGATCTCCGCCGTCGATACGCCCCTCGCCACTGCCGACCGCAAGCCGATCAAGACCGACCGCGCCAATGCCGCGACCGCGCGAGGCGTTGCTACAGCCGCTTCCGCTCCCGCAGCGGAGACCACGACTGAAGTCGCCGCCTCACCCACCAACGCCGCAAGCGAAGCCGACGACGCAGTGACTCCCGCCGCAACCAAGCGTGCGCCCACCGATCCGCTCCGCCTGATTCAGCCCAGCGAGCAAGCACCCGTCACCCGCGAGAACGCGATCGCGAGCAAGTCGAACGACGCCGCAGCCACGAACCCCGACGCCCCGATCGCGACCCGTCAACCCAACCAGAATGCAGGCAACGACCGCAACGCCAACGCGCCCGCGCCGCAGGCGTTCGGCCTCGCCCAACCCGGAAAGACCGTTCCGCAGTCGCCAATCGCAGGCACCGGGACCACCGGCACAGGCACCAGCACGATCGGCGGCAGCATCACCAGCAACACCAGCACATCCACCATCGGCGCACCCCGCGTCGATCCCAGCGTCGTCCCGCCCCGACTGCCCGGCGGCCGCGCACCCGAGACGCCGATCACCCTCAAGCTCACCGCTCGTTCCCTCCCCACCGGTGAACCTGGAACCACGCAGACCGAAGCCGACGCCGCCGCAACCCAGATCGCCCGCGGCCTGGGCGCTGCCTTCCGCAACAAGGGCGGACAACTCACGCTCTGGATGAATCCCGAATCCCTTGGCAAGCTCCGCGTCCAGATGGCCATCGACAACGGCACCATCTCCGCCCGCTTCGAAGCCACCAGCGAAGCCACCAAGAACCTGCTCACCCAAAACGTCGACGCTCTCCGCAGCGCCCTCGAATCCCGCGGCCTTTCCGCCTCCAGCATCGAAATCGTGTCCATCCCGGATTGGTCCAGGCAGAACAACCAGCCCGACACCCCGGGCTACAAAGCCGCACCCGGCGATGGATCGCCCAACCAACCCGGCACGAACCACAACTCCGCGGGTCAGCAGTTCTCGCACCAAGGCAACGCCCGCGACGACATGCCGCCCAAGCTTCGTTGGCTCCGCGAACCCGAACTCGCCAACACCACTCCGAGCACCCGCAACGAGCCGGTCCCCCAGGTC
>JBILLU010000058.1:0-17538 GCA_044375915.1 Phycisphaerales bacterium
TGCCGGCGTCGGCGAACGCGACGACGCGGAACTGAACGTTCACCGCACCGCCGGTCACGTCGACCAAGGCGTTGTTCGTCCAACCCGAGCCGGTGTTGAACTGGTACTTGTAGCCCCAAGCCGCGTTAGCGGAGGCGGCGATCCCGGCGATAGCCGTGACGGCGAGAACAGCATTCTTCATAACTCTCTTCTCCTCTAGAAAAAAAATCCCACGGAACGGGCGGTTCGTTCCTGACAGGTGAAAGATACACGATGCCACCGGGGGTCTTCAAGACCTTTCTGCGCGGTTTTATGGTTTTTTGACAGAAAATCCGGTTTATCCGGTGGCACGTCCGAAAAATTGGACCCTGTACGGGGGGTTGTGCCGACAATCCGGTCTGTATCGCGCGTTTTTACCCCCAAATCAAGGGGTCGGGCGATTTGTTTTCGGTCTCAAAGGCCAAAAAGAATCCACCCCGATCGGCAGATCGGGGTGGACGATGAATACACGTTGGTGCTGAGTTGTACGGCTTTCGCCGCAAGGTTTTCAGCGAGGCCGGAGTCGCTTAGGCGCGACGGCGGCGGGCGGCGACCAGGCCACCGAGGCCGATGAGGGCCAGCGAAGCCGGGGTCGGGATGACGTTGATCGAGGCGGTGATGTCAGCGCGGCCGGCCTCGGGCTGGCCGGACTGCTTGTTGTTCGGCGAACCATCGTGGTAGAACGTGATGCCCTTGGTCGTCGTGCCGACGCCGAAGGTCTTGTTGCTGAAGACCAGGGTGCGGAGGGCGAGGTTCGCGTCACCGAGGTTGATCTCGCCGGTGTAGATCTGGTAGTAGGTCTCGGGGGCGCCCGGGAGGCTCAGCAGGAGCTGGCCGCCGAAGCTGGTGATGCTCGTGCCGCCGATGGTGCCACCGGAGGTCGCCGTGAGGGCGTTGTTGCCAGCCGTCGCGGTGCGGGCGATGGCCTGGAAGGCATCGCCAGCGGCGAAGTTCGAGAACTGGTTCGAACCGGTGAAGCGGTTCAGGGCGAGGGCGTTGCCCGTGCCGTCACCGGTGGTGACCTGGGTGCCAGCATCGAAGTAGGCGCCGAAGCGGAACTTCACGGTGGCGCCGGGGGCGACGTTCACCGAAGAAACCCAAGCCGCACCGTCCCACACTTCGAACTTGCAGCCCCAGGCAGCGTTCGCAGCAGCAGCGAGACCAGCGATACCAACAACAGCAGCAATCATGCTCTTCATCTTCGAGTCTCCTCACAAGTCACGTAGGAAGACAACCACTGGCTTCCACGAACAGCTCGCGGTTGCCGAGTCAAACATGCCTCCGGATTTGCGCGTTGCCAACCAAGTTGGAAGAAAAGACCGCATTTTCGTTTCGACCGGCCCGGTTTCGCTGATCGGCGTGGCCGGAATAAACGGAAAAGGCCTCCAAATGAGGCCTTTCCGCAGTCGTTTGGGATGGGTGAGGGTCGCGACGAGGGATTGGGCACAAACGCGAGTGACGGGGTGCTTCGAGTCTGTTTGACGACACAAGGCGTCGTCAAGCCCCGAATGTCAGGCCCCGAATGTCAGGCCCCGAATGTCAGGCCCCGAATGTCAGGCCCGGAAGCCGAGCTTCTCGAGCTTGGCCGCCCATTCCGTCCGTTCGCGCGAGTTGTCGGAAGCGAGCGTCCCGCTGCCGCCCGCGGCGAGCGACTTGAGGGCATCGATCTCCAGACGCGACAGGTGCATCGAGCCCACGTCGTAATCGCGCCAGGCCTCGACCGTCGCCGGGGCCAGCGGCTCGATCAGTTTCAACATCGCCTCGGCGTAGGCCCGGATCTCGGCCTGGGCGTGCGAATCGATCCGCAAGCTCAGGAAGCGCAGGGTGTTATGGAGATCGCATTTCCAGTACCACTCGGTGTACATGTTCACCGGCAGGCCGATGCGAGCCATCTCGCGGCTCACACCCTGCTCGGTGAGCGACAGGTACCGCTGGTAGAAGCCTTCGACATCATCGAGGTACTTCACAAAGTCCTGTGCCGTCTTGAGTTCCTGGGCATCGTCGTGCACCCGGAAGAGTTCCTCGCCTCCCTGGCGGTTGGCGGTGCTCTGCTTGCGGACCTGGTCGAGGTTGGGGGTGTAGAAGCGGTCGGGCAGGATGGAGTACCGGGCGGAATACTCGTTGACGTTGGCGGTGCGGTGGCGGATCCACTGGCGGGCCACGAAGATGGGCATGCAGACGTGGAACTTGAGTTCCACCATCTCGAAGGGCGTTGTGTGGCGGTGGCGGAGCAGATAGCGGATCAGGCCACGGTCTTCGTTCACCTTTTTGGTGCCGTGGCCGTAGGAAACGCGGGCAGCCTGCACGATGGCGGCGTCGGCGGTCTGGCCCTGCGGAACAAGCCTGGGCATGCAATCGACGAGGGCGATGAAGCCGTGGTCGAGGACGTTGATCTGGGCCCGGGACGCACCGCCCATGACGTCGATCATGGGGACTTCTGAAAGCGTCCGGGCGATTCCGTCCGAACCGACCGGCTGAGAGCCGGTGGGCTTGGGCTCGGGGAACTGGGGTGCCTCGGATTCCCGCGTGGGGGACGCGGAGGGGGAGGGGTTGATTCCGTTCCGTAAGGACGATTGGGTGGATGGCTCCGCCATGGGCGCAGGATAGCGAGAGCACCAGGCGAAATGGCGCAAACGACAGGCTGCGGCGTGAAATACAGCGGTCAGGGCGTGGAGGGCGGAGCCTTGACGAACCGCGGGCGTGGGAAGATCACATCGTCGCAGGGCCTTTGGAGTTTGCCGTTGCGGCCAAAGGCGCGGATGTTGGCGGCGTCGTTCGCGTGCGTGGCGGGCGTGCCGCCATTGTCCAGGCGATCGGTCCCAATCGCGTAGAGCAGGTAGGAATCGCCCTTGGGTCCGGGCTGGCGGCGGTAACGGAGCGGCTGGCCGTCGGCGTTGTCAAGGGGGAGTGTGGGCAGGAGGCCGGGGATGAGCGGGTTGAGGGCGTCTGGGAACGCGCCGGTGCGGCGGCGGTGCAGTTCGAGGGCGATCACCGCGAGCGTGGCGTCGCGGTTGGAAGCAACCTCGTGGGCGGCGTATCGGGCCCGATCGAGGGCGGGCGCGAACATGGCGACCGGCATGTAGCGGAGGCGCTGCATCGCGGTTCGGGTGTAACGCTCCAGCACGACGTCGGCGGATTCCTTTACGGGGATCCAGAGCGGCACGGCGATCGAGGATTCGGCCCGATCCATGATGCTGTCGTAAGCCTGCGTCACCTGCTTGCGATCGGCGAGGAACGCGCTGGCGACAAGCATGCCGGCGTTCGCGCGGTCAACACCCAATGAGGCGGTCTTGTTGAAGTAGTCGCTCCCGGCGGCGGTGAGGCGGCCGTTGCCGGCGCCGTCGTCGGTGTAGAGACGCTGGAGGGTGTCCTGAAAGAACAGCCGCTCGCCGCGGAGGCTGATGAAGTCGATGGGGCCGCCAAGGGCGGCAAGACGGTGGGCGAGTTCGGTCAACTGGTCATCGGAAAGCAGTGCGGCGTTCAACGCGAGCACGTCGCGGATGAGGTCACAGGTCAAAGTGACCACGGCGACGGAGACGAGCGAGGAGATGTAGGTGTCGGGCGAGCGCATGTGTCTCGCGACCGCGACAAGGGCGGTGAGGTCCGCGTGCAATCGGGCTGCGTCCGCCGCGTGCAGCGCGGCGATTGCGTCCGACCGCAGCAGGCGGGCGCAGCTGCGAACGGGCGTCAGGTGTGAGAGAAGGATCGCCATTGCCTCGGGATTCTCGGGATCGGGCTTCATCTGTCCGGGCGATGACGACACGAGACAGACCGACCCGGTGAGGATCGCGCTCTTGATCGCGAGATCTTCATCGTCGTCGATCGAAGCGACGTACCCCATACCGGACTTGGCGGCGGCGGAGCGGATGCGGGCGATCGAAGCCGCGGTCCGTTCGAGCAACGGCTGCACCTCGGCGAGGCTGGAAACATCGGGCTCCAACTCGGTGAGAGTCTTGAACTGATCCTGATCGAGATCGAGCGCGAGGTACGCCGCCCGATACTCGGGCCACGCACGGTCACCCGCAGGCAGCGCGGTCGCGTCCTTATTGAGCACATCCAGCGGCCGGAACGCGAGAGTCGGTCTGCCTGTATAGAACCGGACGGTGTGGATCGCGGCCAGCACCACCGCAAGCACGAACACGACGGCGATCGCCTGGCCGAGTCGGTGCTGGACCTGCCACCACAGCGGGCGGTTGCGGAGCTTGCCTCGGCGGATGAGCTTGGCGGCGGCCTTCACGTCGCCGAAATCGGCGAGGAGTTTCTCGGGGGTCAAGCCTTGGGCGAGGCCGTCATGGAAGTGGGCGGCGAGCTCAGACTCGACATCGGCGCGTTCGTGCTTCCAGAGGTGGGCGCGTTTGCAGACGGCGGCGATGGTGTTGCGGAGGGCGCCGGGGAGGCCGGCGAGACGGCTCGACGTCGTGGCCGGGGAGTTGGAGCTGGAGGCGTGATTTGCAGTGTTTTCTGCGGGAATGACGGAGTCGTGACGGGACATGGCGGGGCTCCGTAAAGGGGCGTGAGGGCTGTGTCGCCGCGTGCTGCTTGGTCGTTTGTTTCACCAACCTTGGCTCGGCAAGGTTGGTGCGGGTTCGCGCATGGGTGTCGGAGCACCAACCTCTCAGAGCAGAGGTTGGTGGCACGGGGAGAATGTGGCAACGCCGAGGGCTTTCATGGCGCGGATGACGGCCTCCCACTGCTTGCTGTCGTCGGCGAGGCGTTTCTTGCCCTTGTCGGTGAGGCGGTAGTACTTGCGGTCGCGGCTTGCTGGCTTGTCGCGGGCGCTGCTTTGCTTCGAAGGCGTTCGCGCGTCGGCGGCTTCCTGCCAATAGCCCTCGATGAAGCCCTGGGCCTCAAGGTTGTAGAGCATCGGGTAAAGGGTGGATTGACCCATAGCGAGGGCGCCCTCGGTGCGCTCGGAGATGGCTTCCACGAGCTCGTAGCCGTACATGTCGCGGCGGTTCAAAAGCTTCAGCACCGCAACCGGACCGGCACCCCGCATCAACTCCCGTTCGATCTTCATGGATCGGGCTCCCATACTATGTTCTACATAGTATATCGCGCAGGGGAAGTCCGCGGTTGCCGAAAACTCGCAACAATCGTCCCGGCGAAGTGGGATTCGGGGCCCCGCGACAGCGCCGATGCGACCGCGAACGGCGGCGAGGCTCAGTCGTTGTAGCGCTCACGCAGCTTCGGCGACAGTCGCAAGACCAGCTGAACCCGCTCGAACTCGTTGAGCCAGTCCTGACGGGTGGCGGCGATCTCATCGGCGGGCACCGGGGCACCGGGCAGCGGACAGGATGCCCCGAGCTGTTTGGCGGCCATGGCGCGGTAGCGGGTCAGGCTGCGGTCGCCGAGGATTGACACAAACTCGAAGTCCTCGTTGAGGAAGAGCACCGTGGGGACGCGGCGTCCGCCACAGATCATGAAGCGGTCGGAAAGCTCGTCGGCGATGTCGCGATCGATGAAGCGCAGGTCGACGGCCTCGCGGTTGACCTCGGCGAGCTGCTCGAGCAGCGGGCACTGGTGCACGCAGTCGCCGCACCACATGCCGCTGAGTACGAGCACGGGCATGCGGCGGGTGAACGACGCGAGCAGTCGGCGCTGGGCGTCGGAGACCGGCGCGGAGGCTCGGCTGTGCTCGTCGAATCGCGTCCACGACGCCTGTTGATCAGGCCTGCCGGTGGCGATGTAGGCGGGGTAGGCGTGGGCCTTGGTGAACCAATCTCGAATCGACAGTGTCATGGTCCCTCCGATGACGGTGCAAGGCCAAGGGTACGGCCTGCGCCGCTGTGAACCACCGTTCGACGTGCGCGGTACTATTGAAAGAGCCGATGGCCCGAGCCAACTTCTTCATGCCCGCCCTTCCGATCACCGACGACGCCGGTGCGGCGCGGACGTTGCTCGCCGCGACACTCCTGCCCTCGGGCACGCCGCGGCTGAACCGGGTGCGAGACCGGGCGCTGGCGGTATACGCGTCGGCGATGGGATTGGGCAAGCGGTTCTTCCTGATGCTCGGCGTGATGCTGCCGTTCTTTGTATTGGTTGGTGTCTTGAGCCTGCCGCTCTGGAAGATGGGGATTCCGCGGTACGCCACGACCTCGGGCTTGATGCTCGTCGCCATGGTGTTCGCCTCAGCGTTCTGGCGTTGGCAGATGCGAAAGCTCCGCCCGCGCGCACCCGAGATCGCCTCGTTCTTCCTGGAGGACGCCATCTGCCCCTGCTGCGGCTACAACCTTTCAGGAGCGGTGGCGGGCCACCGCGAAGAGAACGGGCCCAACGTCGTCTGCAGCGAGTGCGGGGCGGCGTGGGCGCGAGCAAAGATCATCCGCACCTGCGAGGAAGAGACCCACGATCGGCGCGAAGCCCGCACTCTGAGTGTGATCGTTCGCAACAGCGGATCGGTGTACGCATCGATGGCGATCACCGACGCCAATGGTGCGAGCCGCACCATGCTCCGCACCGTGGACCTCTACACCCAAGCACGCGAGGCGACGGGCGAACGGCGCGAACGCTTGCGGTTGGCGATCGCGTCGCTGCGATGGCGGGGCGCGTGGCTGCGGCTCTTGTTGTGCACGATGGTGCTGCCGCTGGTGCTGATCGTGTCATTCATGGTGTTCCGCCGACCGGTCGAGTCGCTGCGTTGGACCGACGCCGTACAGCTGCTGATGGTGGTGCTGTGGACCATCGGGATTGCGTCGATCTTCCGCAGTGACTTGGGCCGCACCGGCAAGAAGCGGGCGGCGACCTTGCTCGGGTGCGATCTGTGCCCGTGCTGCGGGTCGGATCTTCCCGCGTCGGGTTCGCCGTCGGGCTCCGCTTCTGATGAGCGTCGGGTGTGCGCCGAGTGCGGAGCGGCGTGGGAGAGCTTGCCGCGGACGACGTGAGCCGCACGGCGCCTCGACGCCGCCAGATTCGATCGCCCAGCCACATCCGAAATCCGGCATGCCCGATCCGACATCCACCAAGTCCCTCGTAGAATGCCGGGACTGATCTCCCGCTCCCTACGCAAGGAAGTCCATGTCTCAGCTCTCGCTCGACTCGCAGTCCAAGTCCGACAATGGCCGTCGCTTCATCGCCGAGTTCGGCGAGCCGCCCGAGCGGGTGGCGGGCGCGTTCTCGATCAACAACGCCCAATTGGGCCAGACCCGCGCCGGTAAGCCGTATCTGCGGTGTCTCCTGGGCGATCGCACCGGCGAGATGCCGGCCCGCATGTGGTCGATCGAAGAGCCGATCTTCCGCCGCCTGCCCACCGAGGGCTTTGTGTACGTCGAGGGCGAGACGCAGGCGTACCAGGGCGAGATGCAGCTGATCATCCACGTGATCGAACCGATCGAGCCCACGGCGGAGCAGCTGCGAGATCTCTTGCCCTGCTCCAAGCGCGACCCGGAAGAGATGTTCGCGGAGCTGACCAAGCTGCTCGACACGCTCGAGCACCCGGCGATGAAGGCGCTGGCGCAGCAATACCTGACCGACAAGTTCCTGATGGACGCCTTCAAGCGCTGCCCGGCGGCCAAGAGCATGCATCACGCCTACCTCGGCGGCCTGCTCGAGCACACGCTGAACCTCCTCAACCTCGCCGACCGCGTCTGCCCGCTCTACCCCAAGATCTCGCGCGACCTGGTCATGATGGGCCTGTTCCTGCACGACCTGGGCAAGACCCGCGAGCTGTCGTACGACAAGGTCTTCACCTACACCGACCGCGGCGAATTGATCGGCCACATCGTCGAGGGCGCGATCATGCTCCACGACAAGTCGCAGGCGATGATGCGAGAGGCCGGCCAGCGACTGCCCGCGGGCGCGCTGACGGTGCTTCAGCACATCATCATCAGCCATCATGGCCAGCCGGAGTTCGGTGCCGCCAAGTTCCCGGCGACGCCGGAAGCCATCCTGGTGTCGATGCTCGACAACCTCGACGCGAAGACGACGATGTCGCTCTCGGCGGCCCGCCCCGAGCGGGAGGCCGGGTTCACGATGGGTGGCAACTTCACCGAGAAGCAGTGGGCGCTCGACAACGTAAAGCTCTATCGCCCCGAAGTCCTGAAGTAACGTGGAACGCAACGCATGTCGGACGAGACTGCGATTCAGGTGAACTTCGGCCGCCCGATGCCGGTCTTCCCGCTCGATCAGGTGACGCTGTTGCCGCAGCAGGTCTTGCCGCTGCACATCTTTGAGCCGCGGTATCGGCAGATGGTGACCGATGCGCTCGACGCCTCGGGTCAGATCGCGATGGCGGTGTTCGACGGTCGGGACTGGAAGCAGCAGTACCACGGGCGGCCGCCGATCCGTCCGGCGGTGTGCATCGGTCACATCGCGCAGCACGAGAAATTGGCGGACGGGCGGTACAACATCATTCTGCGTGGCGTGTGCCGTGCTCGAGTGATCAAAGAGCTTGCACCGCGCGACGCGCGTCTGTATCGCGAGGCGATGCTCGAGCCGATCGGGCTGGAGCAGGATGAGACACCGACGCTGAGAGCGTTGCGTGTCTCGATCGAGCGCGACCTCGACGCCGGTTCGCTTGCCCGGCTTGCCGACGGAGCGACGCTTCTGGAGTACGTTCGCGACGACGACATTCCGACCGCGGCACTGCTCGAGCTGATCTCCTTCACGCTGGTGAAGGACCGAGAGAAGCGGTACCGCCTGCTCGAAGAAGGCGATGCGGATGCGCGGGCCGAGATGGTGCGACGCGAGATCGCGGAGATTGACCGGATGATCCGTCTCGCCCTGCCGCAGACCGGGGGCGAGTATCCGCGGGGATACTCACCGAATTGAGGCGAAGCACGCGACGCAAGCGGAGGGGAGGAGATTCGAACTCCTGGTGAGGACAAGCCCCACGGCAGATTTCAAGTCTGCTGCTTTCAACCGCTCAGCCACCCCTCCAGGAGTGGACGCGATTCTAGTTCGCATGCTCTGGCGTGACTGGAACGGGACTTCTCCAGAAGTCTTCACCACAAGAGACACAGAGGCACAGAGAGACGCATTGGTGAAATCCCGCGGCGTCGCGGTGGGCGAAGTCACGCTCCGGAGTCTCTTGGCGATCCGCCGCTTCGAAGAGTGCTTGATCCAACGGTTGATGCCCTACTTTCCCCTCAGCTTGTTTGCTCCCTCTCTCTGTGTCTCTGTGCCTCTGTGGTGCAAGTCTTTATGCCTCGGCGGTGAATATCCCCCACGCCCACACCCGGCGCACAACAATCAACCATGCGCGACCGCCGCGATAGCCCACGACGACACCGCTCCGGCGAGCCCGACGATCGCCCCCGCGGCATCGCCCGCAATGTCCCCATCGTCTTCGAGGACGACGACATTCTCGTCGTCGATAAGCCCGTGGGAATGCTCTCCGCGCACGTCGGCGGGCCGCGTGGCGAGGGCTACGAGGGCGACGATCTCTTCTCGCTCGTCAAGAAGTACATCCGCGGCAACACCAAGTCCCGCACGCGGCTTCCCATCTTCGTCGTTCACCGGCTCGACCGCGAGGTCAGCGGCCTCATCATCTTCGCCAAGTCGCAGCGGGCGCTCTCGTGGCTGAAGGAAGACCTTCGCGCCCGCCGCTTGCACCGCGTGTATCACGCGGTGGTCGAGGGTGAGCTTCCGACAACCGGGCCTTCGAGCGCGGGGACCATCCAGAATTTCCTGCGCGAAACCACCACAGGCATGATGGAAAGCGTGGCCGCGGGCGAGGCGACGAGGCCCCGCAAGCCCGCGCGTCCGCCGCGGCTGAGCCGCAAGCCCGACACGCGTCCCATCCCGCCGCGCGAGGATGACAACTCGCCCAAGCTCGCGGTGACACATTGGCGGTCGTCGTTGACGGGGCACAATCTGTCGCTGCTGCAATTGCGACTGGAGACGGGCCGCAAGAACCAGATCCGCGTGCACATGAAGGACCTGGGGCATCCGATCGTGGGCGATCGTCGCTACGGCTCGACGATGGACCCGCTCGACCGGGTGTGCCTGCACGCCGCCGAGCTCGCGTTTACGCATGCGTTCACCGGGCGCTCGGTGCGGCTGCGCAGCCCGACGCCGGCGGGCTTCTACAAGTTGCTCGGCGTGAAGCGCACCGATGATGAGGCGGCGGCGGAGTCGACCGAGGCGATCGCGGCACCCACCGCGCCCCAGGCCAGCAACGCCAGCAATCGCCAGGACGCCGGCTGGGACCACGTCGCCGAGTGGTACGACAAGTTGATCGAGGAAGGTCAGAGCGATCATTTCGCCCGCGTCATCATCCCCGGCACGCTGCGGCTGCTTACTCCCACCCCGGGCCTGCGTCACCTCGACGTCGCCTGCGGACAGGGTTTGCTGTGCCGCACGCTTGCGCAGCTCGGCGTCCGCGGTGCCGGAGTCGATGCGGCGCCTCGGCTGATCGAAGCCGCACGACGGTCGTTCCAGCCGCAGCGCGGCGACTCGATCTATGACTTCCATGTCGGCGACGCGCGCCGCCTGGCGGAACTCAAGCTCGGCACCGAACTCTTCGATCGCGCTTCGTGCATCATGGCGCTCATGAACATCGAGCCGCTTGCCCCGGTCTTCACGGGCATCCACGCGCGGCTGAAGCCCGGCGCGACCTTTGTCGGCGTGATCCTGCACCCTGCGTTTCGTGCGCCGGGGCAGACGAGTTGGGCATGGGACACGCCCGAAGGCTCGGCCCGCTCCGCACCCGCGGCACGCGGACCCGGGGCGTACCACAAGTCCCGCCGCGGCTCGCCTTCTCGTTTCGAGGACGCGGACCGCGAGGATCGCGCCTCGGCCGACGCACGCCAGTACCGCCGTGTCGACGGCTACCTCTCGCCCGGCCACAGCGAGATCGTCATGAACCCAGGTGCCGCGGCATCGGGCAAGGAACGCGTCGTCACGCTGACGTATCACCGACCGATCCAGACCTATGTGCGTCTGCTCGCCGAGGCGGGCTTTGCGATCGACGCGATGGAGGAATGGCCGAGTCTGCGGCAGAGCCAGCCGGGCCCGCGGGCAGCGGAAGAGAATCGGGCGCGGCGGGAGATCCCGATGTTCCTGGCGTTTCGGGCCAAGAAACTCGGGTAGTCATCACGCTGTACAATCTTGCCATGTGGCAGCAGCACATCCATCTCGACCCTGCGATACTGAGCGGAAAGCCCGTGGTTCGCGGCACCCGGCTGGCCGTCGAGTTCGTTCTGGGACTGCTTGCTCAAGGTTGGTCGGAGCAGCAAGTGCTTGAGAACTACCCCGGCCTTACCAGCGCCGATGTCCGCGCCTGCCTCGCGTATGCACAAGAGCTTCTCGCGATGGAGCGGGCCTACCCACGATCGGCCTGACCATGCGACTGCTCGCGAATGAGAACATCCCACGCCTCGTGGTCGCCGATCTACGCAAGGCCGGGCACGATGTTCTGTGGGTGCGTGAATCGCGTCCCGGCATTTCGGACGAAGAAGTGCTGTCGCTCGGCATCTCCACCTCCAGCGTTCTTCGGACATTTGACAAGGACTTCGGTGAGCTCGTCTTCCGGCGCGGTCGGTCGGCATCGTGCGGCGTCGTCTTGTTCCGCATCCAGATGTCGAGCCCTCAAGCAGCGGCCGAGAGCATCGTCTCGGTCATCGCAAGCCGCAACGACTGGGTGGGTCACTTCAGCGTGGTCGACGAAGATCGCATTCGCCTGATACCTTTGCCGCCGACGTGAAGGGCTTCGCGGAACTTCAACGCATGGCCAAGCCCCGTGAAGCATCCTCGACCGGAGCCCGCACTCTCGCCAACGTGACTCCGGCGCTGCGGGCGCGGCTCAATTCCGGCGAAATGGCGTCCCGCACCCTCGTCGAACTGCTGAGCGTCGACTTCCACGCCCTCTTCGCCGCCGTCGTTCCCAAGGCTCCCAAGGCCGCGATCGACGAACTCGCGGCGGCGGGCGAGCGGGTGGTCAAGAAGAAAGGCACGCCGCCGACGCCTCGGGTCGGCATCGTGCAGCGGATGGAACTCGGCGGCGTGTTGATCGCTCGCCACGCGGGCACGCGGCTCGCGGTGCTCGCTTCGCACCCTTCCGACACCGTTCGCGGCTGGTGCTGCTACGCGCTCACGCGACGCGACGATGATCCGCTCTCGCTGCGGGACCAGCTGCGGGCGATCGAACAGTTCGCCGACGACGAGCACAGCGGCGTCCGCGAGTGGGCTTGGATGGCGGTGCGACCCGCGATCGCCGCGGACGTGAAGCCGGCCATCAAGATGCTGACGCCCTGGACACGGTCCGAATCCGCGAACATTCGTCGCTTCGCCACGGAATCAACGCGTCCCCGCGGCGTGTGGTGCTCCCATGTCGAAGAACTCAAGGACACGCCGGCGACTGCGCTGCCGCTGCTCGATCCGCTGCGCGCCGATCCGACCAAGTACGTTCAGGACTCGGTCTCGAACTGGCTGAACGACGCCGCCAAGCACGACGAGGCTTGGGTGCGATCGCTCACAAAGCGTTGGCTGCACGAGTCGGACACCGCCGCGACCGCGCGGATCTGCCGGCGCGCCCTGCGTAGCGTGGACTGAATCCGATCAGCCGCCGATGAATCGCTTGGTGATCTCGCCGTACGCGTCGATGCGTCGATCCCGCAAGAAGGGCCAGTGCGTGCGGGCGAACTCGACCTTGGCGAGATCGCAGTCGGCAACGAGGATTTCTTCGCGGTCGATGCTGGCCCGCTTGATCACCTGACCGTTGGGCTGGGCGATGAACGATTGCCCCCAGAACTGAATGCCGTCCTTGCTGACGGGCTTGCCGTCGACGAGGATGTGTTCGTGGCCGATGCGGTTGGGTGCGCAGACGTAGCAGCCGTTGGCGATGGCGTGGGCGCGTTGCATGGTTTCCCACGAGTCGTGCTGGGCCTTGCCGTACTCGGCCTTTTCTTTGGGGTGCCAGCCGATGGCCGTGGGATAGAAGAGGATCTCGGCGCCGTCGAGCGCGGTGAGGCGGGCGCCCTCGGGGTACCACTGATCCCAGCAGATGAGCACGCCGATCTTGGCGTACTTGGTCTGCCACGCCTTGAAGCCGGTGTCGCCCGGAGTGAAGTAGAACTTCTCGTAGTAGAGCGGGTCGTCGGGGATGTGCATCTTGCGATACAGCCCGAGCATCGAGCCGTCGGCGTCGATGACGGCGGCGGTGTTGTGATAGAGGCCGCGGGCGCGGCGTTCGAAGAGGCTGCCGATGATCACGATGCCGTGCTTCTTGGCGACCTTGCAGAGTGCGTCGGTCGACGGCCCCGGCATCGGCTCCGCGAGATCAAAGAACTGGTGATCTTCCACCTGACAGAAGTACTGCGTCGTGAAGATTTCCTGCGTGCAGACGATCTGGGCACCCTGCTTGGCCGCCTTTTCGATGAGCGCGATCTGGCGCTCGCGGTTGGGCTTCACGTCGGCAACGCAGGCCATCTGGGTGAGACCGACGCGGACGACTGAATCGGCACGCGGCGAACGTGTGGAGCGAGAAGTCGAAGCGGCGGGTCGGCGGGCCATGCGTTGATTCCGGGCGGGGCGGTTGCGCGAACGGGCGATGGGCAGTGTAGGAATCCGCCTGCCGCCCGCGAGCCGCTCACCGAGCCACGGGCAAAGCGCGGAACCGATTCACTTCGTACGACGCCGACGCAGCGCAAGCGTCAGGCCGGCGCCAAGGCCCATCGCCACCGACGGCGTGGGCACGCGGAGCGCCTCGCCGTAGAGCTTCACGTTGTCAATACCCCAACCCTCGTCGCTGACGCCTCCGAGGTTCTGGTCGAAGAACTTGATGAACAGGTTCTGACCAGGCGTCGTGTCGAAGCTGAGCGTGACATTTCGGTAGATCGCGTCGGGGGCCGTCTCGCCAAAGCCAAGGTTGCCGATCTGGCTGGCGCTGAGCGGGTTGCGCTGCTGGCCACCGGTGTTCGTGAAGCCCCAGTCGACGACGGTGTTGCCGTTGACGCTGACGAGAAAGTGGTCGTACCCGCCGTACCAGTTCGACGCGTCCCACGAGTCGATCACGTACAGATCGAAGACGAGGGTGTAGCGGGTGACGACCGACGTGCCGGGGCCGGCAGGTCCGGTGGGCGAGCCGAGCGTCGGGGCGTTGATCGTGAGGCCGGTCCAGCCTTGGCTGTAGCGACCGTTGAAGATCGAGAAAGAGCCCTGGTCCTCGATGCGCCGGTAGTTCGCGGACCACTCGCTCGCCAACGCCGAGGCCTCGAAATCGTTGGAATAGATCAGCGTCGGAGCGGCCTGCAACGCCGAGGCCAGCAGGGCGGCAGCGGAAATGGCGGCCAGGGTGGTCGGGCGGTTCATCTTCTTTTGCCTCTCTTCTCGAATACGACTCGGACCGCGACCTTTCGGCCGCTTTCTCAAGTGTGCCCGCGCCGGCGCTGCGTGCCTCGAATCGACCCCGGCACGGCGCAATGCCCGGGCAACGACGCCGCCTGCAACGACTGTGCGGGCCATTCCGCCGGTTTCTCGGGCGGCGTGCGATCGCCGCGCGTACCATTGACGGCTGCCCGGACCCACCCCGAACAGCCACCACATCTCACGGCCACCCCCCCACTACCACGACCTCACCCGGGCCGCGTCGCTCAAAGTGTCTTCAGGCCCCGGTCCGTCGTGCCTCCCAGTTCCTTCCTTCTGAGTTTTCACCCCGCAGTCCCCACCCCTTCTGATTCCATCATGACTACCCCCGTCAACGCCCTCATCCGCAACGTCGCCATCATCGCCCACGTCGACCATGGCAAGACGACGCTCGTCGACAACCTGCTCAAGCAGTCGGGCAACTTCCGCGCCGGCGAACTCGAGAAGCTCGAGGGCGGGCAGCATGGGCTCATCATGGACTCCAACCCGCTCGAACGCGAGCGCGGCATCACCATCCTGTCCAAGAACTGCGCCGTCTCCTACACCGCCCTCGACGGCATCACCTACCGCATCAACATCATCGACACCCCGGGCCACGCCGACTTCGGCGGCGAGGTCGAACGCGTCCTCCGCATGGCCGACGGCGTGCTGCTGCTCGTCGATTCCTACGACGGCCCGATGCCCCAGACCAAGTTCGTGCTCACCAAGGCCCTCGAAGCCGGCCTCAAGCCCGTCGTCATCGTCAACAAGATCGACCGCCCCGACGGCCGCCCGATGGACGTGATGCACGAGGTCTTTGACCTCTTCGTCGAGCTCGGCGCCGAGGAACTCGCGCTCGACTTCCCGGTCGTGTACTGCGCCGGGCGCGACGGCTGGGCGACCTCGCACTGGCCGCTGTCCGAAGGCCAGCCCAAGCCCACCGACCTGCGCGACATCTTCGAGGCCATCATCAAGAAGGTCCCGCCGCCGAAGGCCGAGGTCGAGAAGCCGCTGCAGGCCCTGATCCTGAACCTCGATTACAACGACTATGTGGGACGCATCGGCATCGGCCGCATCTTCAACGGCCGCATCAAGGCCGGGCAGCAGGTCGCGCTCCTGAAGCGTGACGGCAAGAAGGTGATGTGCAAGGCCACCAAGCTCATGCAGTTCGAAGGCCTCAAGCGCAGCGAGGTCGACACCGTCGAAGCAGGCGACCTGTGCGCGATCGTGGGCCTCGAAGGCGTCGACATCGGCGACACCGTGGCCGATCCGACGCAGCCCATGGCCCTGCCGCCGGTCACGATCGACGAGCCGACGATGACGATGCTCTTCCGCATCAACGACTCACCCTTCGCCGGCCAGGACGGCCAATACGTCACCAGCCGCCAGATCCGCGAGCGTCTGTTCAAGGAGCTGGAGCGCAACGTCGCGATGCGGGTCGAACAGGGCCGCACCGCCGACGAGTTCATGGTCTCCGGCCGCGGCGTGCTCAGCCTGGGCATCCTCATCGAGAACATGCGCCGCGAGGGCTTCGAACTCTCCGTCGGCAAGCCCGAGGTCATCATCAAGGAAGTCGACGGCGCGCCGCACGAGCCGATCGAAGAACTCGTCATCGACGCCCCCAACTCCTCCGTCGGCTCCGTCATGGAACTCGTCGGCGGGCGCAAGGGCGAACTCAAGAAGATGGAGCCCCGCGGCGACAGCGTGACGCACCTCAAGTTCGAGATCCCCTCGCGCTCCCTCATCGGCATGCGTGGCCGCGTGCTCACCGCCACCCAGGGCGAGGCGATCATGCACCACTCGTTCCTGAAGTTCGCCCCGGTCTCGGGCGAAATGAGCCACCGGGCCATGGGCGTCCTCGTCAGCCTCGAGAGCGGCGCGGTCACCACCTACGCCCTCGAGAACCTCGCCGACCGCGGCATCATGTTCGTCCTGCCGCAGGACAAGGTCTATGCCGGCCAGGTCGTCGGCGAGCACAACCGCGACAACGACCTCGTGATCAACGTCACCCGCATGAAGCACCTGACCAACATGCGGGTCTCGGGCAAGGAAGCCACGGTGGTGCTCAAGGCCCCCCGCAAGATCACCATGGAATACGCCCTCGAGTACATCGAGGACGACGAACTGGTGGAGATCACGCCGGTGAGCATCCGCATCCGCAAGAAGATTCTGGACGAGTCGAGCCGCAAGCGCTCCGAACGCCAGAGCAAGGACCGGGCGGAAGCGGCGAACGCATAACCGCAGCCCCCTACCCCCACCTCGTCACCAACGACTGCATGAAAAGGCCCATCGCGCAAAGCGATGGGCCTTGTTGTTCCAGGAAGACCGAGCCGCCGATCAGCGCCGCCGGCGCGGCACGAGCAGCAGCATCGCTAGCCCCGTCGTCGCGATGGCGCCGGGGGCGGGGACGTTGGGCGAGACCGCCAGCTGCATGACCACGTCGTCGTAGTACGCCGCGTTGCCGCCGTTGTTGTACAGGTCGACGGCCTGCACCGCGTTCATGGAGGCCGCACCCCGCTTCCAGACGCCGCTGGCGATGAGCGTCCCGTTGTAGTACTGGCTCAGCGTGTCAGTGTCGAGGTTGATCTGGATCTGGATGGGCACCCAGGCGTCGTAGACGAGCGAGGTCGAGCCGCCCCGCAGGTCATCGCTGACGGTGCTGGCGCCGAGATCGAACCTGAGCTGCACGCTCCAGTAGTCAGAGCTGTTGTTCTGCCCGTCGAGGTAGCGGTTCATCAGGATGACGTACGTCAGCCCGCTTTGTCCGCTGGCGATGTACTGCATCGCGGTGAAGTTCCAGACGCCGGACGTGACGCCCGAGATCTCGCGCACCGCGTCGGTCTGGCCGGGGCCGACCTGCAGCGCGTTGGTGCCGCTGAAAGCCCGGGTCGAGCTGACGGTGCCTGCAACGCCGGCGACGTTGTCCCAGCCCTTCCACCCGTCCACATTGTGGAGCGACTGGCCGCTGGCGTAGGAATCAAAGTTGCTGACGAAAGACGCCCGGGCCGATCCGGCGACGGCGACCGCTGCGACGCACCCTGTGATCACGTTCCTCATCACGCCCCACCTTCCGCGACCGAAGTCGCTGATCGAGCTTCCGATTCAAGCGCACACGATGCCAATGAACCAAGCGTGTGAGCCGAGACGGAAATCAGGGTGGTCCGTGTGTGTCGATTCCATCGGTCGTGCCGATCCTGCGGGCGACGGCGCGACGAGAATGAGCCGCGTGCGATCACGCGG
>JBILLU010000252.1:0-4433 GCA_044375915.1 Phycisphaerales bacterium
TCGATCCGATGCTCCGGTCCATTCCCATCAACCATCTCGTCTGCGTGCAATCCGTGCACTTTGATGCCAAAGGACGGCTGTGGACGCTTGACGCGGGCAGCCCCGGGCTCCGCGGCGTGATCGCCGGCGGCGCCAAGCTCTTCGCCTGGGACATCGACACCCGCGACGCCGAGTGGATGATGCTCTTCGACTACCCCGTCGTCTACAAGCAGTCCTACTTCAACGACATCCGTGTCGATACCGCACGCGAGTTCGCGTACATCACCGACTCCGGCGCGGGCGGGATCGTGGTGGTGGACATCAAGGGCAACGCGGCGTGGCGCCGCCTCGACAAGCACCCCAGCGTGCTCGCCGAGAGCATCGTCCCCATCGTCGAAGGCCGCGAGCTCCGATTCGGCGGCGGGGACGCCAAGGGGCAAGTTCCGCAGATCCACTCCGACGGCCTCGCCCTTTCCCCCGACGCCTCGTACCTCTACTGGCAGGCCCTCACCGGCCGCACGCTGTACCGCATCCGCACCGAGGTGTTGCGCGACCGCTCGCTGAGCGAATCGCAAGTCGCCGCCGCGGTCGAGAAGGTCGGCACCACCGTCGTCACCGACGGGATGGAGATGGACCAGAACGGCATCCTCTACTTCACCGCGCTCGAGAAGGACGCGATCATGTACGTCGCCCCGCCCGACCTCGAGGCCGCGGCCAAGGCCACCGCCGCCAACCCCGCCTCGCCCGCCGCCGTGAACGTCCAGACGCTGGTGCAAGACCCCCGCATCGCCTGGCCCGATTCGTTCGCGCTGGGTGCTGGCAAGGATTTGTACTTCACGACGGCCCAGATCCACCGCACCGCGTGGTTTACCGAAGGCGGCACGATGCCGACAACGCCGTATCTCGTCTTCAAGACGACGCGGCCGGGGAGATAGGCGTTGGAGCAACGCAACGCCGCGTCTTCGCTCCTCGCTTGCGGGTAGAGGACGATTCGACGCGAGGCGTCGAGTCGGGTGAGGGGATTGCGGGTACTGACCCGGATTGAGTTTCGATCGCCCAGCACCCCTCCCCGGTCTCGCAAAGCCTCGACCACCCCTCCCCGCTGCGCGGGGTGGGGAGGCGCGAATCTCGATCCTTGTTCACACTTTGTTTGCTGGACTCGCCCTTTCCAGCGACCGATAAACACCCTGCGGCATCTCATGCCCGGAGGTTTTCCATGGAACTCGGACTTGTCGGTCTCGGCAAAATGGGCGGCAATATGAGCGAGCGGCTCATCAAGGGCGGGCACTCGCTCGTCGTCATGGACCGAGCCGCCGACGCGGTTGGTCGGCAGACCAAGCTCGGCGGCAAAGCCGCGAGCACGCCGGCCGAGATGTGCAAGCTGTTGAGCGGGCCACGGGTGATCTGGCTCATGATCCCGGCGGGTGCGCCGGTGGATCAGGCGATCGCGGACTTTCTGCCGCACTTGTCGAAGGGCGACACGCTCATCGACGGCGGCAACACGAATTACAAGGACACCATCCGCCGCGGCAAGGAGCTGGCGGCCAAGGGCATCCACTACGTCGATGTGGGCACCAGCGGCGGCATCTGGGGCATCACCGAGGGCTACTCGATGATGATCGGCGGCGACCACGCCGCGGTCGAACGCCTGAGCCCGATCTTCAAGACCCTCGCTCCCGCGCCCGACAAGGGCTGGGGCCGCGTGGGGCCGAGCGGCGCGGGCCACTTCACCAAGATGGTGCACAACGGCATCGAGTACGGCATGATGCAAGCCTTCGCCGAGGGATTCGCGATCATGCAGAAGAAGCAAGACCTGGAACTCGACGTGCGCCAGATCAGCCAGATCTGGCAGCACGGCAGCGTGGTGCGGTCATGGCTGTTGGACCTTGTTGCGCTGGGTCTGAAGAACGACGCGACGCTGAAGGACATCAAGCCGTGGGTCGCCGACAGCGGCGAGGGGCGTTGGACGGTCGCCGAGGCGATCGACCTCGACGTCTTCGCGCCGGTGATCACGCTGAGCCTGCAGAGCCGCTTCCGCAGCCGCGACGAGTACTGCTACACCGATCGCATGCTCGCGATGATGCGGAACCAGTTCGGCGGCCACGCCATACAGAAGACGTAAGGACAAGGGCTGCAGAGCCAGATCGCCAATCGACCACAGAAGATGAGAGAACGCGGAGAAGCGGAGGTGGCGGAGACTCGCGGAGTGATGAGTTGGTGAAAGACGACCAGTACGGATCGCATTGTTCTGCCGGTCGTCTTCCTCTCTTGAATCCTCTCCGCGTCACTCCGCTGACTCCGCTCCTCCGCGTTCCCTCTGTTCAACGGAGTTTCCCATGCAACTCGTCAGCCAGGGCGGTCCTGCTCCTCGACATCTGTTCGTGATCTTCGGCGCGACCGGGGATTTGTCGTATCGCAAGCTGATTCCAGCGCTGTACCACGCGGATCTGGATCCGGCGGCTCATGACGGGCATGCGATCCTCGGCGTGGCCCGCGCGCCGTTGAGCGACGATCAGTTCCGAACCGCGGCGGTGGAAGCGCTGACGCAGGGCGGCGTGCACAGAGCGGAAGCGGATCAGTGGGCGAAGAAGACGCTTTACTTTCAGTCCCTGGGCGAGAGCGGGCCGAAGGAGTATCAGGCGCTACGCACGCGGATCGAGACTCTGGAACGCGATCTGAAGCTGCCGGGCAACCGGGCATTCAACCTCGCGCTGCCGTTGCCGGCGTTTGCACCGACCGTCGAACGACTCGCGGAGGTCGGGCTCAACAAGAGCCCGGGGTGGACGCGGCTGATCATCGAGAAGCCGTTCGGGCAGGACTTGTCGAGCGCCAAGGACCTGAACGCTCTGATCCACAAGTACTATCCGGAGAACAACGTCTACCGGTTGGATCACTACCTGGGCAAGGACACGGTGCAGAACATCCTGGTGTTCCGGTTCGCGAACTCGATGTTCGAGCCGCTGTGGAACCGGGACAAGATCGAGCGGGTGGAGATCACGGTCGCGGAGCAGTTGGGAGTGGAGTCGCGCGGAGCGTTCTACGAGAACGCCGGCGCGCTGCGTGACATCATGCAGAACCACATGATGCAGCTGCTCACACTTGTCGCGATGGAGCCGCCGGCGCTGATCGAGGCCGACAGTGTGGCGAACGAGAAGGTGAAGGTGCTCAAGTCGATCCTTCCGCTGGACAAAGAGCACGTGGTCTTCGGTCAGTACGGCAAGGGGATGATGGGCAACGAGGTGGTGCCGGGCTACTTGTCCGAGAAGGGCGTCGCACCGAACTCGAACACCGAGACGTTTGTGGCCGCGAAACTATCGATCAACAACTGGCGCTGGCAGGGCGTGCCGTTCTTCATGCGAACGGGCAAGCGGCTGAAGCGCAAGTCGACGCGGATCACCGTGACGTTCAAGCGACCGCCGGTGGCGATGTTCGACACGTTCGGAAGCTGCCTCTTCACGCAGAACCGTTTGGACCTGCTGCTGCAGCCCGACGAGGGGTTCAACCTGAGCGTGGACGTGAAGCAGCCCGGCACGGGCCTGAAGCTCGAGACACAGCGGATGCGGTTCCGCTACGCCGAAGCGTTCGGCAAGCTGCCCGAGGCGTACCAGACGCTGCTGCTCGACGCAGTCCGCGGCGATCGCACGCTGTTCGTCCGCTCCGACGAGATCGAGACGTCGTGGGAGCTGTTCGACCCGGTGCTGCAGAACCGGCCGGAGCTGAAGCAGTACGCATCGGGCAGCTGGGGGCCGCAGGAGTCGGAGGACTTGCTCGTCTCTCGTGGGCATCAGTGGACGGAAATTTAGTGGGAAGGGTGGAGGGGGAACACAGCAGACGAGCGGCGGCCGCGCCCCCCTTCCCCGCGAAGCGGGGAGGGGTGGTCGAGCGCAGCGAGACCGGGGAGGGGTGTTTCGGGTAGGGATGTCACCACGCGTTGGTACCCGCAATCCCCTCACCTAGCCTGAGGCTTCGCCTCAAGCCGTCCTCTCCCCGCAGGCGGGGAGAGGAGGCGCGAGGATCTCGGCGGGGCGGCTGATCAGCGTGCTGTGACGCGTTCGAGCAATTCGTTTGCTCGCTTGTTCGCGTACTCCGCCGCGCTCTGTGAGTCGCGTGATTCGGTGGCGTAGCGACAGATCGCTGCGAGGGCGTCGCGTTCGTTGCCGAGGATTGCCCAGCGTGGGTCGGGCGTACCTGAGCAAACTGCGAGCAGCAACACCGCGGCACGGGCGGAATCTGTGTCAGCGACCAGTTCCTTGCGCTCACGGGTTGCACGGCTGGCGTGGGCGGCGACGCGGATGATCGCGTGGCGCGCGGCGAGTTGATCCGCGGCGCGGGCGGCGTCGCGGGCCTTGGCCTCGTCGGCGTCGGATGCCGTGGCGACGAAGGCTCGCAGCGCGCCCTTGGCTTCTTTGAGCAACTTGACGAGGTCGGCGTCGTCGAGCGCCCAGCCGCCGAAG
>JBILLU010000253.1:0-4430 GCA_044375915.1 Phycisphaerales bacterium
CCTGGAGGAAGTCCATCGTGGCGGTGCCTTCGTGCACTTCGCCCATCTTGTAGTTCTTGCCGGTGTAGAACAGGATGCGCTCGGAGACGGTCGTTTTACCGGCGTCGATGTGGGCGCAGATACCGAAATTGCGGATGTGTGACAGGTCGGCCATGGGTGATTCCTTCTCGATCGCGCCCGTCGCCTGATCCCGTTTCTCCCTGTTGGGCGGGGTGCGGCGGCGGGGTGGGTGGGACTGAATGGTGATTCGGGGGACTGTTCGCACGAACCACGACGGCTCGGCGTGGATGATTCTGGATGATGAAACGACGGCGGGAGGAAGCCGCGGCGAGCTGAGGCTCGGCGGGCAGAAGTCAGGCTGCGATCTCTTCTTCCTCGTCCATGTCCATGGTGCAATCGCTCGTCGAGGCGGGGGCAGTCCATCGTGCCAAGCGGGCACTTTGGAGGGGAAAACGATAGCGCGCAGCGGCCTGAAATCAAGGCTGCGGCGGGGGTTTGATAGGGGAACTGCGGCGTTGCGGGGCGGCCCGAAAAGACCCCGCCCCGGCCACGAGCCTCAGGGAAGATCGATCGGGGCGTGGAGAATGGCACGGAGGGCGGTTTCGATCCAAGGCTTGAGCAGCAGGACAAGGACCGAGGCAACCGCCAAATGCGGCCCGTAGGGCAACTGGCGTCGCAGGCCGCCGAAAACTGCACCGATCAAGGCCCAGGCGAGGCCAACGAATGCGGCGAGGAAGAAGGCGATGGTGGCGTCGATCCAGCCAAGGCAGGCACCGACGGCGGCCATGAGGTGGACGTCGCCAAGGCCCATGGCTTCCTTGCCGAAGGCAAGACTGCCAAAGACGCGGACGAACCAGACAACCGCACCGCCGACGAGGTAGCCCAAGAGCACGCCGCTGAGGGCGGAGAGCCAGAGCGGAACGTGGGCGGTGGTGGTCAGGGTGCCGAGACGGGCGTCCAGTTGCCACCCGGCGGTGCGAGCGATGATTTCGTGGGCGAGCCAGCCGCCGATGAGGGCGAAGACAACGGGGGCGGCGAGGAATGCGAGCTCCTTGATCATCTCGCGGCGGGCGTGGGGGTACTGGATCCACATCTCAGCCTGTTCGTCGGCGGACGGCACGGGCGCGGCGGCGTCTTGCGCGTTCTCCTTCGGCGTGGTCGATGCGTCGGGCGGCACGTCGTCGGCAGGAACGGGCGGAACCTCGGAGCGGTGCTGCTTCTCCCATTCGTCATAGTCGCTGAACGAGCGAGTGATGAAGCCGAAGCGGAGCAGCAGCAGCGATACGCCGAGGCCGAGGATGCCACCGATGGGGAAACCAACCCAGTACCACGCATCGGGGCCGGGCGATGGGATGGTCCAGGTCCATCCGTCGGCGGTGCGCCAGAGGCGGCCGCGGGTGAGTTCGACGTAGAGGGCGTGGAGCGGGTGGGCGATGAGGGCGACGAGCGCTGGAGTCCACGTGAGGACGAGGGGAATGGTGAAGGTCTTGGCGTCGACGAGCGTCATCGCGACGAGGCTGCCGAGCAGGACGAGTACAACGAGGAACGCGGGCCACGTCTGAGCGAGCGGCGCGGTCATGCCGCGTGCGGTTCCGGCCCAGTCGGGGGCGATGCGGCCGATCTCGATGCCGAGGAACTTCGCGTTTGGCTCGACCTGATACCAGAGCACGAAGAAGATGGCAAAGAGGACAGCGACGAAGAGTTCAACGGCGGGGTACTCGGCGGAGATCTTGGAACGACAGAAGCGGCAGCGGCCGCCGAGGAAGATCCAGCCGAAGATCGGAATGTTCTCACGCCAGGTGAGGCGGGTCTCGCAGGACGGACACCGGCTGGGCGGCGTGACAACGCTGAGGCCCAGTGGGAGGCGGTAGACCAGCACATTGATGAGCGAACCAACGCTCGCGCCGATGGCAAAGAACCAGAAGACCTGGGCGATGGTGAAGAGGGAGATGATGAAGTCGGGGTAGGACATGCGTGAGAAGGGGTGAGGGATGAGGTTTGAGTCAGAAGGGCGGAGCTCGGTGTCGGACCTCCACCCTTCGCCCCCCAACCTTCCCGCTCTCACTCATCGTCTGGATCGCCGGATTCCTTCAAGTCCTTGGAGAGCGATTCGATGCGCTGCTCGGCGGAGGCGAGGATTTCGCGGCAACGCTTGAGGATCTTGGCGCCGCGTTCGTACTCGGCGAGCGACTTCTCGAGGCCGACCTCACCGGACTCGATGGCCTCGATGATGGACTCGACCTCTTCGAGGGATTGCTCGAAGGAGGGGGCGTCGGGTTGGGAGTCTTTGTGAGGGTCTCGCTTTGCCACGGGCGGAGCGTATCAGGTATTTCAGCCGTGGAAGAGGCCGGGTTCGTTCGGATCGGGCTTGCGGACCTTGCTGGGACGCGGGGGAGGCGGGGTGGTGCGGGAGGCCGCCTGGTCGCGGACCGTGCTGACGATGGTGCCGTCGGCGACGTGGGTGGTGAGGGGGTCGCCAGCGGAAACGTCCGCGACGGAGCGGACGAGGTGGCCGTCGGCCGCGGCGGTGATGGAGAAACCGCGTTCGAGGACACGCTTGGGTGAGACGGCGGCGAGGTGCTTGTCGAGGGCAGCGAGTCTGGCGGCGGCATCGGTCGACCGACGGGCGACGGAGCGGGCAAGGCCCTCCTGAGCGGCGAGGAGACGGGACGGATCGAGACGCGACCGCACGGCGCGGCGGAGGCGATCCTCGGCGGCGGCGAGGCGGCCGATCATGCGGGCGTGCTGGGCCTGTGGCCGTACGCGTTCGAGACGAAGCTCGAGTTGATGGGCTCGGGTGCGGAGCGCAGCGACGGTGTCGAAGGCCGCGGACTCGAGCCGGCCGGCACTGCGATCGATGTCTCGCGACGCGATATCGGCACCGCGGGCGAGGGCGGTGATCAGTCGTCGCTGGGTGGAATCGAGCTGGCGGATCAGCTCGCCGGTATCGGGCGTCAGACGCATCGCCGCTTGCGTGGGCGTGGCGCAGCGTTCATCGGCAACGAGTTCGGCGATTGTGGTGTCGGTCTCGTGACCGATCGCGGCAACAAGGGGTACGGTGCAGCGGTGGATCGCGTCCGCCACCACGCGTTCGTTGAAGCACCAGAGGTCTTCCTTGCTGCCGCCGCCGCGGGTGACGATGATCGCGTCGACTCCGAGCCTTTGGTGATGGCGTGAGACGCGGTCGATGGCACGGGCGATCTCGGGCGCGGCGGCGTCGCCCTGGACGGGAACATCGACGAGCACAAGGCCGACGGCGGGGCAGCGGCGACGGGCGGTGTCGATAACGTCCTGAAGTGCGGCGGCGGAGCGGCTGGTGATGACCGCGATGCGGCGCGGGAAGCGCGGCAAGGGCTTCTTGCGTTCGACGGCGAAATAGCCTTCGGCCTTGAGCGTGGCGCACAGTTCGCGGAACGCGCGGTCGAGCGGACCTTCGCCGGCCCGTTCGAGGGATTCGAGGATGAACGAGACCTTTCCGGCCTTGGTGTAGAACTCGACGCGGCCCTTGACGACAACCTGCTCGCCGTCGCGTGGCGGCGGGTTGATCTTGCGGGCGATGTTGGCGAAGAGGACGCAGTTGACGACGGCGCCCTCGTCCTTGAGGTCGAAGTACCAGTGGGTGCGGTCGCGAAAGCCGCTGACTTCGCCAATGACCCGGACGGGCGCGGGGACGCCGCGGCGCAGGGTGGCGTCGATCTCACCGGCGAGGCGGGAGACGGACCACGGGGTGGCGTCGGCCGCGGGCGCGATCGGACGTCGCGGTGCGGCCATCTTGTCGGGGTCGAATGGAAGACGCTCGTTCACCGGGGCGACTGTACTCGCCGTCGATGCCGAGCGCTCCCATGGCCTCCAACCACCCCACCCCCACAACCCCCACTGCTCCCACACGCCGACCCACCGGCGGACAACGGATCGCAGCAGCGACGGTCGGTTCGGATGTGTGTCCGGCCGCTATCGGGCCGCGACTTTCGGCGCCTTCTCATCGCCACGCTCCTGTTTGGCGGACGGCTTGGATGCTTCTTGCTGGGTCTGCGGAGCCTGCGCGGACGTGGTCGGGGCGGTGGCGCCCTCGGCGCGGGCGAGGCTCTTCTTCACGGCTTTCGCATCGGCGACCGGCGGGAGCGAGACGCGGGCCCCGTCCTGGAGCAGGGTCTGGCCGATCGCGGCGAGCTGGCTGTCGTCGGTGGACCCGGGGGTTCGGACCTGCATCTTCTTGCGGAACTTGGGCTCGTCGGTCGGGCGATCGATTGTCATGACGGGCTTGATGTCGCTGACGTCGATGCGGGCCTGATCGTCAGCGGCGCCGCTGCCGCCGAAGGTGCGGACGCTGTAGGTGTACCCACGTTCGCGGAGCCACGCCTGGCGGCCCTCTTCGAGTTCGACCCAGACGCGATTGTTCTTGGTGCCGTGCTCGCGGAACCAATCGCGGG
>JBILLU010000254.1:0-4404 GCA_044375915.1 Phycisphaerales bacterium
CTACACCGAGTTCGCCGGCCTGGGCGGCTTCATGAGCGCTCGCGAGCACACGGCACAGGTGGGAGCCGACGAGCGCAAGCGCCGCGAAGATCGATTCAAGTCGGCTGATCTCCCGATTCTGTTCTGCTCACCGACGATGGAGCTCGGCGTGGATATCGCGCAGCTCAATGTCGTCAACATGCGCAACATGCCACCGACCCCAGCGAACTACGCGCAGCGCAGCGGCCGCGCCGGTCGTGGCGGCCAGCCTGCGCTCGTCTACACCTATTGCTCGGGCTTCAGCCCTCACGACCAGTACTTCTTCAGTCGTCCCGAGGAAATGGTCGCCGGAAGCGTCCATCCGCCTCGAATCGAGCTGGCGAATGAGGCACTGCTTCGTGCCCACATCCACGCGATCTGGCTCGGGGAAACCGGAGTGGACCTCGGCAAGACGCTCGCCGATGTGCTCGTCGTTTCGCAGGAGCAGCTTCAGCTTCCAATTCGCCCAGACCTCCTCGCGCAGATGACTTCGAACGATGCGACCACTGGGGCGATCCAGAAGTCCAGCAGACTGATTGATCGTGTCCGTCATGAACTACGCGACGCATCGTGGTTCGATGACACATGGCTTGAGCGCACCATCCGCAATGCAACCCAGTCGCTCGATGCAGCCTGCGAGCGCTGGCGCGATCTCTACATCGCCGCGGTGAAGCAACGCCGCCTTCAGAACCAGATCATCGGCGATCACAGCCGCTCCGAACAGGACCGCAAGCTTGCTCGAAGTCTCCGGCAGCAGGCCGAGGCTCAGATCGAGCTTCTCACCAACACGACGGGGCGGGCCGAGGGCGACTTCTACTCCTATCGCTACTTTGCGAGCGAGGGATTCCTGCCCGGCTACAGCTTTCCCAGGCTCCCGGTCAGCGCGTTCGTTCCCGGGCGGACCGGCAAGATCGGCGAGCATGAGTACCTCAACCGCCCGCGGTTCCTTGCGATCAGCGAGTTCGGTCCGAACGCGATCATCTATCACGAAGGCGCTCGCTATCGGATTCACCGAGCCAATGTCGCGCTCGACCCTGATGGCTCCGGTCCGTCGCTTTCGATGATGAAGACCTGCAGCCAGTGCGGTTACGCCCATGTCGGCCCGGGACTCGCGGACCTGCAAGTCTGTTCCCGATGCGCAACCCCGCTTGAGCAGCAGCACGAGTTCTCCCGCCTCGTACGCATGCAGAATGTCAGTGCCCACCGCATCGAACGCATTACTTCGGATGAGGAGGAGCGTCAGCGCCAAGGCTATGACATCCGCTGCTTTTTCGCGTTCCCGACGCTTGGAGGCCTTCCGGCGCGCAGGACTGCTCGTGCCGAACACGCGAATGCGGCCGTCGCCGATCTCGAGTACGGCGACACTTGCTCGCTTTGGCGGCTCAATCTCGGCTGGGCGCGGCGACAGCATGGCACCGACCACGGGTTCTTCCTTGACCTCGAGCGCGGCGAGTGGGTCTCCCGCGACGCCGCCGAGGTTCAGGATGGCGTCGCCGCAGCGCGTCCCAACGCACAACGGGTGATCCCCTTCGTGTCCGATACAAAGAACGCACTTCTCTTCACACCAAAGCTGATCGGATCGAGCGAGGGGTTCATGCCCTCGCTTGAAGCGGCACTGCGGCGCGGCATTCAGCATGTGTTTCAGGTCGAATCGAGCGAGATCGCCGTCGATGCGCTCCCGTCTCGGCAGCGGCGGAACCACTTGCTCTTCTACGAGGCGAGCGAAGGTGGCGCAGGCGTCCTTCGACAGCTTCTTGAACCAGGCAAGCTGAGTCAGGTCGCTCGTGCAGCGCTCGAACTCTGCCACTTCGACGCTCAGTCCGGAGAAGACCGCGGACACTCCCACAAGGACGGGTGCGAGGCCGCTTGTTACGACTGCCTGCTTGACTTCGGCAATCAGGGGGACCATCGCCTCATCGATCGAACGCAGATCAGGGACTACCTGCGCATGCTTGCATCATCGACGGTCGCAGCTTCCGAAGCCCCACCAGCGGTCGGGGAGCCGTGGCATCGGCTCTACGCGCAGTGCGACTCGCAGCTTGAGAGACGGTTCCTCGATGTGCTGCGAAAGCACGACTTTCGGCAGCCCGACCACGCGCAGTTCTGGATTCCAGAGCGCTACTCGCGCCCGGACTTCTACTACGCCCAAGGGTCGGTGTGCGTTTTCGTCGACGGCCCGCCGCATGATGAGCCAGAGCAGGCTGACGAAGACGAACAGGTGCGGGCGCGTCTCGTCCAGGATGGATACCGCGTGCTGGTGTTCCACCACGCTCGAACCGATTGGGTCGGACATCTTCGGGCCCACCCAGAAGTCTTCGGTCCGGGTCGGAACCAAGGAGGCGAGCAATGACCGCGTTTGCCCCCGGCTCGATCGTCCGGGCTCGCGGCCGAGAGTGGATCGTGCAGCCGGACTCCCAGCCTCCGGTCTACCGCCTTGTCCCTCTCGGAAGCACGACCGACGAGGCGGCCAGCATTCACGCCTCGCTTGAACGAGTGGAGTCTGCCCAGTTCAGCCCACCTGATCCGACGCAACGCGGCGACGCCAACTCTTGCCGCCTCCTTCGCGACGCGGCCCGTCTCGCAACGCGCCACGCGGCAGGCCCCTTCCGCTCCTTCGCCCGCCTTGGCTTCGAGCCGCGCCCGTATCAACTTGTGCCGCTCATCATGGCGCTTCGCCTCGACCCGGTGCGGCTCCTCATCGCTGACGATGTCGGCATTGGCAAGACGATCGAGTCGCTCCTCATCGCCCGCGAGCTGTACGACCGGCGCGAGATCCACGGCTTCAGCGTCCTGTGCCCGCCGCACCTCGCGGAGCAGTGGCAACGCGAGCTCCGCCAGAAGTTCCACATCGATGCCGAGCTTGTTCTTGCATCCACCACACAGCAGCTCGAGCGCCGACTTCGTTCAGTGACCGAGACCATCTTCCAGCGATTTCCGTTCACGGTCGTCAGCCTTGACTATGTGAAGAGCGACCGCCGCCGTCGCGAGTTTCTCCAGACCTGCCCGGATCTGGTGATCGTCGACGAAGCCCACACCTGCACCCCGTCCGGTGGGATCGGCCGCGCCTCGCGCCAGATGCGCTTCGAGCTCCTCAAGGGTCTGGCGGCGAAGGAACATCAGCACCTCATTCTCACCACCGCCACGCCCCACAGCGGAAACACCGAAGCGTACGAGAGCCTGCTTGGACTGCTCGACGAGCGCTTCATGCCGGGCGGGGAACTTGCCCGCGACGGCGCCGACCCGAAGCTCCGGGACAAGGAACTTGCCAAGCGATTCGTCCAGCGCCGCCGTCCCGACATCACGGCGTACCTCGGCGATACGAAGTTTCCCGATCGAGTCGAAACCGTCGAGCCCTACAACCTCAGCGCGGTGATGCAGACACTGGTCGAGGACATCGCGTCGTTCGCGGACCGCTATCGGGGCGCGAAGGCCTCGGTTCAGGTTCAGCGGACGAGAGCATGGGCGATCTTGACGCTCTTCCAGGCGATCGCCTCAAGCCCGGCAGCAGCCGCTGCCACGCTCGCGAATCGGGCGACGAGTGACGACGGCAAGCGAACCGAGGAACCGCTGCCGCTCTTCGCGGCCGACGCCTCGGCGTTCGAGCGCCCCCTGGTTGATGACTTCCTCGATGATGCCGACGCAGGCGACTTCACCCCGTCAGTCGCCGCATTTGAACGCGAAGTCGCTTCGGAAGAGGGCTCGGACGGCATGAACCGCGAAGCCCGTCAGTTCTTCGCGCAGCTCGAGAAGCGTGCGGCGGCGGTCTCGCCCGAGGATGACACCAAGCTCCTGCGGCTCGAGCGCTTCCTCAAGCGGCACTTCGCCGAACCAGGCTACGGCGACAGCGGCATCGTCATCTTCTGTCGATTCATCGCGACGGCCGAGTACCTCCATCGCGAGCTGGCGAAGACATTTGGCAAGAAGGCGACGGTCGAATGCGTCGTCGGCACTCTCCCCGACAGCGAGCGGAAGGCTCGCATCGAGGCAATGTCAGCGGCAAGCGAGTCGGACGATCGACCTCGGATTCTGGTGGCGACCGATTGCCTGAGCGAAGGCATCAACCTTCAGGACGCCTTCGACACGGTCGTCCATTACGACCTTTCGTGGAACCCGAACAGGCATGTGCAGCGCGAAGGTCGCGTCGACCGTTTCGGGCAGTTGCGCGACAAGGTCCATGTCTGCTTCTTCAGCTCCGAGCAGACCAAGTTCGACGCCGTCGTCATGGAAGTGCTGCACCGCAAGCGGCGGGAGATCGCGGAGGAGCTTGGCTACTTGGTTTCCATTCCGGTCTCGCGCGATGCGATCCTCGGCCTGATTCTCGAGCGTGCCACCACCGGATCCAAGATCGACCGCACTGGCTTCCTCTTCAGTGAGGCGGAACTCGAG
>JBILLU010000255.1:0-4394 GCA_044375915.1 Phycisphaerales bacterium
CGAGCGCCGAGCGTGAGCGAGCGGGTTGCTGCGGCGTTCGTTGTTACGAGGGACGTCGTACCTCGGCCAATGTGTGAGCCACGCCGCACTCGGGGCATCGCGGCTGCGATAGCCCGACCAGCGAGTAGCCCCACGCTTCGCGGCATCGCTGCGACTTACCGACCGTCGGGTCTGCCCGGCGCGCACCAGAACGCATTGCGGGTCGTGGCGTTGCGTTTCTCAAAGAACTCAGTCTCGGTGAACGCCTGGCTCGACGCGTCCGTTCGCAGGCATGTCACCGACTTGCCGTGGTGTCCGGGCACGATCTCGCGCGGGAACGACGCGCCGTCGTTGTACGGCGGTCCGAACTCCGGCTGTTCGTTGCCGTCCCACAACATGACCGCGTCGCTGTCGAACTGGAAAAGGCGTGCCGGTGCCGGAAGACGCCCGTAGCCCACGATCGCACCGTTCATGATGAACGACGTCAGATTGGCGGTTCCCTCGTATGGGCCCAGATGCGACGGACAGCGGTACACGCCGCCGTCCTCGAGATAGGGCCAGAGTGAGCCGGTCTGACGGTCCTCTGCGACGGCCTTTGAGGTATCGACGCCCGGGCCGTACAGCCAACCCTTGACCTGAGCCACGGGGCCCCAATTGGGATAGGGCAAGGAGTCGCGATGATCGTTCACATAGAGATTCAGGGCCACGCCCATCTGCCGCATGTCGGAAAGACATCCGGTCTGGCGTGCGGCCGCCCGGGCTCCCTTCAAGCCCGGGAGCGTCAGCCCGATCAACAGGGCGATGATCGCGATCACGATCAAGAGCTCGATCAGCGTGAATCCCTTCCGCATGGCTCGAACCTCCGGTGTCTGCACGTTGGACCGGCCTCTGGCGAACCGGTTGCATCTGTTCCGCGCTTTTGGTTTGCTGATGTGATCTCGCCAAGACGTCGTTCTCGGCAGCGTAGGGACGGGCGACTTCCGCGATGGCGCATGGTCGCCGCTCTTGACCAATGCTGAACGATCGCGTGCAGGATGCGGATGGACAGATCGTCGAACCGATGGCCGACTCGCGGGGGAGGGGGGACGGAAAACGGGCAGTTCTCGGATGAGTTAGTAGTTGCTATCATTCTCAGCCGTGGCCGTCAGACCGCGGCAAGGGAGTTCCGTCATGCGTGCGCTCGCTCGTCTTGCTCCGTTGTCCGTTCTTGCTCTCGCCCTCACCGGCTGCACCGTCGGCTACACCGCCGATGTCCGCAACGACACGGCGCAGCCGATCGTGGCGTATCTCGTCCGCGGCGATTCCAGCGGACAGTCGAACGCGCTGGCGCTGCAGCGCATCGGGCCCAACAGCCGCGGCGAGGTGTCGCGGTACAACGTGCCCGATGAGTGGAAGGTCTACCTGCAGGTCGACGCCCAGGGCAACCCGGGGTACCCGGCCCAGCTTGACGTCTTCCCCGGCCTCAGCGTCGTGCGGGTGACGCAGGATGGGAACCTGCCGACGGGGAAGCTGCGGATGGAGCGGGTGGCGAGGGATTGAGGGCAGAGGTCAAAGCTCAAAGCTCAAAGCTCAAAGCTCAAAGCGATAAAGCACAAATCAAGGCAGCCGGTCCGTGGTGTCTTGCATTTGAGCTTTGAGCTTTATCGCTTTGAGCTTTGCTTTTTCAGTACAACACCGTGAGCACAAAGTGCAAACGCCCGTCGCCGGCGCTGACCGGGTCGCTGGCCTCGACGCCGCGGAGCGCGACGCCGTAGTCGAGTCGCGCGCTGAGGTTCTGTTGGAACTGGAACTCCAGGCCCAGGCCGGTGCCGATCAGTGTGGCGTTGTTCTCGAAGGACTCGATGCGGCTGTTCACGGTGCGGCCGACATCGATGAACGCGCGGAAGATCAGGTCCCAGTCGGCCCGGCCGTAGGGCTGCTGCGGGGAATAGCGGAATGGCTTGCCGAAGAGTTTGGTCTTGGTCGGATCGGGCTCGACCGTGAGCATCCGGGGCAGGTGGAAGCGATACTCGGCGGTGGCGAGGAAGACGGTGTCGCCGGCGGCGATCGATTCGGGATAGCCGCGGACGCTGTAGATGCCGCCGGCGACCTGCTGGGCGTTGGCGATGAGGCGTTTGTCGAAGGCGTACTGCCCGCGGGTGGAGAAGACCAGTTCGTGGGCGAGGGTCATGCCCTTGGTGTCGGTCGCGCTCGGCGGGGCGACCGCGTTCCCGTGGCCGTTGAGCAGCGGCTCGAGGTAGAACGCGTGCTCGGCTTCCCACTTGAGGGCCGACCAGGCGCCGTCGGGGTTCAGGCGGCCGAGTTCGTTGAGATCGAACTGCTGGACGCCGGTGACGAACGGCATCATGGTGTCGAGCGTGAGGCCCAGCCGCGTGGTGGCGGCGTCGGTCTCGCGTGAGAGGCGGAATCCGGCGTAGCCGGTGAAGATCGTCGAACTGGCCCGCTGCTCGACGGCGCTGTTGAAGACGCGGATGTCCTCGAAGCGGCCGCCGGAGATCGCGTCGAGGAACCATTCGCGGCGCTGCAGGAGCAGCACCGACATCTCGCCGCCGAAAGTCGCGCCCGCGCCCTCGAAGGTTTCGCCGGCGAGGCCAACGTCGGACGCGGTGTACTGGTTCCAGCCCGCGTAGCCGCGGAGGGTGACGCCGCTGTCGGCGATGGGGCGGTCGTACGACGCGTTGACGGCGTTGACGTCCTTGAACGAACTGGTGACGTAATCAAGCCGGAAGACGTCGTCGTGATTCGAGAGTTGGTTGTGGGTGTAGCCGACGCGCTGGCGCCAGTTGTTGGTCTGCTTGGTGCCGGTGTTCGACAACTGGGCGTAGAGCGTCCACGGGCGCGACTCGCTGACGAGGTAATCCAGTACGACTTCGCCGGGCTTGTCGGTGGGGCCGAGTGCGGCGTCGACGCGGCGGCCCGGGTGGCGGTTCTTGCGGAGCGCGAAGTTGTCCAGCTTGTCCTTGCGCAGGAGATCGCCGGGCTTGAGCGGGCTCTGGTTGATGATCCGCTGGTGCAGCGGGTTGTTGATGCGCTGCTCGCTCGCGGGCACGCGATCGCCGGCGGCGACGGTCCGCACGTCGCGCACGATGCCCGCCCAGATCGTGAAGCCCAGGTCCGTCCGGCCGCGGCGCTCGCGGAGATCGTCGCCGGTGAGATCGTCGATGTCGTCGGGCGAGGGGATCACGAACAAACCGATCAACTGGCGGCGTTGCAGTTCGGCGACGATGGCCTGGCTGATCCGCAGGATCGCGCTGGGGAAGAAGTTCGCGCCGCCCGTCTGCACGCTGCCGAAGGTGTCGCCGATGCGGATGACGACCCGCGGCACGCCGTCGCGCGGGCCGACATAGCCCTGGGCTGTGAGCCCGAGTTCGACGGTCAGCATCGACAGTTCGTCGATCGGCGGCAGATCGGGATGCTGGCTGCGGTACTGCAGCACGAAGCGACGCACCTTGTACGGCGGGCCGCCTTCCTGCGTCGTGCTCGCCTGGGGCAGGTTGTCCTCGTCGAGCGGGATCGACAGCGTTGGCGGGATCGGTGAGAGCGGCGGCGTCGGAACCGGCGTCTCGGTTGCGGGACGATCACCCGGCGGCGGCGTCGGCTTCTCTGGTTCAGCGCGACGCGGAACCGGCGGCACCAACTGGGCGAGGGCCGGCACGGCAAGGCCGCACGAGACCACCAGCCCTATCGCAAGTCGCGTCGTCAACGCCGGAACTGGGGAAGATCGGAGCGATCGCGATCGCTCTCCCTGTAGGAAGGGGAGTGCGGCGTCGCGAGGTTGAACCGGCGAACGCGTCATGCGTTCACACCCCCGTTTGCCTGGGCGCTTGCCCACGACGCGGCACGAGCCCTGACCTGCGCCGCAAACGCGGGCTCGATGGTGTACGGCACCTCGTTCGCAGCCGGGATGGCGCTCCGCGCCGCCTTCAGGCAGAACAACTCGGTCGGCGCGAAGCGTCCCTCAGCCCCGCAGCAGATCAAATCCACATGGCCGGACTCAAGCGACTCGATCGCGAGCAGGCCGTCGTGCTGGATGCTTCGCTCGCTGAGCACATCGTGGGCCGCGCTGGTCCACACCCACGCGCTCCCGCCGCGGCCGAGGGAGGACTCGGCGATATCGAGCACCGGAAGTCGCGTGTGCGAGCCACGCTCTGTCCCGGCCTTGATCGCCTTCGCCGCCGCCTCGCCCTCGCGCCAGATGGAGTAGCAGCAGCGGGTGAGGCCCTCGCCCGCGTCGGCGAGCAGCGCGGCGTCGATCGCCGCGAGTTTCAGGCACGAGGCATCGAATGCGGCGCTCTCCCCGATGAAGGCCGGCGCTTGTGCCTTGGCGGCCTCGCTCTCTCGGAGGAACTCGCCGCGGACGGCGTGGGAGTCGTCGGTGCTGCGACAGGCACCGACCAGGCGCGCGATGATCGCGG
>JBILLU010000256.1:0-4361 GCA_044375915.1 Phycisphaerales bacterium
ATCCGTCAGCAGCCAGCTCAGCTGCGTCAGCGCGGTCTTCGGTTCCTTCGGGTCCTTGGCACGGAAATCACGCACGATCTTGCGGCCCTGTTCCGCGAGCTTGCTCCCCTCGTCCAGACGCTCGCCCCGGATCGCCATGTCCGCCTGATACAGGTACCACTGCTGAAGCCCGATCACGCTCTCCACATCGCCCGGGTCCGCCGCAAGCGCGGCCTCGAAGTCCGTCTTGATCTGCTGCTCGGTCTCGGGCTTGAGGTTTCGAGCCTCGGTCATGATCCGCAGATTCGCCAACGCGCGATACCGCTTCAGCACGTCCGAGTCCGAGGCCTGCTTCGTCTCGCCAAACTGCAGCAGCGCGTCCGACGCCGCCTGGGCGATCTGCTCGCAGAGCGGGCGGCTGTACCCGGCGCCCAGCATCTCCATCAGCGTGTCGAGGTAGTCACGATGCGCCGCGACGTCGGTCTTCAAGAGGTCAGCAAGGGTCTTGCGAACCTGTGTGTACTGCGGGTACTTGCTGTCGAAGAGCGTCTGGGTCTTGGGGACCACCTGCCCGATCGCGTCGCGCCACTTGCGGAGGTACTCCGGATTGGTGCGCTCCTTGTTGACGGCCTTGGCGTACGCCTTCTCCGCCTCGGCGGGGTTGCCCGCCTGCATCAGGGCGTCGCCCTGCGCCGAGAGGTCCTTGGCCGACTTGAACAGCACGAGCATCGCCGTGCCGCCCACGCCGCCCGCCAGCAGGATCAGCACGCCGACGAGGATCGCGACGAACTTGACGTTGACTTTCGAAGCCATCGATTCAAACTCCAAAGCCCCTCAGCGAGTGGGGGGCCGATGTGACTCGTGCATCGCGACGCCCGTCATGGGGCCGATCGCGTCTCAAGACTTGTCCGCATTGTTCGCCGCATTGTTCGCCGGATAGCGGCCCGCCTCGACCTCCACCCAGTCGGGAACGCACCGCATGATCTCCGGCAGCAGTTCACCCAGCAGCGACGACGCCTCCGCCGCCAGCTCCTCCGCCGTGCTCACCGTCGACGACGTGAACTGCACCTTCAGGTAATACGCGTAGTCGCTCCGCAGGTCGAACGCCAGCAGACGCACCTCTTCCGCGCTCGACACGTGCCCGCCGTTGGCGACGAAAAAATATCCCGCGAAGATCTTGCGGCCTGTCTTGTTCGAGAATTCGGTGATCCGCAGCTGCAGCTTCTCGGGGTGCCGCGGCAGGATCACGCTCGTCCCCACGCCGTCGCGGGCGTAGTTCGGCACCCGCTGGCGGAACAGCCCACGCTCCGCCGCGTTCTCGATCCCCGGTGCCGGCGACCAACCCGACGCGTCCAGCGCCAGCGGAATCGTCCTCGTCGTGTCGCCGATCTGCATGCCGCCGCCGACGAAGCACCGCTCCGGAACGTGCGGCACCGTGTCCACCATCCCCGTGTAGTATGCAGCGTGGAAGTCCAGCACGATCGGCTTCTCGCCCTTCTCGCTGGTCTTCTTGATGAACGTGCGGCTCACGTAATTGCTCGTGCCCAGCGTCTCCAGCACCTCCGCCGATTCAAGCTTGTCTACGCCGATCTGCCGCCACGTCGGCGTCTCGGTCGCAATCGTCGAGACCTGCCGATCGCCCGGGGCATAGATCGCCAGTTTCTTCAGGTGAATCCCCGCGTAGCGGATCCCCGCGGTCATGCTCGCGCCCGCGACCGTCATCACGCAGAACGCCGCGATGAACGCCGGAGTCCGCAGCAACGCCCAGCCCTCACCGGCCCGCGCCGCCGCGACCGTGATCGGCGCCGTGCTCTTCGCGATCGGCTCGTCCACCACCTTGCCCAAGGCCCAGACCACGCCCAGGAACAGCCCCAGCCCCGGCAGGAGCAGCAGCGTCCCGATCATCATGTGCGCGTCGCCCTTGGTCAGTTCCGCGTTGTACTTGCTCGCAATGCCCAGGATCGCCACGCGGATGATGTTCATGAACACCGCGACCGGCAACGCCAGAACCAGCACCGCCACACGCTGCCACCAGAACTTGCTCGAGATCAGCGCCACCGCCCCGGCCAACGCGAAGAACGCAATCACCATCCGCATCCCCGAGCACGCCTCTGCCACGTTCAGCGGCAGCGGCTCCTTGCCCGTCGGCGTGATGTACAGAGTGTTCCCGTCCACGTCCACCGAGAACCCCATCAACGGCCCGATCAACGCCAGCATCACGCCCGCGCCCTGGCTCGCGATGAGCTGCAGCTGGAACGTGATCTTGATCATGATCATCTCGCTGATCGTGATCGCGAAGACCAGATAGGCGATCGGCAGGAACAGCCGCGCGAACATCTTCGGTCCCGTCAGCAGCAACGAAAGCCCCGCGATGGTCAACACCATCGAAAGCCCCTGGATCATGTGGTTCTTCACCACCACGACCGCCACGAAGTACGACCCGATGCCCAGCAGCACCGGCAAGAGCCCCGGCCAGAACGTTGATGCCGGTGTCCGCGAGATCGCTGCCCGGTCACGCCACACCAGATACGCGCTGATCAGCGGTATCACGTACGCGTGCCCCCAGTCGCTCGGCGCGCCCATCGAGTGCCGATGCTGCCGCTCGAACCACTGCCAGAACACCGCCACGATACCCACCAGCAGCAACGCGATCGCCGTCAGCTGCGCAGGGGTCAACAGCCCCGCGATGCGATCCCGCGGCGGCTCGGCTGGCAGATGTTGGGCGGACAAAGTCGTCACTCGTTTGGAACAGTAGTGGGAAGTTGTACAGCCTGAAGTCGCAAGTGCGTCCGGAGCCGGTTCGATCGGACGTTGATTCTCGCTGATTCCTCAGACCTCGGCCAGCACCTCGCACCCAGAACATCGACCAACCCCGCCCCGCAGTGAACCCCGCTTCGCCGAAGCAGCCCTTGCCCGTACCTCCGACCTCCAATCGTCCCGTACCTTCAGAAATGTCTGCTACGTCCGGCATGCGTGCAGGTTCGTTGCGAACCGCCCAAATCATGCCAGCGGCGTCGTTCTTGCGCAGCCGCCACGCCCCATTCACAGGGAGGGGCCCGGGATCAGTCTGAAAACTTCCTGCCGTTCCGCCCGCGCCGATGTGGACGTCCCAACCGCGTTACCAGGCTCTGACCCGCACCTAAGCCGCCTCGCGCACCACGCTTCGCGTGTTGGTCGACTGCCCCGACACGATCCGGTCCACCAGCCGCACCATCTCTGCAAGCTCGGGCTTGGGGATCTGCACGTCGGCCCCGACCTGTTCGCCCTTCTTGCGGTTGTCGTCCGACACCAGCGACGAGAACAGCACCACCGGCACGCCCTTGGTCGCCGCGTTCGCCTTCACGCGGCTGGTGAGGTGCAGCCCGTCCATCCGCGGCATCTCGATATCCGAAATCACCGCGTCAATCGGAACCGCCTTTTCGCCCGCGTCGATCGTCGCCTTCACCGCGTTCCACGCCGCTTCCCCGTCGGGATAGACCTCGAGCTTCGAGTAGCCCGAGTTCCGGAATACCTTCGTGATCAGGCCTCGCATGAACGGCGAGTCTTCGGCGAGGATCACCCGCTTGCTCGCGCGGTCCACGCCGTACTCGTTGGGCACATTGTCGACGTGCAGCCGCTTCTCCACGAGAATCGCGTCGGCAACCGACTCGAAATCAACCATCAGAATCAGCTTGTCGCCCATCTCGATCACGCCGGTTGTGCTGGCGAGCGTCTCGGCGTTGGCGTCTTTGCCGCCGAAGTTCACGCTCGGTGTCGGCCGCACCCGCTGCCACGACATGCGGTGGATCTGATCCACCGTATCCACCATGAACCCGCTGCGGATGCCGTTGAACTCCGTGATGATCACGCGACCCTCCGGCGCGTTGTCGCCCGTCCCCCAGCGTTTCTCAACGCCAAGATGCATGGCGAGATCGACCACCGGGATCACGCTGCCGCGGATGTTGAACATCCCGATCACCGAAGCGTGTTGCCCCGGCGCGTGCACGGTCTTGCTCGGCCGGATCACCTCTCGCACCTTGGCGACGTTGACGCCAAAGTGCCCCGAGCCGAGCCGGAACACCAGCACCTCAAGCTCGTTCGTTCCCGCGTCGAGAAGAATCTCTCCGGTGATGTTCGGCGTCGTCTGGGTCATCGTGGTACCTCGTGTCACGGGCGTCACTCGCTTCGTTCCCGGAAGCCAAGACGCCGCATCGCGAGCCATCGGCCCGAACGCTCCGCCAGTTCAGCCTGTTTCCATACCAGTACGCCACCGCCGCGCCACCGCCGCGCCATCGTCGCGCAGGTCGCGTCTCCACCGGGTCGTAAACCGCCCAGCTTCGCTCTTTAGAAGAAACCGCTGTTCCGCGACTGGGCCTCCGGCGGCACGCCGAAGATGTCCGAGC
>JBILLU010000341.1:0-4356 GCA_044375915.1 Phycisphaerales bacterium
GTATAGCCGTTGGTCGGGCCAAGACTGCCGGAGGCCGGCGGCACCGCACCTGTCATGTTGTTGATGCGCTGATATACGGTACTCGCGGGAACGGTGCCGGTGTTCGGTGCGTTGGTGGGCAGGATCGAAGTGCCGCCGCAGTTGATGGCGCTGATCGACGCACTGTCCGCCGTGGCATCGCGGATGTCGAAGGTCCAGGTCGGCGACGAGGCGCTGGTGGCGTTGTAGGTCACGTTGTAGTTGCGCGCCGAGTTGTCGATCTGGCTGCCGCTACCGGAAATATAGATGCCGGTATTGTTGGTGCCGACGAAACGCAGGGACGTACTCGTGCATGTGGCATCGGTGCTGGTGGCGGTGCAGGTCAGCGACGGGCTGGCGTTGGTCGCCGCCGTCGGGCAGCTCCAACTGAAGGTACCGCTACCGGAGTTCTTGCTTTGCCCATGAAGGTCGGCCTTGATCTCATTGAGGCGCCACACCAGCTTGCTGTTGGCTGTCCCCGTGCTCGCGGACGCCGGCATCGACGCCTGTGGCGTATTGGTCTTGGTACAAATCACGGAACTGACGCTGTCTCCGTTGCTTCCTGCATTCGTGATGTCGAACGTGTATGTGTAGCGCGTACCGTTCCAGGACTCGGTCACAGCGCTGAAGGTCACGCCACTACCGGTTGGGGTAACCCCGCCGGTACATTGTTCCGAGGCACCAGCGTCGCGTTGGAAGCCGCAACGAATGTGTCCACTCGCGATCCGGGTGCAATTGGAAGTACCATTCCAGCCGTTCTGATTGTTGGACTTGTCGTTAATGCGGCCCGCGAAATCATCCGTGTCGTCGCCACTTTGACGGGTGGCCGCGGAGCTGAGGGATTCTTGATTGCCGCCTGTGTTGCAGGTTACCTGATCGATACTTTCGCTGGCCGCAGTAACATTGGTTATGTCGAAAGAGTAGCTATAACGGGTACCATTCCAGTTTTCCGTGACGCTGCCCGGGCTCAACGAACCGGTTTTGCCGATAGTCACGCTGGCGCAGCGATTGCCTGCGCCGTTGTCGCGCTCAAAGGAACAGCTTACCGTCGACCCGCTGCTGGTACACCCGGAAGTACCGTTCCATCCGTTTTGGGCCGAGGACTGGGTGTTGATGTTGCCGCGCAGCGTATTGGCATAGCCCGGGTCGCTGGCGGTGCCGATGGTCACGGTGCTGTTAAGCATCTCCGGATCAGTGCCGGTGGTGCCGCAGCGGATCGAGGAGATGTCCTCAACATCGTTGGTTGCATCGCTGAACGTGAACTGCCAGGTCTTGGTGCCGCCGGCGCCGCCGACGGCGGGCGGAGAAATGCTGGAGCCGACCACGGGCGTGGATTCGGTAGTCGCCAGGGTGATCGATGCTGCCGCGGTGATCGAAAGATTGGTACAGGCGGCGGCCGCCGCCGGCCCGGTCACGGTGCAACGATACTGTGGGGCGGTCAGCGCGGAACAGGCATAGCTGTAGCCCGAGGCCCCGCCGGCGCCCGTCTTGCCGTTCAGGCCATAGGTTGGGGCGGCCGTATTGATCGTCAGGTTCTGCACGCGATTGACATTGCTGGAGGTGTTGCCGGTGTTCATCACCGGTGCCACAGCCGTGCCGCCGCAGGTGATCGAGGATATCGACGCGTTGTCGGCGGCGGCCCCGGTGATCGGGAACGTCCATTGCGGTTGCTGGCCGGGACCGGCGGGAGAGGAGGCGCCGTCCTGAAACACGAAGCTCTTGCCGTTGTGGCTGTTGCCTGTCGGCGCAGTCACCGTGATGTCGTAGGAACTGCCGGTAAGCACCGGCGCCGCGGCGGAAAAGCCGGAGCCGAAGGCATTGATCGCGGTTTGCATGGCTGTCGCGTTGGTGAGCACGGCGGTGCCGTTGGTCCAGGTCTGCGAACCCATCAGATTCACCGCTGTCGCGGTGGTCTGGACGCCGCCGATATTTGCGGCATTGGTGCTGCCGGTGCTCGAGACGCGGAACTTGCCGGTCGCGCCGACCGCGGTGGCCGTGACGACGTTGCCGGAGGAACTCGCGGTGCAACCCGTCGCCAGACCGCTGGCGTTGATCTTGCTCGCGATATCGGCGGCGATGGGGGTGGTTTCGGAACCCGAATTGATGCCGGCGCCGTTGGGATACACCAGCGGCAGGCTGCCGGCGGCGATGACCGACGTTCCGTTGATGGTGATGTTGGTGATGCGGGTGGCGTCGCTGGTGGAATTGACCGTGATGGTTCCGCTGTACTGGGTTCCGGTGGCCGGCCCGGTATGGTTGATCGTTGCCCCGTTGTCCCGGGTATCGGTGGGAATGCGGCGGACCTTGATAAAGCCGGTCGCGAACGACTTGCAGGCGGCGCCGATGCGGGTGCCGTCCGAGGGATACTTGAAGTCGGCATCGCCGGCATCGCCGGACTTGGCCTCGTAGTTGGTGGTGTCGGCTCCGGAATTGATCGCTTCGCAAATCGCCTTTGCCGTATTTCCGAGGGTGCCGTCGGAGGTCACGGTTGCCGCCAGCAGTTCCTGGGTGGTGCCGTCACTGGTCGGAGCCGCGGCGCGACTGATCGATATCGAATTGACCTGATAGCCGGACGTCGTCGCCTGTACCGTGATCTCGCCCTCGGAATTGGTCGCGACACCTGCCGCGGGACCCGAGACGACGACCTCGCGGCCGTCGGCCGCCGTGCCGACAACCGACGCCTGGATCGTGACCATGGCCCCGGAAACCGAACAGCCGTAACCGGTCGTGTCGGTATTGGCGTTGATCGCGGTACAGACGTTGGACGCCAGGGTTGCCTGATCGCCGTTGCTGGCCGAAGTAAAGGTGTTGCCGCCGACGATGTCGGTGCCGGCGATCGACACTCCGGTGATCTGCTGGCCGGCGACCGCGGTACCAAGCACCAGGCTGGCCGAGGACTGAACGCCGGCCGTGCCGGTGCTGACCCAGCCGCCGAGATAGTTCGGTATGTAGTGGCTGAGGTCGCGCCGGCCCTGGCAACTGGCGAAGGATTTCGTCTGCGGGTTGTAATTGGCGCACCAGCGGTAATAGGAAGGCACGTTGAATACGGTCTGGCTGGGCGCCACGCCGGTGGTGGTGGCAACCGTGGAGCGTATGCAGTTGGTCAGATCCGTATCCGTGCAGTACTCGGAGGGGGCCATGGAGTAAAAGAAGGCCGGCCCGTTGTAGGTCTTGCGGAAGTTGAATGTGGCGTTTGGATAGAAAGTCGTGGTCCATTGTTGAGCGGGATCGGCATTGGTCGCCGGATCCGGCACCGAGCTGGTGTTTTCCCGACATTTGCCGCCGGCCGTCGGGTCCGCCGCGCTCGGCACCGCGGTCGAGACGTTGCACCACACTTCGTGGGTCACCGCGTTGGTCAGATTTTTGGTGGCCGCGGGCCCCGACGGGCATTGGCCCCAGTTGTTGTTGAGCACGCCAAAACCATCGCAGGGCGCAGCCGTCGAACTGGCATTGGCATAGCGCGTGCCATCGGCCTTCAGGGGCGCCTCGTAGCGTACCGCGGGATCGTAGTACTGATAATTCACCGCAGAAGTAGAGTACGGCACCTGGGTCGGCGTGGTACAGGTCGGCGCACGGTTGCTGTCCTTCGGCGTACCGCCCTGGTTGTTGGTAGCCGTGGTGCCCCAGCACATGCCCCAGGCGGCATTGGAGACCGGCCCGATCAAGGCCGCGTGGGGTGCGGTGGTGTAACCCGTGCCACCGGCATTGACGGTTACCGAGGTCACCAGCTTGGTTGTCGAGTTCCAGTTTGCCGTCGCGCTGGCGCCCGTGCCGCCAACGGTACTGGTAAACGCGACCGTGGGCTGGGAGTTGTACTTGTGTGTAAATGCCGCCGGGCTGCCGTCCGGGCCGACTGCGGTCACCGCGCCGCTGGAAACCGTGGCGATCAGGCCGTCACCGGCGGAACCGCCCTGACTACCCGGGTCGGCTGCGGTCGTCGCGTCGTTGATATAGTCCGGCGTGTAGTCCCATGCCATGGAACCGGAATCGTCCAGCACGTACATGATGTTCGGCCGGACCACCGAAACCGTGGTCGCCGCCAAGGGAGCGACCGCCGGGGTAAAGGCCACGGCCTGGTGCAGGTGGGAGAGCAACATGGCCGCGATCAGCAGGCGGGCGATGAAGCGCTGGAGACTGTTGTGGCGCAGGGCAATCATGGCGAGTACCTCGAAAGGTTCGACGTGGTCAATAGACCAGCGTCTGGATATAGCGTGTGTTCTGCCGCGGACCGACCACCTTCACGGTGACGCGGTAATAGGCGAGATTGTTTACGGTGCTGGTAACGCCGCAATACAGGGGACTGCTGGCATCGAAGGAACAGCCGGGCGAAGCACCGGC
>JBILLU010000257.1:0-4354 GCA_044375915.1 Phycisphaerales bacterium
CGTCTGGCACGCACGGCTGATGTTCAAGAGCGGGCTCTTGGTGTGGTGGTCGCTGACCTTGATCGCCCCCTCGCGGATGTACGGCATGTGGCAATCCGCGCACGACACGCCGCTGCGGGCGTGGATCCCCTGGCTCCACATCTCAAACTCGGGGTGCTGAGCCTTGAGCACCTTCGCGCCGCTCCGCGCATGGGTCCAGTCGCTGAAGCCCACGTCGTTGTAGTACTTCTCGACCTGCTCGACCTTGAGGCCGTTCATCCACGGGTAGGTCACGAGTTTGCCCTCGCCCTTGAAGTAGTACTCGACGTGGCACTGGCCGCAGGCCATCGAGCGCATCTCCTGACGAGTGGCCTCGATGTTGGGGTCGTAGTCCTTGCTGCGGTCGCCCTTGCGCCAGCGTTCGATGCTGGGCAGGTGCGGCACCGGATCGCTGGACTTGGCGAGGGCGCGGATGCCGTTGAGGAACCCGGGCTTGGTGACCCGCAAGTGCATGGTGTCGGGATCGTGGCAATCGATGCAGGCAACCGGGTGCTCGACGAGCTTGGTCGCCTCGTCGAACTTCATCTTGCACATCTCCTCAAAGCCCTTGAAGAGCTGGGCCTGGGCTTCTTTGGAGGCGAAGGGCATCTCGATCGTGCCGCCGGCACCCTTTTCAACGCCCAGCTTGCGGTACGCGACGGTATTGGAGGCGTGGCAGTGCACGCAGGCACCGGGCTGAACCTTCTTGGTGACACGTTCAGTCTCGCGCTGGTCGCTGAGCATGTACGCGTGGCCGCGTTCTTCGCGGTAGTCGATGGCGAAGGCGTAGCCGTCGAAGATGGCCTTGAGATGCGGGTCGGTGTCGAGCTTTTGAAACGCTTCGCTGCCGCCGTGGCGGGTGCGCTGCGTGTCGACGGTGCGCAGGTACGAATCGTACTGGCGCGGAAAGTTCTTGCCCCACTGCTTGGGATCGACGGTTGTCTCAAAGACGTCGATGAGTTTGAACGCGGTCTGCTTGGCCTCGGCCTTGCGCTGGTTGATGTTCTGCAGCAGCAACAGCGCCCCGGCGGTGCCGCCCGCGGCGACGATCGCCACCACCCAGTACGCGAACCAGTTGATCTTGGAAGTGCTCATCGAAGTCCTTTCCGTCTGCCTCTGCCCCACTCCCCCACTCCCCCACTGCCCCACGCCCCCACTAATTCCGCGGCCCGTGCCCCACCCGCGCATGACACTGCGTGCAGTTCACAAGCCCCCGCACAGGGTCCGCGTGTGAGGTGATCTCGCTGGTCAGTCCTTCGTGGCAGCGCACACAGTTGTTGTTGACAATGGCCAGACTCTCCGGCGTGATGCGGATCGGCTCGTGAAAGTTCTGGAGCGTGAAGCCCTTGCTGTGCCGCCAGCCGTGCTCGGCCTTGGTGTAGTACTTGCCCACCACATCCTGCGGCACGTGGCAGTCGTTGCAGGTCGCGTTCGCGTGATGCGGGGCCTTCTGCCAGCCGTCGTACTGATCCCGCATGATGTGACAGTTCACGCACGCCTTGGGGTCGTTCGAGAGGTAACTGGTGCCCTCGGCGAAGTTGAAGGTGTACGCCGCACTGCCGATGCAGATGCCGATCAACGCGGCCAGCGCCAGCCCTGCGATCGTGATGCCCGCTCGTCGATTCACGCCAACCTCCGGAAGCGGAGACCCAACGCGATTCCAATACATGATACAGACATCCATTATTCCAGCAAGCGGCAATTTTCCCGTACACAATGCAAACACACGTCTGCAGGATGTGATCGGATTTCCGTTGCGAAAGCTTGGTCTGGCGTGGTACTTTGTTGGAGTCTGACGGGCGTTCCGCCGCGCGACTGCGCGTGCCCGGTCCGACGGCGAGCGGAGCTCGCTTTGGGGAGAGGCATCCGCCGAAGCTCCAGCAACTGTGGGCGCGATGGCGCCGCTTCGGGGTACCTCGAGAACAACGCAGGATGCACGCCGCGCGATCTGTGTTCGCTCGCAGCGGATCTGCACGCTCACTTTGGCACGCAATCGCGTGCCTCTGACCACGCGGGCCGTCCTTGAAAAGGGACGGCCCGCGCTGTTGTTTTGGGGTCGGGAGAAGGCCCCAGGCAGAAAGACATTCACCACAGAGATCACGGAGAACACGGAGAGAGGCAGGGAATGAGCGGGTACCAATGGGAGCTTGCGGCCGAGGCACACCATCGGTCCTCCCCGCTCTGCCTTCCTCTGTGCTCTCGGTGATCTCCGTGGTGAAATGCCTTTGCATCTTCGGAGCGTCACGTTCGTATCATGCCCCGGAGCCCGCGCGGGCCAGCGCCCGCGGCTCGGAGTGTGACGCCATGCGATCCGATATCCGCTACAACAACATCATCGACAGCGATGAGGCCAAGCAAGCCCAAGCCAACGCTGATCGCGCGCCCGAACAGCACCACGCCGACATCAACGCCGACACGTTCTACATCACCCAGCACTACACCAAGTACACCCGCGAGAACCACGATGTGTGGCGCGATCTCTTCGACCGGCGCTGGAGCGTGCTCGAGAGCCAGGTCAGCGGCCAGTTCATCGAGGGGATGAAGATCCTCCGCCTCACTCGCGATCGCCTGCCACTGCTCGACGACCTCGTGCTCGACCAGGACATCGAAGTCGCCGGCGGCATGAAGCTCACCAAGGGCACCAGGCTCGACGGCATCAACAAGTTTCTGCACTCGGTCTCGTCGTGGGCGTCCTACGGCGTGCCCGGCTACCTGCCCGCCAAGGCCTTCTTCGCCTGCCTCGCGCAGCGCGAGTTCCCCACCACCGTGCTCATCCGCCCGCGCGAGGTGATGGACTATCTGCCCGAACCCGACATCTTCCACGACGTCTTCGGCCATGTGCCGCTGCACGCCCTGCGGGTCTTCGCCGACTTCCTGCAGACCTATGGCCGCGCGTCGCTGCTCTGCGACGACCCCGAGCACATCGAGCGGCTCGGACGGCTCTTCTGGTTCACCGTTGAGTTCGGCTTGATCAAGGAAGACGGCAAGGTGAAGGTCTACGGCAGCGGCCTGGTCAGCAGCCACGCCGAGAGCGCGTACTCGCTCAACGGCGTCTGGGAACGAACCAAGAACGGCCCACAGTCGGCCGAGCCGTGCAAGGAACGCCCGGTTCCCGAGTGGCGCCCGTTCGACCTCGAACGCGTCTGCGAGACGCCCTTCGAGATCGATCACTACCAGCCGATCTACTACGTGCTGGAGAGCTTCGAGCAATTGCGCGACGCGATGAACGATTACGCCGAGAAGGTGATCGGCAAGAGCGGGCTCGAACTGGCGACGCGGCGGTGATCGGGAAAAACTCACCACTGAGACACAGAGGCACAGAGAAAGGCTTTCAACTCAAAGGGCTCGAAGGGCTCCAAGAGGTCGAAGAGCTGAAAGAGCAAAGTTCACTTTGTCGGGGTTCGAGATTTCCCCGGCGCTCGGGTTACGGGCACAAGAGCGTGTCGTACGCATCGGCGAAGAGCACAAAGTCGGCGTCGTCCACGTTACCGTCGCGGTTGAAGTCGGCCGGGCAGCCGGCAGGCATGGACGGGTCGCTGCAGAGCAAGAGGCTGTACGCGCCGGCGAAGAGCACGAAGTCGGCGTCGTCGACGCCGCTCGAGTTGTCGAGGTCCTCGGTGCAGGCGCGGACGATCTTCCAGATCTCGCCGTTGGTGCCCGAGCCCTGGTCGATCACATACATCTCGCCCTCAGAGTCCTCGGCAAAGGACACGATGCTGCCGATGTCGACGCCCGCGGCACGGAGCTCTTCGGTGCGGTCAAGGAACTCGGTCTTGCCTGCCGAGGGCGTGTAGCGGAACGACCAGATCTTGGCGTCGCAGTAGTCGGCGAAGAAGTACGTGCCGCGGAGCGGGTTGATGGCCGAGCCGCGGTAGACATAGCCGCCGGTGACCGAGCAGCCGGTGTTGTGGTCGTAGACGTGGATCGGGTCAACCTTGGTGCCGCTGATGGTGCCGGTCTTGTTGCAGGTATTGGCGAGGTCACCCTCGAACCAAGGCCAGGCGAAGTTGCGAATGGGCGTGCTCGCCGATCCCGCGGCGACGAAGTTGATCTCCTCCCGCTGGCTCTGCCCGACATCGGCGATGTAGAAGTCGCCGGTGGCACGATCGAAACTGGGGCGCCACGGGTTGCGGAGGCCCGTGAGCCAGATCGCGGGGTTGCCGCCTGACGCCGCGAACGGGTTGGCGGCGACGATGCCGAAATTCTCGTTCGCATCGGCAGGGAAATCGTCGGCGTCGACGTTGATGCGGAGGATCTTGCCGCGACGCTCGTTGGCGTTCTGGGCCACGTTGCTCGGATCACACCCGCCGCCGGAATCACCGGAGGCGATGTAGAG
>JBILLU010000258.1:0-4346 GCA_044375915.1 Phycisphaerales bacterium
GTACACCGTGACGATGCAACCAACGACCTTGCCCTTGAAGGACGCCGTGGCGGCGTTGAACTTCTGGATGAACTGACCGGGGTTCACGCCCTTGGAGCCCAGCACGGGACCAAGCGGTGGCGCAGGCGTCGCCTGCCCACCCGGGGCCATGATCTTGAAAACCTGTGTGACTTCTTTTTTCGCCATCGATATCAACCTCCCACCGTCCGCCGAGAGCCATGCCAACCCGCCATACGAGCGGGAGACGAGCGGCTCAAGGAACCCCGGGCGGCGAAGCCCATGTGCCTGTCCGCCAAGGCTTTAGGCCGAGGCAATCAGGTGGGGTCGGAGCGGTAGTACACGCGGTCCGAGTTGTCCCTCCCCTGGGCGTGCGCTTCGGGGTGGGTCGAAATACTAGGCCCAACCACGATTCGCGGCAAGGCGATGCGCTTGGGGCGCCGCAGCGGACTGCGTTCACTCAAGGCGACGCGGCAGATCCTTGACCGAGCCGCGCGAGTTCGCTTCGCCACTCGCTTGTTTGGTCTTTGTATGCTGCTGCCGTCTGCGGGTGATCGATCGCGTCGGCCAGGCCTTGCAGCTGCCGCGAGGCGATCTGGAACGCTTCTGCATCGCCGTTCAGCCAGAGCGCCCGGCAGAGGCGTGTCAGGTGTTCTCCTTTGTTCATGAGATCCTCGGCGCTGCCCCGTCCGCCCGCGATATGTCGATCGAGCAGGTCGATCGCCTTGCGCGACCACTTGATCGCGGCGAGCAGATCGCCGTTGCTCATCGTGACCGCCGAGTGAGCTCCGTAAAGCGGGTACAGGTACGTGTATTCGACGTAGGGATTGCCCGCGTCCACGGCGACAAAGGGAGCCGAAGAGTCCGCGACACCGATCGCCCAAACGCCGATGTCCGCGCGTCCAGCGTCCAGCGAGAGATTGGCACAATGCAGGGCGTGCAGCATCAGCTGGGCGTGGTGGTGGCCCACACTGGGATCGCACTTGACGAGGCGCTGCGCGTGCCGCACCGCCTCCACCGCGTGTGGGATCGCCTTTGCCGGATCGATCTCGGTCTTGGCGAATCTGGACTGGATGTGGGCCGCCGCCTCGCAAGAGCGCCACGCGTCGGCGTCCAGCCGGAGCATCTGATCCACCACCCGCGATGCGCGGTCCCGCCACGCCGAGGCATCCCCGATGCCGTGGTCCAGTGCGAGTTCCTCGAAGCGTGTGCAACTCCAGAAGAGGTTGCTGAGGATGGGCAAGTTTGTGGGAAACGTCGCGGCCAGAGTCTCATCGAGCGCGAGTGCGCGGCCGTACTGCTCGAACGCGGCTTGCGGTCGTTCCGCGGCCTTCTCCATGTCGCCGTGCTTCACGATGGCGATCGAGTACTCGTGTCCCAGCTCCGCCGAGCGATCGCCGGCCTCCCACAACTGTTCGTACGCCCGAAGGGCGGCGGCCCGCAGCGGAGCGGCCTCGGCCTCGCGCCCGCGTCCGAGTCGGGCGTCCGCCGAAGCGCCGAGATACCGAGCGCCGATGCGCATGACGCGCTGGTCGTTTGGCATCCGCGAACCGATGCGTTCGACCTCGGGTCCGATTGACTCGAGTAACGACTCACGCTCGGCGAGCGAGCCGATCCGCGGTGCCAGCGGGGTGAGCACCCTCGAAACCACCGCATCGAGCGCGGTGATCGCTGCGTTCTGGGCTTCCATTTCGCGGCGCAGCGACAACCCGGAGAACACGGCCGCCAGAGCGAGTACAACGCCCGCGATGCCGATGAAGGTCGCCACGGCGCGATTGCGTGCCGCAAACTTGCGCGCGATGTACAGCACGCCGAAAGGCCGCGCCGTCACCGGACGTCGGGTGAGAAAGCGCTCGAGATCGTCCGCGAATGCGCTCGGAGACTGGTACCGGCGTTGCGGCTCTCGCTCGACGCTCTTTGCCAGGATCGAATCCAGATCGCCTCGGAGTTCTCTCACCACCGACGAGGCTCGCGTCATCGGCGCGTGCAACAGCTGATGCATGAGAGTGCCGATCGGTCCGTCGGCGCCGATGTACGGATGCTGGCCCGTCAGGACTTCGAACGCGATGAGTCCCAGCGAGAACGTGTCGGATCGGGCGTCGATCGCGCGGCTGTTGCCGGAGAGGTGCTCCGGGCTCATCGCGCGGAGCGTTCCCAGAAAGTTGCCGGGACCGGTGAGGAGCATCGACGCACCGGCGTCGCGATCCGACGCGCACGCAAGCCCGAAGTCGAGCACCTTTGGGGTGCCGGTTGCGTCCACAAGGATGTTCCGCGGCGAGAGGTCGCGGTGCAGAATGCCGTTCTGGTGCGCGTGTCCCACCGCGTGGCACAGGCGCGTCAGCAGCTCCACCCGGTCGCGGACCGAAAGGCGATTGTCCTGGGCGTACTGCACGATCGGCACGCCGTCCACGAACTCCATCGCGATGTACAGGGTGCCGCCCAAGTTCTCGTCGATGCCGCAGGCGTAGACCCGCGCGATTCCCTCGTGATTCAGCCGTCCCAGCGCCTCGGCCTCGAACTCCATGCGACGAAACTCGGCGTCGCTGAAGACCGGGCGCATGAGCTTCACCGCAACCTGCCTGCGGGTGCGGGGCTCTTGAGCGAGAAAGACGGTGCCGAATCCGCCCCAACCCAGCATGCGGATGACTTGGTAGGGCCCGATCTGTTCTGGCGGGCGTGCCGCCAGCGATGCGAGCCCCGCCGCGGTCTGGGCGACGGGGGTGCCGAGAAACTCGCCGGTGGGGGAGTCGTGTTCGAGCAACGAGACCACGTAGTCGCGCACCGCGGGGGACACACCCGTTTCTCGATCAAGCGAGAGCCGGCGATGCGCAGGCTCCGCCTCACGCACGCGGTCGAACAGGTCGAAGGCCAGGGCGATGTCGTCATTTGTCATCGGCGACACTCCCGTTCGTCGCGGAGGTATCGACGTCCGCGAGTTCTCGAGCGAGCCACGCCTTGGCCCGATTCCAGCGCGATCGCACCCGGCTGAACGGCATGTCGAGGGCCGTGGCGATCTGCTCGAGCTCGAGCCCTGCCCACAGTCGCAGTTCGGCAACGGCCGCACTCTCGTTGCAAACCGCGGCCAGCGCCACCATGGCGTCCTCGATGTCGAGCGCATCGATCTGTGTCCGGCGGGCGACAAGGCCGTCGGTGTGCATGCTCACGCGGCTCCGTCGTCCGCCCCGTTTGAGCGCTTGCTCACGCCGCACGACATCGATGACAACGCGACGCATGATGCGTGTCAGCGTGGCGACAACGCGAGCCTCGTCGTTGAGATCGATCTTGTCGTTTTTCGCCAGTCGCAGGTAGGCCATGCTGACGAGTGAACTGGCGTGAACCCAGCGCTGCGCCCGATCTCCGGCGACGATCCGCCGGGCGATGTTGCGAGCGTGCTCGTACACCTTGGGCATGACTCTCGTCAAGGCGTCCAGATCGCCGGAAGCCGCGCGGGTGAGATCACGAAAACTGTCATCGGGCATGAATGTCCCCTGCACGCCGCCGCTGGAACCGGATCGCATCCGATTCGATCAGAAGGATCATTGTAAACGATCCTTCCCAGATCGCGGCGCGGTCTTTGCAAGACGCATGCGACGGCAATCCAAAAAGTGCAGAAAAAGGACACGCGAGCGCGCAGCGGCGTGATTTCTCTACGCCATAACCATGCGGTAGTGGTCTCGTGGCATGCCGGACGCTGGTTCGGCACTGCGGGAATCGATTCAATGGCCAAAGCCCGTTTGGGGAGCGTTGTATGCTGCGCACTGGTGATTCGCGAACGTCGAAGGTGAACGCCGCCGGATGTGCGGTGGCTGTCGCGGCCTCTCTGGCTTCCTCCGCGGTGGCGCAAACACGTACGTGGCGCAATGCAACCAGCGGCAACTTCTCGGTTGCTGGCAACTGGGTTGGCAGCGCGATCCCAGGACCATCGAATCCTGCTGTGTTCGGACTCAACGCCAGCACCACTCCGTTTACCGTGACGTTCACCGGCGGCGTGACCAACGCGGGGCTGACGATCTCGAATCAGCGACCGATCTTCAACCTCGCCGGGTTCACGTACAACATCACCGGTGACACCAACATCGGCGGAACCAATGCTCCGTCGCTGACGGTCAACAACGGCACGCTCAATACCCGCGCTGGCGGAGGACTCGCGTACCTCGCCAGAAATGCCGGGCAGTCCGGCAGTGTCTCGTTCGGTGCCGGAGCCGTCTCGAGCGGCATCAAATACGTCGGATTCGCCGGGAACGGAACCCTCAACATCGATTCCGGTGCCGTCGTGACCCATCTTAGTGGTGATGAGCTGTTCATCGGCGAGCAAGCTGGCTCAGTCGGTCTTTTGACAGTCTCCGGCG
>JBILLU010000259.1:0-4345 GCA_044375915.1 Phycisphaerales bacterium
CAGCGCGTCGAGCCGCGGCACACGACGCGTCGCATGCTCGCGCCACGCCAGTTCCAACGCCGCGTCGTCCAGTCCCACGTCTCGAAACGGTTGCAGTCGCATCGGTCACCCCCATCAACCGGTCGGGGTGTGCCTTTCACACGCCCGCCATAGAGGGACCGAGGACCACGCCTGTGCGCACAACGACGTCGTTGTGGCGGCGATACGAAGGGCCGAGTGGCCCGATGTAGGGTGATGTGAGGCGATCGGGGCTGTGCGATCGCGTTGATCTGGTACTTTGGTGCGTTGGCCTGTTTCTTGGCCTCGAATCGCGCGAACCGTGTCCAAGCCACACTCGTATCGAAACTTAGAGCAAGTAACGGCCCTTCAGCAAGGCCGCGGAATGATCCATCTCCTCTCTCCTAAGTGTGCCGTCCGCCTCAGCGGGCGGTACACTTGTTTTTGGCCATGCAACAGCCCACCACCCACCCCTCGATCCGCACCCATCGCCCCGGCCGCTTCTTTTTGGCTGGTGTTTGGGTATTCCTTGGTGGAGCGATTCTGGCGGTCGGCGGCTGTGCTGATCCGTTGCTGGCACCCGACGAGCCACGGAGCCAATACGACCGCTACGACGCCGCCCGCGACCAGCGAGCGGCATCCACGTACTTCGATGAGTTTGGCTACTCCCGCCCCAACCTGCGTGGGCGGCTGCTTCCGCGGGAATGACTGTTCTCGGTCGCGGATCACTCTCCGGCCAAGGTCCGAAACAGAGGAACTTCTGGAAATCTCTACCGCCTGTGCGGCGTTGTGTCGCTCAGAGAGTTGGTGGTGTTCGCGTCTGATGCACTGTGTCTTGTGGTGGTGTGTCGCGCGGATACGACCTGTTGGAGAAGCACTTCGTGCGCTCGTCGCGCACTTCACTCGGGCTCGCCAAAAAGCCTAAAGTTCTCTGGAAGAAAGCGCACAAAAGCATGCATGTCGGCGCGCATGCAAGTCGATGAAAGTGCGTGTAACTCGCACGTGCCGCTTGCCCGAACGGACTCGCGCGGCGACACTGCAGAGGTCGCGAGTTGGTTTCTCGAAACCGCTCGCCTGAAGGAACGCGGATGGCTCGTCGAACCACATCCCGCCGCGACATGATCTCACCCCGGACCCGCAATGTCTGGGGCGCGTTGCTCGCCACCCTGACCGTCCTCGGCGGCACGCTCTACGCGCTCGACTCCAAGGCCGCGCCCCGCGCCGACGGCGTGTCGCTGCCGGCCCTGCTCGCCCCGACATCCACCGCCGGCGTCGAGGTCGTCTTCAACACCAAGACGCCCGTCCAGAAGAACCGCTGGCAGTCGATCATCATCCACCACTCCGCCTCGCCCTACGCCACCCCCGAGTCTCTCGACCAGGACGCCCGCTCGTCCGGCCTCGTCGGCCTTGGCGATCACTTCGTGATCGGCAACGGCAACGGCATGGCCGACGGCGAACTGCACGTCGGGGCCCGCTGGCTCAAGCAGCAGCCCGGCGCTCACACCGGCGGCAAGCAGGGTGACTGGTACAACAAGAACGCCATCGGCATCCGCCTCGTCGGCAACGGCGAGCGTGGCCGCTTCAGCGACGCCCAGATGCGCCGCCTGCTCCAGCTCGTCGACGCCCTCGCCAAGGAGCTCGACGTCTCCAAGGACCGCATCGTCCTCGCCGACGATGTCGCCAAGGGCTCGGGCCCCGGCCGCTTCTTCCCCGCGGCTTCGTTCCGCGAACAACTCGCGAGCCGGTGAGCACACGAGAACTTCGATTCCACCAACCGCCCGGCAACGGGCGGTTTTCGTTTGCGGGCTCGCGCCTCCTCTCCCCGCATGCGGGGAGAGGACCGCTTCGCCGCAGGCGAAGCAGGTGAGGGGATGGCGGGTACGTCGTCGGATCGGCGTCCGGACGTGCAAAACCCCTCCCCGGTCTCGCCCCCCACCACTGCGCCCGACCACCCCTCCCCGCTGCGCGGGGCGGGGAGGCGCGGGGGCGCGGTTCGCGACGTGTCTTTCAGACCGCGGTCGCTCGTTCTACGTGCTCGCACCGGCGTTTGGCGTCCTGCACCAGCGCCTCGCACTTGGCCAGCACATCGCTCTTGCGTGCCGGGGGCAGGTCGCCGACGTTGATCCGGACGTTCCACGCCGCGCTGCGGGCTGTCGCCTCGGCCAGCACGGCCGCGATACCCAGATCGCTGCGGAGGAACTTGTTGGTGATCGGCGCGAGTCGCTCGAAGTCCTTCAGGAGTTCGATCGACTGCAGCAGCACTGTCCAGGGCACCTCGACCGCTCGCTCCACGGCGGGCCCCATCTCTCGGGCGCGGCGTGCGTCATCCGGCGGCAGTTTCTGCAATTCGTTCAGCACCCCGTACGCCGCCGCGTCCTGCTGGGCCAGATCGAGCATGTGCGTCCGTGCTTTCTCCAGCGTGTCGATCGCGGCCTGCAATTCGCCCTGCTGCTCGAGCAGGTTCTTCTTCCCGATCGAGTAGTTCACAACCATCTGGGCCAGTGCCGCCGCGAGCGCCCCCACCGCCGACGCCACCGCTCCGCCGCCGGGCGCGGGCGACTTGGCGGCGACCGCGCTGAGGAACTCGGAGAGCCGCATATCGGCGAAAGCTATCGATGGCTGAGGGGTTTGAGACGCCATGGGCGGAGCGTAGACAAATCCCCGCGCCACTGCTCCACTTCCGCCCTCAATGCCGCCGCACCGTCAGGTACATCCAGAACGTGTACCCGGCCAGCAGCAGCACGCCGCCCCACAGGAGCGTCAGGCCCGGCCAGCCGTGGGCATGGGTGAGTTGCTGCCCACCCGCGATCGTGATGACGCAGAGCAGCGCCGGGAAGAACGACCACAGGTAGACCGTCAGCGGCAGGCTTTTGCTGAACCGAAGCGCCGTCACCGCGCCGGTGAGGAGCATCACGAGACAGCTCACTGAGAGCGCGACGCGGTCGTTCTGCTTGCCGAGGATCTCGCGATCGAGGTCGGCGAGCTCACGCCGCAGCTCGCTGGTGATGACCCGGATCGTGCTCGAATCCTTCATGGAGTCGCCCTCGCCCAGCAGCTCGAGCGATGTCATCTTGAGCAATCGCTCCGCCTGCGACTGCGGCGCCCGGAGCGAGCCGAGGGTGAGGCGTTCGCGCTTCGTGGTCTCGCCGCGGTCTGAACCCAGGGCGGCACTGCCGGCCTCGCGGAGTTCCAGCCGCAGCAGCATTCCGCCGACGACGGTCGGGTCCTCGGAGAAATCCGGCGCGAGGATGACGCTGCGCCCGGAGTGACGCACGCCGGCGCCGGCGTCGCTGCCGCGGAGCACATCGACCGTCGCGACCTCGCCCCGGGGCACGATCGTCCACGCACGGCCGGGGCCGTTCTGCAGCGAGCGGCCGCTGACCACCACCTGCCGCCCCGCGCTGTCGAGCAGCGTGAACGAGCCCGCCACAGAGAGCGCTCGTTGAAAATCCTCGATCGCCCGCTCCCGCGCAACCTCGGTCGCGAGCTGGCGCCGGCGCTGATCGATCCAGTTCATCCGCTCGGGCCGGTTGCGCAGCTCGCGCAGCTCGTCGGATCGCAGGAACTTGGGGTCATCCGCCAACGTGGCGGGCACGGTCAGTGAAACGGGCAATGTGCGCCCGGTCACGAGCCCAGTCTTGGCATCCTTGCTGACAAAGTCTTCGAACCGCATCGCCAGGCGGGTCGTCGGTCCGCTGTCGCCCTGGCTCGGCTGCGGGAACAACCAGATCGTCGCGCGGCTCGCGGTGCCCTCGCTCACGACGTTTCCGCTCGGATCGCGCTCCAGAACCGCCGGCCGCGCCAGCACCACCGCCGAGCTCGCACCACTGGCCGGATCAACCTCGATGCGCTGGGCCCGATCGGCGAAGACCAGGAACTTCTTCAAGTCCACGCTCTGCCCGCGATTGATGTTGGTCGCGAGGAGCTTGGCGATGTCCTCGGTGATCATCTGCCGCATCGTCTGCAGGAAGCGGGGGATGACCTGATCCGACAGCGCCGTCATGCCGACGAACAGCACCAACCCGAGCGCCGCCGCGGGCAGCAGGAGCGACCGGTGCGACACCCCGCCCGATGCCGCGGCTACAAACTCGTTGTCCGTGCTCAGCCGGTAGTACACCAGCGAACTGGCGAAGCACCCCGCGAACGGCAGGGCGTACGCCAGCATCGGCGGGATTGACAGAAGCGTGTACTTGATCGCGTCCAGCGGCCCGAGCCTGCCGTCGGCCAGCGGCTTGATGGTCGCGGCGAACGCGATGACGCTGACCAGTACCGCCGCCGTGATCACCACCGTCCGGGTGAGCTCCCAGAAGATCGAGGTCCAGAGGGTGATGGGTTGGGGGCGGGCCAT
>JBILLU010000260.1:0-4301 GCA_044375915.1 Phycisphaerales bacterium
CACCCATGCTCATGCCACTTCTGCTCACTCCGATCTCGATCGCCTCGATCGCAGCCGCCGCGCCGATCGTCATCGAGTGCTCCCCCAACGGCATGCTCGTCGCCAACGTCACCATCGGCGGCAAGCCACTCCGCTTCCTGGTCGACACCGCGCTCCCCGGCGACGGACGCATCGACGAGGAGGTCGCACGCGAGATCGGCCTTCCCTCGGGCGGGACGTTCCAGGTCAGTGAAGAAGGCGAGGGCATCCCGCTCGTCCTCGGCGAGAAGTTCTCCATCGGCGGCATCGACTTCGACAAGGTCTATCTCTGGTCCGTGCCGCTTGGTGCAAAGCAGCAGCCCGAGGCCAGCCGCATCCACGGCGCCATCGGCTGGCAGCTCTTCAAGGGCCGCGTTTACACCGTCGACTTCGTCAACCGCAAGATCATCGTCGACGACGCCCCGCCCACCGACGGCCCCAACACCTTCCCCCTCGATACCGACGCGTTCAGCCCAGCCATCCCCGCGATCATCGGTGGCGTCGAGACCACCGCCACGCTCAACAGCGGCAACAACATGGGCATGGTCGTCCCCAACGCCATGGCGGCCAAACTCAAACTCACCAAAGAACCCTGGCCCGCGGGCAAGATCGGCAGCGGCGCGACCATTCTCCGGGCCCGCACGCAAGACCCCATCTCCGTCGCTGGCCTTCCAACCAATCAGACCGGCATCGATTTTCTGACCATCTGGCCCTCGCCCAACATGGGCTTCCTCGCGATGGAGCCCTTCGCCTACACCTTCGACCTCGCGAACAAAAAGCTCCGCGTCTTCAAGCCCGAAGGCACGCTTGCCAAGCCGATCCGCTACGGCGTGGCGTTCGACCAGCAGGACAAGGGCATCGTCGTCATCCGCACGTTTGACGGGTCGATCGCCATGACCGCGGGCCTGATGGAGGGCGACGTGGTTCGCACGATCAACGGCACCGAGGTCAAGACGACCCAGGACGTCATGGCCGCCATGAAGTCGCCCAAGGCATCGATCGCCGTCGAACGCGACGGCAAGCCGATGACGATCGAGATGGCGCTGCCGCAGTAGCGCAGAAGCCAGATGGCTCGCCGTCTTGACGAGCCCCGAGCGTAAGCGAGTGGGTTGCCTTCCTTGCGAGAAAACCCACTCGCTCACGCTCGGGGCTCGTCAAGGCGCGCGCGAATGCGATCGATCGTGAGGTCGACAACGCCCGCGCCGCATCGCTCGAACAATCGTCCATGAGCGATCGCGCCGCCGTCCCACACATGACACCGGATCAGTTCCGCGTCCTCGGCCACCGCATGGTCGACGCCGTCGCGGACTACATGACCCGTGTCGAGTCGATGCCCGTGCTGCCAGCCTGCAAACCCGGCGATGTGCTGCGCCAACTCCCCACTGGCGCGCCGCAAGCCCCCGGCGGCGTCGAAGGTTGGGACGCGATCTTCGCCGACGTCGAGCGCGTCATATTGCCCTCGATCACCAACTGGCAGTCGCCGAACTTCTACGGCTTCTTCCCCGCCAACTCCAGCGGCCCCGCGATCCTCGGCGAACTCCTCGCCGCTGGGCTGGGCGTGCAAGGCATGCTCTGGCTCACTAGCCCCGCCTGCACCGAACTGGAAATGCGAGTGCTCGACTGGCTCGTCGATGCGTTGGGATTGCCTAATGCGTTCCGACACGAGCCGCGGCATCTGGCGCCGGGCTCCAAGCCCCTCGGCGGCGGCGTGATCCAGTCCACCGCGAGCGACGCCACGCTCGTCTCACTCCTCGCCGCCCGCGAGCGGGCCCGCCGCGATGGACGTAGCGGGCATCTCACCCTCTACACCTCCACTCAGGCACACTCGTCGGTCATCAAAGCCGCGATGATCGCGGGTCTGGCCACTTCTCCTGAAGACCGCACACACCTGAGGCTGATCGAGACCGATCGCGCCTTTGCGATGGACGTCGCCGCGCTCGATGCCGCTCTGCGCGCCGACCTCGCCGCAGGTCGAACCCCGGCGTACGTCTGCGCCACCATCGGAACGACCTCATCCACCGCCGTCGATCCGGTCGCCGACATCGCTGGCGCGTTGCAACGCGCCGGCTGCGAGCGCACCTGGCTGCACGTCGACGCGGCTCACTCGGGCAGCGCGTTGATCTGCCCCGAGTTCCGCCCCATGTCCCGCGGCATCGAGCACGCCGACTCGTTCTGCTTCAACCCACACAAGTGGCTGCTCACCAACTTCGACTGCGATTGCTTCTTCACCCGCGACCGTGCCGCTCTCCTGGGGGCGCTCTCGATCACGCCCGAGTACCTGCGCAACGCCGCCACCGACACCGGCGCCATCGACTTCCGCGACTGGCAGGTCCCGCTGGGCCGTCGCTTCCGCGCCCTCAAACTCTGGTTTGTCATCCGCCACTACGGCGTGGAAGGGCTGCGGGCCTACATCCGCGAGCACGTGCGGCTCGCCGCACTGTTCGAAGAACTCGTCCGCGCCGACAACCGCTTCGAAGTCGTCGCGCCCCGCACAGCGAACCTCGTCTGCTTCCGCCTCAAGGCAGGCGACGACGCCACGAAGCGGCTGCTCGAACGCGTCAACTCCAGCGGGCGGCTGTACATGACCCACACCGTGCTCCCCGGCGTCGGCTACACCATCCGCATGGCCATCGGCGCGACCACCACGCAAGAACCCCACGTGCGAGCCGCGTGGGACATCATCCGCGCCCAGTAGGACCGACTTCTAGCCGGTCTTCAGGTTTCTGCTGGAAGACCGGGCGGAGGCCGGTCCCACTGGTGCCAAAAGCGCCGCGACGCGGCCCGGGCCTGCACCCGTCCGCGTCGCGGTCCCCCTTGAGTTCGTTCAGGGCCGTCCATGACCCTGTCTCACCACCAATCCCCGAAGGCGATTCGATCTGCTTGGCTCAGTGGCTGCCGCTTGACTCGGCGCTCGCGGTCGCGGTGTCGCGGCCCATGAACGCCTGCACCAGCGCGTCCTGCCACGGGTGCTCGCCCATCCACTCGACCTTGCCGGTGGCCACATCGCACACGGCGCCAACGACCTTCACGTGGCCGCTCTTGACCATCTTGCACAGCTCCGGGCTGGTGCGGAGCAGGTCAAAGACGCTCTGCCACACGTTCTCCCGGATCGCCGCCGAGGTGAGCGCGGCGCCTTCGGCGTTCGTGTTCGACTTCGCACGATCCACGGCCGGCTTGATGTTCTCGACCAGCGAGCCCACGTTGCCCTCGATCTTCGCTCCGCTGCACGCCGCAGCGACGGCTCCACACTTGGAGTGGCCCATCACCACGAGCAGACGCGAGTTCAGGTGCCCGGCGCCGTACTCGATCGTCCCCGCCTCGTGCGGCCCGGCGACGTTGCCCGCCACGCGGATCACAAATACCTCGCCGACGCCGCGGTCAAAGACACGCTCCACGGGCAGGCGCGAGTCCGCGCAGGTCAGCACGGTCACGAACGGCGACTGTCCGTCGGTCGCCTGCTGCGTGCGACGCTCGCTGTTGGTATTCGGGTTCTCGAACTTGCCGCTGACCCAGCGCTCGTTGCCTTCCTGGAGCAGCTTCAGGGCCGCATCGGGCTCCATGGCCTTGACGACATCGGAGTGCGACGCGGGTGCGGGCTTGGCCGCCGCCTTGGACTCAGACTTGGCGTCGTGCTCATCAGCGTGGCCATCAGCCTCCGCATTGTCCGCAGGTCCGTGTTCGTCTGTGGAAGGCTTGGGATCTGATTTCGAGTCGGCCTTCGCGTCGGACTTTGGGTCAGTCTTGTTCTCCGACTTTGCTGCGGGCTTCGCGGCGTGCGCCGAAGCCGGCTTCGCCGGGGCCGGCTTGGTCGCCGCGACCTTGGGGGCCGGAGCATGCTCAGGTGCGGGCGACGACGCGATCGCGGCGTGCACCGCGACAGCGAGACCGACGACCGAGATCAGCTTCCACGCAGTCTTCAGAGCCATAACGACCTCCTGTGCCGCGCCATCAGAGCGGCACGCGCTCACAGGAGATCGGTGCATTGGGATTCAGCATGAGGCGTCAGTCACCACTGGACCGATAGAACCTCGACGCAGTCACGGGATAAACGGAAGCTTCGACTCAGAGCGCCGCAGCAACGGACGATCAGCCCTGTCCGCCCGGAGTTCCCGGACCAAACATGATCACGTTCTTGCCCTGCCGCTTGCCCTCAATCGCCAGCTCGTCGGCCCGACGCAGCAGCTCCGCGGGCGTCGTGCCGTCCCACGGATAGGTCGCCAGGCCGCCGGAGATCGAGAGGTTTCCCGGCGCGTCGTTGCCGAGCTTCGCGAACCGCGCACTCC
>JBILLU010000347.1:0-4295 GCA_044375915.1 Phycisphaerales bacterium
CGCGCGCTCGGGATGCTTCCTCGCGAGCTCCGCTATCCGCGCGAGTCTCGTAGAGATGCTCCCGGAGTTCAGTGACTCCGACATCGTTCCCTCGTTCGGTTCCATGACACGGTCGCCCCTTCCCTGGCCGGGTCCTCGTGGGGCGAGTTCCCCGGTTTCATCGGTACTACGGGCGCCTCCGAATTCTCGTCACCCTTCCCGCGATGATGCTTCGGGCTTCGTTTCCTTCGCCCGGCGGTACCTCGTGTGCGCGTCGTGTTCGTGTTCCGCCCGGTGGTTCGGGTGGGGCTCCTGCGCGCTCGACGCGCGGCTCGCGCAGGCCTCGGGTTTGCTGTGCGGAGAGCCCGATGTTCCGCTTCTCACGAGGAGGTTCACGAGACCTCCCAGGTTCCTGGGGCGCCTCCGCGCACGTGCCACGCTCTCCGACCCCGGCGGAGCCTCGGCGCCCATGATCCTCGGGCGCTCCGGTGCGGCCTTCCGCTACAGACACAGCGTCGGCCTCCGCAACGATCTGCTTTCGGGGCTCCATCACGCGGCCCATGCACTCGCTGTCTACGCTTCGCAGGCGCCCTCGCAGACGACCACGCAAGACTCGCTTCCGGCTGGTGATCAACCTCTACCGGGCGGTACGAACACTCCCGCCAGGCGCCTCAGGAGGTTTCCGCGACGTTCATCCGTTCTTTCGCTTCCTCCTCCTCCAGGCTTCCTGGCGCACGTCTGCTCTCTGCCCTCGCAGGCACAGCCTTCCTCTCCGCGTGCGGCGGCACGATGGAGACGCCCGACGCTGCGACGCCCGAAGGCGTCGACGCGGCCGCGCTGCCCGACGCGCGCGTGTCTCCCGACGCCGCGACGCCACCGCCGGACGCGGCGATGTCTCCCGATGCGGCGCTCGATCCCCTCGGCCTCGCGTGCACGAGCGACGCGAGCTGTGCGAGCGGGCACTGCGTCGATGGCGTGTGTTGCGACACCACGTGTGAAGGCACGTGCTCGTCGTGTCTCGGCGCCGAGACCGGTGATGCAGACGGCACGTGCGCGCCGATCCTCGCGGACACCGACCCTGCGAGCGAGTGCGAGGCGGACGCGGCCACGTGTGCCGCGGGCACGTGCGACGGCGCGGGCGCATGCGCGCCGAGCCCCGATGGCACCGAGTGTCGCGCGTCAGCGGGCGCGTGTGACCTTGCCGAGCAGTGCAGCGCAGGCAGCTGCCCCGCCGACACGCTCGCGGACACGACCACGGTGTGCCGCGAGAGCGCGGGCGCCTGCGACACGGTCGAGACCTGCGACGGCGCGAGCGCGCTCTGCCCCACCGACGCGTTCCTCTCGTCGGAGACCATCTGCCGTGCGAGCGCGGGCGCTTGCGACACGGCCGAGGCCTGCGACGGCGCGAGCGCCGCGTGCCCCACCGACGCGCTCGTGGCCGCGGGCCTCTCGTGCCGCGCGGCGGCGGGCCCCTGCGACGTCGCAGAGCTCTGCGACGGCACCTCGGCAGCCTGCCCTGCCGAGGCGTTCGTCGCGTCGGGCACCACGTGCCGCGCGAGCACCGGCGCGTGCGACACGGCCGAGCTCTGCTCGGGCACGGACGCCCTCTGCCCGATGGACGCGTTCGTCGCAGCAGGCACCACGTGTCGCGCGAGCGCCGGTGCGTGCGACACGGCCGAGGCCTGCACGGGCAGTGCGCCCCTCTGCCCCGCGGACACGCTCGTCGCGGCAGGCACCACGTGTCGCGCGAGCGCGGGCGCCTGCGACGTGGCCGAGGCGTGCACCGGCGCGAGCGCCGCTTGTCCAGCCGACTCGGTCGCTCCGACCGGCACGAGCTGCCGTGCGAGCGCAGGAGCCTGTGACGTGGCCGAGAGCTGCAACGGCACGAGCAGCGCGTGCCCCGCGGATGCCTTCGTGGCGGTCGGCACGACGTGCCGCGCGAGCGGCGGTGTGTGCGACGTGGCCGAGACGTGCACCGGTGCGAGCGCGGCGTGCCCCGCGGATGCGCTGCGCTCGTTCGGCACCGTCTGCCGTGCGTCGGCAGGCACGTGCGACATCACCGAGGTGTGTACCGGCGCGAGCACGGCCTGCCCTGGCGACGGCTTGGTGGCAGGCGGGACGATCTGTCGTCCGAGCACCGGCTGCGGTGATCCGGCTGAGTCGTGCAGTGGCTTCACGCTGAGCTGCCCGACCGACGTGAACAACGGCTGCTCGTGATGCGGCGCGCCACGCCCCGCAGACCGATGTGGTACTGAGGGCGTGATGCGGTCCCTCCTCGGCGTGAACGTCCCGTACTTCTTCGGCAGCTACGCGCACGACCTCGCGAGGAACCCGCGCTTTGCGGATTGGCCGTGCGACTTCGACGCGATGCGCGTCTCGGGCCCGCTGCTCGAGGCGCGCGCGCTCGGTCTCGAGGCCGTGCGCGTGTGGCTCTGCGAGGGGGCCGAGGGCCTCGCGCTCGACGATCGAGGCCGCGTGAGCGGTGTGCGCCCCGAGCTGCTCGAGGCGATCAAGGTGCTCGAGGAGGCCGCGCAACGCGCAGGCGTCCGCATCTACTGGGGCCTCCTCGATGCGAACTCGGTGCACCGTGATCGCGACGCGATCACGCGCTCGATCCTCGAGGATCGTGATCAGGGCGCGCGCTTCGCCGAGCACGTCGCCGCTGCGATCGCGACGCGGCTGGACCCGCGCATCGCGGTGGGGCTCGAGCTCCTGAGCGAGCCCGAGACGCTCACGGAGGACTGTGCCGATGCGCGGCCCGCGGGCGGAGAAGCCTCGATCGGGTGGGACACCATCGGCGCCTTCCTCTCGCACGGGAAGCGCGCGATCGAGGGCGCGAACGCGTCGCTCGTGGTGACGGCGGGCTCCATGCCGGTGTTCCTGCCGAAGCTCTTCTCCTGCGGCGCCGAGCTCGATGCGGTCGACGTGCACGTCTATCACGACGACGGCGGCCTCCCCTCGCGCGCCGATCTGGCGAGCTACGCGAACGACGCGCGGGTGCTCGATCCGGGCTTTCCGCTGTTGGCTGGCGAGTGTGGGATCCCCAAGGATCCGGGGCCGAGAGAGCCACTCTCTCTCCTCAACTACCTCTCGAATGCGGACCGCTGCGGCTACCACGCGGCCTTTCTCTGGAAGCTCGAGGGAGACCTGGTGGAGCACGCGCCGAAGAAGATTCGGCGCGGGTGGACCGAGATCGGCCACGAGGCGCGCGCGCTCCTCGACACACGCCCCGACGGCGGGTTCTGACACCGCGCACCGAGGAACCATGAGCCACTCCGAGACCACCTGGGATCGTCTGCTCCGCTGGGAGCGCTTCCACCGTCTCTTCGAGCCCGTGGACTTCCGCCGCTGGAAGCGGGCGAGCCAGCGCGAGCTACGGCAGGCGTTCCCGGCGGAGGGACTGCGCGTGCTCGACGCGACGGCGGGGCTGGGCGATCACAGCGTGAACCTCGCCGAGCTCGGCTTCGTGGTGACGGCCGGCGATGCGAGCCCCGTGGCGCGCGAGGCGACGGCGGAGGCCGCGCGCGCGGCGAACGTGTCGCTCGAGGTGGCGGACTTGCGCTGGGAGACCGTCGGCGCGGTGCGGCCGCTCGCGTACGACCTCGTCTTCCACGACGCGCTGCACTGGATCGAATCGCCGGAGGCGATGCAGGCCGCGCTGCGCTCGCTCCACGGCACGCTGCGCCCGGGCGGCGCGCTCGTGTTCTTCTTCGCGGACCATCGCGAGCCCGAGCCCGGTGCAGGCGAGCGCGTGAGGCAGTGGGATCTGACGCACCTCTCGCGCTTCGAGCGCGTGTGGCAGCACCCGTTCGAGAACGGGACCGTGACGCACGAGGTGCTGCGCCTTCCCGTCGGCGAGGCGATCGACGAGCGCCACACGTTCTCGATCGACAAGGAAGGCGCCACGAGCGAGATGCAGGAGGCGACGCTTCGCCGCATCTACCGCTGGGACTGGCACGCGATGAACGGGCAGTGCCGCGCCGCGGGCTTCGAGAGCGTGGAGGGCCGTCTCTTCACGAACGACAAGGGCCTTCCCACCACGATGTGCCTCGCCCGACGCTGAGCGCACCCGCGCGCCAGCCGAGCGCACCAGGGGAGGTGTCGGACCTCACCTCGGATCGCTCGTGCGACGCGACGCACGAACTCCGGCGCGCGCGATGGGGGGCGGTGTCGGACCTCACGTTGGATCGCTCGCTCGCGAACTCGGGAAGCGACGCTCGAACCTCGGCGAGCACACCTCTCCTGGCCTCGCTCCCCTCTCGACTCACCTTCGCGCACATCGCGCTGACGGAAACACGTCTACCCCGCTCGACCGT
>JBILLU010000059.1:0-16769 GCA_044375915.1 Phycisphaerales bacterium
CGATGCCTTCGGGCTGCCCGGCGGATCTGAACAGCGACGGCTTGGTGGATGACACAGACTTTCTGATCTTTGTGATCGCGTACAACGCGGTGCTGTGCCCTTGAGGGTGTTGTTTCTGGTGCAGACCGGGTCCCGACGGCCACCGAACATGGAAAGAAACTGCAAGAAATGCCGGAGCCGCGCTCGTTTTCACCGGGAACCACGGTAGTCTGAAACGGAGTGCCTCGGGGCATGCACCCTTGAAGCCTTGGAGTGAGAGCCCGATGACAAGCGTTCGTCTGACCACCGCGAGGTCTTTGCTTTCCGTTGAGTTGTTCGGGATCGCCGCGGCGCTGGTCGCAATGACCGCGGGTTCGGCGCTGGCTGCGATCTCGCAGACGACGATCGCCGCCCCCGGCGGCTTCGTTCAGGCGTGCGCCGGGCCGAGCACCATCGGCACGCCGGGCTGGCCCGGGTTGGACTGGACCACGGCGTACTTCGGCGGGGCTCCGGATCGGAAGGAGGTCGCCTTCGCGGGCAACGCCTCAGCGAGTCGCTCGGCGTCGTTCGCCGGCGGCACGACGTCGAACAGCGCCTCGGGTTTCGTTGCCATGGGCTTCGCGTCGATGTCGGCGTCCAACAACTTCACATCCACGGCGCCATTCTCCCTCGGCGTCGCCAACGGCGGGTGGAAGGAGACATTCGTGATCTCCAACCCATCCCACACCGGGCAGGCGGGCACGATGGTGTTCACGGTCAAGGTCGTGGGGCGTCTGGACGCGTCCGGCTTCACCGGTTCGGCCGCGATCACGACCACCGCGTACAAGGACAATGTCCAGCTCTTTTCCAACCCGCTCGCCAGCCCGGGTAACTCCGACCTGCTCAGCACCGATCGCCAGTACGGGAACTGGACCATCGCGACCTTTGGCGTGCCGCCGACCGACGGCAAGAACGTCAACGGCACTGTGACCTACGCCGTGCCATTCACCTTCGGGACGCCGTTCTCGTTGGGCGTGTACGTGAACTGCCGGGCCGGTCAGCGGTCGTCGGGAGGATTCGACACGCCGTGCACGTCGAATGCGACGCTGAGCCAGTTCAACTGGAACGGGATAACCAGCATCTACGCAGGCGCGTCGCCGGTCTCGGGTTCGACGGTCATTTCCGGCACCGGGATCAACTGGGGCCAGCCGATCGAGCCGAACACATGCCCGGCGGACATCAACGGCGACACCTTTGTGGATGATGCGGACTTCTCGCTCTTCGCCGCCGCGTACAACATCCTTGACTGCGCCGATCCGACGATGCCCGCGGGTTGCCCGGCGGATCTGAACAGCGACGGCCTTGTGGACGACGCCGACTTCGTGCTCTTCGCGGCGGCGTATGACGCGCTGCTGTGCCCGTGAGGTCGCTGGGAGTCTGGCGGTCCGGCGGAGGGTGCCGAAGCCGGCGCGTTCGGACCCCGGGAATCGCCCGGGTCCGTTGCGACAAGCACGCAAGTGGGCACGGCCTGACATTCACAGTCCCAACGTGGACTTATCGGTCGCGACAAAGTCTGCGGTGCATCCCGGCCCTTGACGCTCCCGAGATACTATTTCGCAGAGGGAGTTCCATGCACAGCAAGTCTCTGTCGTGCCGCGTGATGCGGGTGGGTGTGGTTGCCGGCGTGTTCGCGGGTTCGATCGCCGCTTTGCCGGCGAGCGCCCAGTGCCAGCCGCAGTGGAAGGTGGGAGATCAGCAGGGGTTGCCGGGTGCCAATGGGACGGTGTTTGACATCGGCATCGGCGATCCCGACGGCGTGGGCCCGATCGGCGAGTGTCTCGTCGCGGTCGGGACGTTCTCCTTCATCGGCGACGCCCGGACCTACAGCGCCGCGTATTGGAACCCCGATGCGCAGAGCGGCTCGGGCTGGGTGGGTATGGCCCGCACCGATCAGAACAGCGGCACAAACATCGTCGCGGTGGGACGTTTCGGGAACCGCATCGTCATCGGCGGCGGCTTCGGTGGCATCAATCCGCCCGGGACTCCGGGGACCCAGCCGGTCAACGTGGCGGTGTGGGACGGCAGCAAGTGGCTGCCGATGGCGTCGGCACAGACGCCGACCTGGGTCACATCGTTCGCTACGCACAACGCCGCGTTCTACGCCGCGAGCGGTGCGATCAGCCTGCCGACCAGCCGCGGCTTGTACCGCTACACGCCCGGCGCCACGCTGGAGACGGGGTCGTGGACGCCGCTGCTGCCGGACGTGCAGGGCTCGGTGAACAAGCTGGTGGTGTTCAACAACGAGCTGTACCTGTTCGGCAACATGACCCGCGTCGCCACGCCGAACACGCGGTTCCAGGTCGCGAAGCTGAACGGAGCAGGAACCGACATCGTCGAGCTGGCGTCGCTGGGCAACAACAACGGCACGGTCTACGGCGGGATCGTGTACCAGAACGAGCTGTACGTCTACGGCACGTTCACCGTCAGCGGCGGAGCCCCGGCGAACTGCAACTATGTCGCCAAGCTCAACGGCGCGGGCACCGCCTGGATCCCTTCCACCACCGACGCGAGCATCGCGCAGTTCAACACCTTGAACACCGGCTTCCGAAGCGCCGCGGTCTTCGATGGGCGGCTCGTGATCGGCACCGACAACACCACGTTCACGCCCCTGCGCTCGCTTCTGGGTTCCAACGGCGTGTGGACGCCGCACACCGGGACCGTGCAGGCGAGCAACTGGATTACCGCGATGTCGCCGACGCCCGACGGTCAGCGACTGGCTCTGGGCGGCAATGGCTCCTTCAACTACAACGACTCGAGCGCCCGACGCTTCGCGTTCTGGACGCGGACGACCAACACCTTCGAGCCCGCGGCTCGGGGCCTTGGTGATTTTGGATTTGGCTACCCCTTCGTGAACGGGGCCGCGGCGATCGGTGCGAATCTGTACCTCGGCGGCTCGTTCGAGGGGATCGGCGCCAGCAGCGCCAAGAACCTCGCGGTCTGGGACGGCACGACGCTCAGCCCCGCCCCCGGCGCGCCGGCGTCGACCATCGATCGCGTCTTCCCGGGCGTCGGCGAGAACGCGATCTACCTCTCGGGCAGCACGATCGGGTTCCGCCGCTATGACGGGGTGGCCACCTCAGGCCCCATCGCCGACAACACGCCGGGCAGTTACAGCAGCGGCGTCGGTAGCGTGCAGACCGTGACGCGGTTCAACAACGAACTCGTCATCGGCGGCAGCTTCTCCGGTTCGGGCGGCAAGCCCTCGTATCTCATGCGCCGTGTCGGAACCATCGCGTCCGGTTCGTGGCAAGCCGTCGGCGGCGTGAGCCCCAACAACCCCGTCAGCGCGCTCACGACCTGGAGCCACCCGTCGGTCGCCAGCGGCGTGCCGCTTTTGGTCGCGAGCGGTTCGTTCACGCAGATCGGATCACTCAACGCCCGTGTTGCCGCGTGGGACGGCAGCACCTGGCGGGCGCTGGGCCAGGCGAGCTTCATGTCGGGCTACTCGGCCAACGCCGCCACGAACCTCCTCGTGCTCAACGGTGACTTGTACATGGCCGTCTACGCCAACGGCATCAACGGTACCAACAACTACCCGGGCCTGATCCGATACAACCCGGCGACGGATCTGTGGGTCGAGGTCCCCAGCCCGCGCATCGGCCCGAACCCGGTCGTCAGTGGCTCCGGTCAACCGGTCGACGCCGTCGTCGCCTTCGGAGCGATCTGGATGGCGAGCCGGAGCTACCAGATCACGGGCATGAGCGACGCGCCCAGCGTGCTGCGCTACGACGGGACGAAGTGGTCAACCTTCGGCGGCATCGGCGCCCTCTTCCCGCAGACCCAGTCGATCGCGGTCTATGGCAGTGAGATCGTGCTGACCGGCCTCTTCGGTGTGGTTGGCACGCAGGTGCCGCCGCCGCCGCCGAGCGGGACCGGCGTCGGCGGCGTGGTGAGCGTCGGCTGGGCGCGGCTGGACACCGCCGGCGGTCTGCCGTCGATCTCGGGTCAGCCGCAGAATCGCTCGACCTGCCTCGGCGGGGGCGGCAGCTTCACCGTCGGTGGGGCGTCCAACAACCCGCCGCTGGCCTACACATGGCAGTGGAAGGAAGCGACGGGGGGCTCGTTCCAGAGCGTCGTTAGCGGCGCGAATGGGCGCTTCAGCGCGTCCAACATCGGGAGCGCGACCATCAGCATCACCGGTATCACCAAGGGGCCGGCGCTGCAATTCCGCGCCATCGTCTCCGATGCGTGCTCGGGCCTGGGTAATGGACCAATAAGCGATGTCGCGACTCTTTCGGCCTGCGGCGCCGATGTGGCCAACTGCGACGGTCTGGTCGATGATCTGGACTTCCAGGTGTTCGTTGTTTCGTACGACATCCTCGACTGCGCCGACCCCGCCATGCCGGCCCAGTGTCCCAGCGATCTGAACAACGACGGCTTCGTGGACGATCAGGATTTCCAATTGTTCGTGGTGGCGTACGACACCCTGATCTGCGAGTGAATCGGCCGTGCTTCCCGCCGCGGCGATCGGAGACTGGATGCGGATAGTTGCTGTGTTTGCATTCGTTTCCTTCGCCTCCGTGGCGCAGGGCCAGAACCTCCTCGTGAACCCGAGCTTCGAGGCGCCTGCCGCCGGCACCACATTCGTCACTCGCAGCGGAAGCTTCGGCACGGGTGGCGGCTGGAGTATCAGCGCCAACGTCGATCACATCGGCGGCCTGTGGCAGTCCGCTGCGGGCTCGCAGTCCGTCGATCTCAACGGCAGCACCACGGGCTCGGTGTCGCAGACGTTCGCCACGATGCCGGGTGCGCGGTACGCCGTCCGGTATGCGGTCTCGGAGAACTTCTTCGGCGTTGGCAACAAGACCATGCAGGTGAAGTGGGGGAGCGACGTCATCGACGACGTGAGCGTGATCGGGTCCGCGGCTTGCGTCGGCGACCTCAAGAGCGACGGGTTCGTGGACGACACAGACTTCTAGATCTTCGTGGTCGCGTACGACATCCTCGATGCGCCGATCCAGCGATGCCGCCGGCGTGCCCCAGCGACCTGAAGCGCGACGGGCTGGTGGATGACCTCGATTTCCAGTCGTTCGCAGTGGCCTATGACCAGCTGCTCTGCCCCTGAGCGTGGGGCTTGAGGCGGGGCGGGCCCGGGTTTGGGGTCTGTCGGTGGGTGTTGCGCGAATCCTCACGCCAATCGGGTGCAATCGTCTTGTTTGGGGGAGCGTCATCCGGTAGGGTGTTGGAGCGCGGTCGCCGGGTTCTGGCGAGCCGCATCTCGAAAAAGGGGAACGCTCATGCGCTCGATCACCTGTGCTCTCGCCCTGTCGGTGCTGGCGGGCTCCGCCTCGGCCCAGCTCATCAACCGAGTCAACGGCCTGCCGAGCAACTACTCGACCGCCGATGACGTGACCGCTCTCGCAAACGGAGATCTCGCCATCGCGGGCGACGCGTACACGTTTGCCTCGGGCTTCGAGTCTTTCGCGACGCTCACCCGCGTCGGGCCCGACGGCGTGCCCCTCTGGCAGCTCAAGATCGACGAGATCGAACGGTCCGAGGTCGCCTTCGGCGCTCGCGAGTTGGCCAACAGCGACCTGTTGCTGGGCTTCTTCCGCGACTTTGATCCAGACTCGCTGTGCTTCGCTGGCGTGAGCGCGTCGGGCAACGTCAACTGGACAACCCGCATCGCCGGGACTCGCGCCTACGACGGGGCTGGGATCGAGCTCGACCCGATCGCGCCGTTCGCGCTGGTGGCCTCTCAGTTCAACGATCAGAACCCGATCTCCGGCCAGCTCGTTCGCCTCAATGCTCAAACCGGGGCCCTGGATTTCAACCGCGTGTATTCCGCCACGACCCCGGCCGAGGCGACGAGCCTGTGGTTCACCGACGTTGCCGCCCCGCTGGGCGGCGATTTCTATGTGACCGGAGTGGTCAACCGCACCATCGCCCCCGAGGACTCCGATTACGACATTCTGGTGGCTCGCATCAGCCGTGCCAACGGCTCGGTGGTCTGGGCCAGGGCGTACGGCACGCCTTTCAACATCGATCTTGGCTATCCCTATGAGATCGGCCGCGGCATCGACTTCAACGCCGCCGGCCAGATCGTCGTCGCTGCCCGGACCGATGACCCGACGCAGACCTTCGGCCCCGAGTCCGCGTTGCACCTCTTGCTCGACCCCGCCAACGGCAACCTGATCGCTCACAGCGTCATGCTGGACACCCAGGTCGCCAACGCCAGCGTGGAACGCCTCTCGACCGGCGAGATGCTGGTCAGCGGCAGCCGCGCATTCGGCGACGGCCAGGGTTTCGCACGCATGTGGCTGCTCGACCCCGCCACCATGGCGATTACCCTGCGCGCCGAGTACGTCGACGGCACCTCCCGCGGCACCGACGCCGTCGAGCACCTCGTGCCCGGTCAGGGCTTGGTCCTTACCGGCACGCATTTCACCACCAACAACATCGGGTTCCCCGATCAGATGTTCATCCGCACCGACCTGACACTCAACGACGGCTGCTCGGCCGAGATCATCGTCCCCGAGCCTGTCTCTGCGCAGATCACCGTGACGCCTATCGATCTCACCCAAGGCTCGGTCGCCGACGTCTTCGCGTACGCCCCGCCCAAGACGCTGCAGACACTGCAGACCGCGCTCGTCTGCGAGCCCGGCGCTTGCATCGGCGATCTCAACGGCGACAACGTCGTTGACGATGCCGACTTTGTCATCTTCGCCAGCGCGTACAACATCCTCGACTGCACCGATCCGCTCATGCCCCCGGGTTGCCCCGCAGACCTCAACAACGACGGCTTTGTCGATGATGCCGATTTCGTCCTCTTCGCGGCGGCGTACAACGAGTTGTTGTGCCCGTAACAGTGGTTCGCTCGACAAGTCTGGAGGAATCGATGCAAAGGGCGATCGCGCTCGCCGCGTTTGTGGCACTCCCCGCTCTGGGCGCTTCGCCCTTCTCGTACCGCTACTTCAAGGAGCCTCGCCCGTTGGCGATCGACGCCAACCGCGTCGCAATCTTCCGGGCCGATGCGTTCGGCGATCGCGCCGTGCCGGTGTTGGCGGGCCTTGTCGGGTCGAGCAAAGCACAGCTGCCCATGGACGGCCTGACACTGGCGAGCGTGGCCGGCGAGGCGCGGGACGCGCTGTCGGTGCAATCGATCGTCGCGGCCGCGACCGACGTCGATGGCGTTGATTTCGTCTCGCCCGTGTTCATCGGCGAGGACGGCGGGCCGCTGATCGTGACGCGCGATGTGCTGATCGGGTTCGACGAGCGGGTCACGCCGCAGCGGGCGCGCGAAGTCATCGCCGAGATGATCGATGCTGAGATCCTGGATGAGGCACTGGGCGATGCGCCAAATGTCTACCGCGTGCGGGCCCGCTCGCGCGACGGGTTTGAGGTGCTGGCGGCGGCCAATGCGCTCGCCGACCGGGCTGAGGTGCGCTTCGCCGAGCCCGACATGATCTTCACCGGGCGGGGCACGCTGATTCCCAACGATCCCAACTTCGCGGACGCGTGGGCGTTCCGGAACACCGCCCAGTTCGGCGGCGTCGCCGGCCAGGACATGAACGCCCCCGCGGCGTGGGATATCACGACCGGCTCCAACTCGATCATCACGGTCGTGATCGATACCGGCGTCGATCCGGCGCACGCTGATCTGAATCTCCGGCTTCCCGGCAGCGACGCGACCGGCGGCTCGGGACAGGGCGCACCCGGCAACGCCTGTGACAACCACGGCACGCCGGTGGCGGGGAACATCTCTGGCCGCATCGACAACGGCATCGGCAGCAGTGGCCTCGCGCCGACCTCACGGGTCGCGTCTGCTCGCACGTTCATCAGCAGTCTTTCCTGCGACGGCTCGTGGTCGAGTCAGGCGAGCTGGACGGTTGGCGCGCTCACGTTCGCCCAGTTCATCAGCGCTCGCGTCACCAACAACAGCAACTACTACGGCTTCAGTTCGAGCACGATCGCCGACAAGTACGCCAGCACCAAGGCCGCGGGCATCGTGCACTTCGCCAGTGCCGGCAACAACGGAACCGGCAGCATCTCGTATCCGTCGAGCCTCCCCAGCGTGAACGCGGTCGCGGCTCTGGACACCAACGGATTGCGGGCGGGGTTCAGCCAGTTCGGCGCGGGGCTCGACTTTTCGGCTCCGGGCGTGTCGATCCATTCGACCGATCGGCTTGGCACCGCAGGGTACTCCGGCAACGACTACGCATTCGTGTCGGGTACGTCCTTCGCCTCGCCGCTCAGCGCCGCCGTCGCAGCGCTGGTGCTTTCGTACAACAACGCCCTCACCGCACTGCAGGTGGAGCGGGCGATGCAGCAGGGTGCCCGCGATCGCGGGGCGGTCGGTTACGACACCGGCTACGGCTGGGGCTTTGTCGATGCGTTCCGTTCGCTGCAGCGGGTGCGTTGCCCGGCGGACCTGAGCTTCGACGGCCAGGTCGATGACGCTGATTTCATCTCCTTCGCCGCGTCGTACAACCTGCTCCTCTGCAGCGACGCGGCGATGCCGCAGGTCTGTGCGGCGGACCTGAACAACGACACCTTCGTGGACGACGGGGATTTCGTTCTCTTCGCGGGCGCGTACGACACCCTTCTGTGCCCGTAGCGAGGCACGTCCGACAATCTTCTCGGATATCCGCCGCCGATTTTGGCACGGGCGGGAAAGTGGCAGTACATTGGGGTTGTGGCCGCAGCGTGGGATACCGCGGCCGGCGGCGCGAATTCGAGAGAGGCTTGCAATCTGGCACGGCTCACCGCTGAGGCAAACGCCCCGGCGGGTGGCTGTCGCTCCGGAGAGTCCACATGGCAACGCGTTCCAGATCATCCGTGTCGGTCCCGCAGCGATCTGTTAGTCGCTTGCTCGCGGCCGCGCTCGTGACCCTTGTCGGCTCGGCGGCTGGCGCTGACACCACGCCGCCGACCCTCCTCGATCCCAACCTGGAGGTGACGACCGTGCTGAACGCCGGTCTCACGCAGCCGCTGGGAATCGTCTTCCTCGCCGCCAACGACTTCTTCGTGCTCGAGAAGGCGTCGGGTCAGGTGAAGCGTGTGACCAACGGCGTGCTCCAGCCCACACCGGTGCTCGACCTCGCCGTGAACTCGGCGTCGGAACGCGGGCTTCTCAGCATGGCGCTCGACCCGAACTTCGCAGCCAACAACTTCGTGTACATCCGCTGGACCGAGAGCAGCACCGGTGTCGACACCGGTGTCACGGCCAACGTGCCGCTGCTGGGGAATCGCGTCGATCGGTTCTTCTGGAACGGCTCGTCGCTCACGTTCGACCGAAACGTCTTGCAATTGCGGGCGCGGCAGACCGACAACGTCGCCACGCCGAACCACCCCGGCACCAACAACGCCAACGAGAACGGCAACCACAACGGCGGCGTGATCCGCTTCGGGCCCGATGGCAGGCTGTACATCTTCATGGGTGACGCTGGGCGTCGCGGCTGGATGCAGAATCTGCCCAACGGGCCGTTCCTCACTGCGCCGTTCGTCGACGACACCTTCGGCGGCCCCGATCCCGACAACGCCCACCTCACCGGCGTGGTCCTCCGCGTGAATAGCGACGGCTCCACTCCCGCCGACAACCCGTTCTTCGCCGTGGGCGCCTCGCTGGGTGGCGAGGTTGGCGCGAACATCCAGAAGATCTACTCCTACGGCCATCGCAACGGCTTCGGCATGGCGTTCGATGCCGCCACCGGATTCCTCTGGGTCACCGAGAACGCCGACGACGCCTACAGCGAGATCAACCGCGTCATCCCTGGCATGAACGGCGGATGGATCCAGGTCATGGGCCCGCTCGCCCGCTTCGCCGACTTCAAGTTCATCGAGACCACGCAATTCAACCAGGCCCTGCAGCAGATCCGCTTCCCGCCAACGCGGCTGCCTTACACCGCCGCGGCGGCAGCTTCGCGGATGCTCATGCTGCCCGGCGCGGTCTATGTGGACCCGAACTTCAGCTGGCGCTACGAGGTCGGTCCCTCCGGCACCGCGTTCGTGCAGGGCAACGCCCTGGGTGCGGAGTACGCAGGCACGTTGTGGATTGGCTCGGCCCGCGCCAACTCGCAGGTCGGCGCTAACGGCGGCTCGCTCTATCGCTTCAAGATGACCGCCGATCGACTGCACGTTGATGTCAGCGCCGACCCACGGCTCGCCGATCGCGTCGCCGACAACCTCTTCCGCGCCCAGAAGTTCGAGGGCACCGAGAGTGAGACGATCCGCATCGGCACCGGCTTTGGCATCACGCCCGACATCGTGCAAGGTCCCGACGGCAACCTGTACGTCGTATCGAACACCGACAACGCGATCTACAAGATCAGCCGCGCTCCCTCGGCCGGACCGACCCAGGCCGAACAGGAAGACACGTTCCAGATCACCGGTGGAAAGGTGGAATCTCGATGAACACGCTCACACAGCACTCGCTTGCGTTCTTCGGCGTCCTGCTCGCGGCCTCCGGCTCGTCGATCGCCTCGGCACAGGACCTCATCAGTAACGGCGGGTTCGAGACCGGTTTCGCCGGCTGGACCCGCGCGGATCAGCTCGGCAGCGACGGCTCGTACGCGCTGCAGACTGGCACGCTCTCCCCGGTCAACGGGTTCACGGTGCCCGGGCCGCGGGAAGGCCTGCGGGCGGCGATGTCCGACTCCGCCGGCCCCGGTTCGCACGCGCTCTATCAGGACTTTGTGGTCCCGGCGTTTGTCCCCGGTGCGACGCTGAAGTTCTCGATCTTCGTGAACAACGGGGCGACCGCGTTCTCAACCCCGATTTCGCTCGACTTCGCCACGCCCGCCCTCAACCAGCAGGCTCGGGTCGACATCCTCCGCGCCAACGCCGATCCGTTCAGCCTGGCGCCCGCTGACGTGCTGCTCAACGCATTCCAGACCGCGCTGAACTCGCCCCTGGTCACTGGATACAACGACTTCACGATCGACGTCGGCGCACTGCTCGCGGCCAACGCCGGTCAGACTCTGCGGCTGCGCTTCGCCGAGGTCGACAACGTGAACTTCTTCAACTTCGGCGTCGACGCAGTCAGCCTGACCATCATCCCCGCGCCCGCGACGCTGGGCTTGCTGGGTATCGGCGTGTTGGCCGCGGGTCGTCGTCGTCGCTGACAGACTCCCGCAGGTGAGACAGCGCGTGTCCGTTCCGGACACACTGGACTTGGCGTTCCGCTGGAACTTGTGGCGGTGCACCGTGGCCACGTTGACCTTCGCCGGTTCCGCCGCGTGCCGGTGCTGCTTTGCTGTCGCAAGTGTGGCCTCGGAATTCTGCACGATTCTCGCAGCTCGACAACACGATCCGCGCCTCGGCGCGACATCGGTAGTGTCCCCGCTGGAAGAGAGTGCCCCGCGCACGACATCAACGAGTCGGCATCACGTTCACGGCATCACGTTCACGGCATCACCGAGGTAACCCCATGACTAACCCGCGTTCGTTCGTTGCGTTGTCCCTGCTCGCCTGCTCCGGCGCGTGCGCCGATGTCGCGGTGCTCACGCCCGTCGCCGACAACACGCTGTACCTCAGCAGCACCGGCGGCGTCTCCAACGGCTCGGGCACGGCCATGTTCGCAGGCACGACCGCCGATCTGAGCGCCAGTCCGAGGCGAGCGCTCCTGCGTTTCGACATCGCGTCGATCGTGCCTGCCGGAGCCACGGTCGTCTCTGCCTCGCTCACCCTTGTCGAGGGCGGGTCGAACTTCGACGAGACCACCTGCACCGTGCACCGCGTCTCCGCTTCGTGGGGCGAGGGCACCTCGGTCGCCGCCGGCGGCCAGGGCGGCGGCACGCTTGCTCAGACGGGCGATGCCACCTGGCTCTTCCGCTTCTTCCCCGGATCGGCGTGGACCAACCCCGGCGGTGATTTCAATCCGTCGGCCTCTGCTTCGCTGGGTGTCGGTGCCGGAGCCGCGTTCATGTGGACATCGACCCAGCTCGCCGCGGACGTGCAGGACATGGCGGCGAACCCCGCGACCAACTTCGGCTGGCTGATCCGCGGCGAGGAGTCGCTCACGAAGACCGCCAAGAAGTTCTCCACCCGCGAGGACGTTGCCGAGAACCGGCCAAAGCTCGAGCTTCGCTTCTTCGCCACCTGCGCCGGCGACCTCAACTCCGACGGCTTCGTGGACGACAGCGACTTCGTGTCTTTCGCCGGGGCGTACAACACCCTCGACTGCGCCGATCCGACGATGCCCGCCGGTTGCCCGGCGGACCTGAATTTCGACGGGTTTGTGGACGATTCCGACTTCGTGCTGTTCGCCGCCGCCTACGACACGCTCGTTTGCCCGTAATGCCCGACCGATCAGCACGCACGCCCGTGATTGTCCGTGCGGTGTTCTGGGGCCAGATTCCCGCTGTTTCACGGCCTTGTGTTCCAGAATTCGCTTCGCCGGCACTTCGGGTTGTGGTACAACCGCTTCGCAGCTCTCTTTCGTGCGCACCGCTCCCGCGTGCCGATGGCGGAGTGTGATCTGCCATGGCGGGAGAGTTCCATTGAATCCGATACGCTCTTTGGCGGCGATCATCCGTTCCGGCCCACTGCTCTACATCATCGCGTGCCTGCTCGCGAGTGCGGCATTCGTGCCAGTGGCCCAGGCGGGCGAGAAACGTAAGCCTTCGGTGCTGATCGTGCACACGGTGCCATTGTTCATCGGAGACGTGCAGACCAAGCTGAGTTCATCCGGGTTGTTCGCGGCCGTCGACCTGTTCAACGCCGCGGCCGGCACACCCACGCTGGCCGTGCTTAAGGCGTACGACGCGGTGCTGGTCGCCAGCAACAACAGCTTCTCGAACCCGGTGACCTTCGGCAACAACCTGGCCGACTACGTAGATGCCGGAGGCGGCGTCGTGAACGCCGCGTACTCCGTGGGTTCGGTTTCTCCTCCCGCCGGACGCTGGAATCCGGGATATCTGTGCATGTCTCCCGGCGCGGGCCTTGCCAACACAGCCGCGTCGCTCGATCTTTCTTCGATCACCGATCCGAACCACGCGATCCTGATCGGAGTGGGCGCCTTGAGCACCCAGTTCGGCTACCGCATCAATCAGAACTCGGTCGTCGCGGGCGCCACCGTCGTCGCACGGTGGACCGGCGGCAACGTGTTCGTCGCCACCGGCCCGCTCCCCGGGCGCGTCGATCTCAACCTCGACCCTCTCTCCAAAGACGTCAACTTCGGCGCCTGGAACCCCGCGACCGACGACGGCGTGAAGCTGATGGTCAATTCGCTTCTCTACGTCATGCGCCCGAAGGTGCTGCTGGTCTCCGCCGATGCTGACGTGCATGCCGCCGACGTGCAGGCGAAACTCAAGTCCACGGGCACACTGGGTCAGGTGGACCGGTTCGACGCCAACGCGGGCACTCCCACGCTTGCCCAACTCCAGAACTACGACGCGGTTCTCACGTGGAGCAATTTCAATTTCAGCAACTCTACCGCGCTCGGCAACGTGCTGGCAGACTTTGTCGATGCGGGCGGCGGAGTTGTTTCCGCAACGTTCGCAAATACAGAGAACTTCTTGGCCCGTCGTCTGGGTGGGCGCTGGATCTCCGGCGGCTACGAGATCATCCCCGGCGCGAGCGATGCCGCGACCGGTGCCGCAACCAGCGGTGCCAAGCCGTACTTCTCCCATCCCATCCTGTCCGACTTCTTCACGCTGGACGGCGGCACCGGCAGTTTCCGTCCGATCACGACGGCGGTGAACGCCGGCGGCCTCATCGTCGCCAAGTGGTCCGACGGCAAGACCCTCGCCGCCGTCTCGACAAAACTCCCGAACCGCGCCGATCTTGGCATGTATCCACCATCGAGCACCGTCGGCGGCGCGAGTTTCTGGCAGGTCGGCACCAACGGCGACAGCCTGATGGCCGGCGCCCTGCTTTACACCGTCAAGCCCTACGTGGCCACCGTCGCGGCCGAACTCTTCGCGCTCTCCGATCTGTCTTCGAAGCTCGCCGCATCGCGTCGCTTCAGCGGCGTCGTCGCGATCGACGCACGCTCCGGCACGCCCGACGCCGCGACTCTTGCTCCCTTCGGCGCCGTGGCAACGTGGTCGCAGTATCGATACGCCGACGCCGACGCGCTCGGAAACAGGCTCGCCGATTATGTGGACGCCGGCGGCGGCGTTGTCGTTGCCAAGAACGGGAACACCACGTACAGCTTCCCGGCGGGCCGCTGGCGACCCGAAGGGTACGAGATCTTCCCGTCTCCTCTTCCGGATACCTATGGCTCAGGAGAGCAGGGCTTGGGATTGATCTTGGAGCCCAGCCATCCGATCGCATCCTTCGTCCGCACGTTCCAGATTGCGCAGAACTTCTATTGCCCGTATCCGCTTCCTCGTGGCCGCACCATCATGAAGGGGACCGATGGCACCATGCTGGCGAGCGTGCACAACTTCCTGAAGCGCGCCGACCTGGGCTACTGGCCCGTCTCCGACGGTTTCGCGAGCGGCTGGAATCACCTCACCGACGGCGCCTGGCTCGCAGCCAACGCCCTCGAGTTTGTCGTCCGCGCCAAGCCCTGCCCCGGTGACTTGAACGGCGACAGCGTCGTCGACGACGCCGACTTCTCGCTGTTTGTCGGGTACTACGACACGCTGCTCGACCCGCGCGGCGATCTCACCGGCGATGGCAACACCGAGGACGCCGACTTCTCCGTCTTCGCCCGCGGGTACGACAACCTGCTTTGCCCATGACGGACGTTCCCGGACGGCGATTGGGTCCCAAGCCGCGGTTTTCGCTTGCGACTGCATCCCTCGCCCGTAAACTGAGGCGAGGAGTCCTCATGCGCATGCCGTTCGCGTTTCGTTCTTTCGTTTTCGCGGCCGTCGCCTTGGCCGTTTTGTTGCCGGGTGTTGCCCGTGCGCAGCCCCGCGATGTCGCCGACGACATCTTCTATCACTTCATGCCCATCAGCTGGCGCGATAGTGACAACGACCAGTACCGCTTCGGCGACTTCAACGGTATGACCGCCAGCCTCGATTACCTCCAGACCCTCGGCGTCACCGCGGTCTGGATGAACCCCATCTTCCCGTCCGCCGCGTACCACGGGTATCAGCACGGCGACGCCAGCCAGATCAACTCCCGATTCGGCACCGAGGCCCAGTTTCTCTCTTTCGTGAACGCCGCCCACGCCCGCGGCATCAAGGTCTATCTCGACTTCGTCGCCTACGGCATCAGCCATAACTCCATCTGGTACAACAACGCCCGCAACAACCCAAGCAGCGTCTACGACCAGTGGCTCGCCTTCACCAACGGCTCCAACACCGCGTACACCGGCTACACGTTCAACACCTGGGACGGCGCGAGCGTCGGCTTCATCCACTGGAATCTCAACAACGCCAACGCTGTCAACCTCAACATCCAGTGGGCCCGCAAGTGGCTCGACCCCAACAACGACGGCAACCCGTCCGATGGCGTCGACGGCTTCCGCCTCGATCACGCGTACTCGAGCGCCCCCGAAGGCTGGGGTGCGACCATCAGCTTCTGGTCCACCTGGAAGCAGGCCCTGCAGGTGACCAAGCCCAACGTGTTCACCTTCGCCGAGCAGGGCGACTGGGGCAACTACGGCACTGACCTGTTGCCCGCGTTCGATGCCGCGTTCACCAAGCCCTTCGAGTTCGCCGCCCGCAGCGCGCTTTCAAGCGAGACCGCGCAGGGCCTCTACGACTCCATGGCCGCCACGCTTGCCGCGCTCCCGGGCGGGAAGCCCCAGCCCGGCAAGACCTCGCTCGCCATTCTCGGCGATCACGATGTCGGTCGCCTCGCCTCCGACATCGGCGCCAGCGGCGGAACCGCAGGCCGTGCCAAGGCCGCCGCCGCGGTGCACATGCTCCAGCCCTTGCCGCCCATCATCTATTACGGCGATGAGATCGGCATGACCGGGACCAAGCAGTCCTACGGCAGCGATGCCGACGACATCCCGATGCGAGAGCCCTTCAAGTGGAACGCCGTCGCCGGGCCGCCGATGTCGAACTACTGGCTCAAGGCCAGCAATGCGCTCGTCCGCACCAACTCGTTCTCCAAGAACAACGACGGCAAGAGCGTGCAGGAACAGTCGGGCGTCGCCGGCTCGTTGCTCGAGACGTATCGCACGCTGGGCACACTCCGCAAGAACAACGCCGCCCTCCGCCGCGGCGACTACAACGCCGTCCCCGCCAGCGGCGGCAAGGTCTGGGCCTTCACGCGAGATTACAACCCGGGTACCACCGGGCGAACGACGCTCCTCGTCGCCATCAACCTCGCGGGCACCACGCAGAACACGTCGCTGAATCTCGCCGGCTACTCGATCCCCGCCGGCGGCTCGACCGTGACCGACATCGTCTCGTCCGCGTCGCTCGCGGCTATCACCACTGGCAACGCCGGTGCGTACACGCTCAGCATCCCCGCGTACTCCTACCGCGTGCTCAGTGTGACCATCACGCCGCCGCTGCCGCCCTCGCCCCTGACCGACGGCATCTCCATCCCGACCGACCTGGGCATCACCGGCGACCCCGACGGGTTCGCGATCGCGACCCAGGCGTGCGCCACCTCCTTCGGCGACAACAACGCCGAGCTGAATCAGATGTACGCCCGCGCCACCCGCGGCGGCGTCTACGTCGGCCTCACCGGCAACCTGCCTACCGCCGGCACCGCCCTCGCGCTCTTTGTCGACACCGGCGCTCCGGGCCAGAACATCCTCAGCACCGCGACCGCCGGCAGCCCGCCCGCGGGTCTGCAGGACATCAGCGGCACGCGCTTCGATGCAGGCTTCGCGCCGTCGACGCTCTTCTGGGTGAATGCCGCGGGATCGGTGTATGTCGATCAAGTCTCGTTGC
>JBILLU010000060.1:0-16717 GCA_044375915.1 Phycisphaerales bacterium
GTGCCACTCCTCCAGGCGTGCTTCTTCGACCGCCGCGCCGCCGAGTTCCCGCATCGACTCGACGAGCAGATCGACGACCAGCCTGTAGTGCTCGGGCTTCACGCCGTAGCCGGCGTGGCGTCGCCCCAGGCCCGCGAGCACGGCAGCGTTGGCGGCGGGGTCCTCGAAGTTGCGGACCACGACGTCGAGCGCGGCAGTGAGTTTCTCGGCCTGCGTCCGCAGGTCGGCGGGAAACATGGGCCGCAGGTGCGGGGCGAGCGCGAACAACTTGGCGTAGAACGTCTCGGCGAGCCGCAGTTCGTGCCCGCGGACCACGTCGTACGACGCACGCAGGCGAGCGACCAACGCGGTGTCGAGCGGCACGCGATCGAGCGCATCACTGGTTGTCTGCACCGCCATCGGATGTCGCCGGACTGCCATGTACAGACTCCTTGTTCGATCTCCATCTGGCAACGCGGCACACGCCACGGAATCGCGCCGCGCATGATGCCTTCGCGTCTCACTTGCCGCCGCCCCACTATCGCTTCGCCTTCTCCGCGACATCGCGCCACTTGGCCTGTTCTCGGTCGTGCCCGGCGCCGGGCTCGCGTGCGTGCGCCTTGGCGTAGTACGCCGCCAGCCGATCCGCCGCGGCTCGGGTCTGCGGATGCACCGAACCGAACGTGCGTTCGACGGTTTCGTAGCCCTCTTGCAGGGCCGTGAGCGCTTCGGCGTGTCTGCCAACATCATCCAGAATCGCACCGTGCACCGACAGCGTCGGTCCCGGCGAGAGCGGGTCCTTGCTGGCGCGGGTGAGTTCGACCAGTTTGGTGCTGACGGCCAGAGCGTCCTCGTCCCGATCGGAGTTCCACAGGGCATCCATCAGCAGCGTCATCGCGTTCATCGCCGCCGGGTGCGACGCGCCGACGACGCGGGTCTGCACCTCGATCGCCTCGCGCATCATCTTCTCGCCCTCGGCGGCACGCCCGCGCGCGTACACGATCGCCCCCAGCGTGGCCTGCGTGTTCATCGTGTCCACGTTTTCGCGGCCGAGCGTCGCCATGCGGCCGGCGAGGCACTCCTGCCCGATCTTCTCCGCGCCGGGCAAGTCGCCGGACTCGCGGAGCAACGACATCAGAATCGCCATGGACGTGAGCGTGGCCGGGTGAGCATCGCCGCGGTGGCGTCGGTCCGCCGCCAGCGACTCCCGCAGCATGGGTTCGGCCTCCTTGTACCTTCCCTGATCCAGCAGCAAGTTGCCGAGATTCCCCAACGACCCGAGATACTCGGGATGATCCGCGCCCAGCGTCTTGCGTCTGCGGTCGAGCAGTTCACGCCAGCTCTCCTCCGCCTTGTCGAGGCGGCCCTGCTCGGCGTACACAATCCCGATGTTGTTCAGCGACCGCAGGGTCGCCGGATCGTCGTCACCCAGCACGCGGCGCTGGCGTGCCAAGGTGTCGGTCCAGATCCGTTCGGCGTCCTCGAGCCGATTCATCCGCTGGTACACGCCGCCGAGCGAGGCTGCGGTGGTCAGCACGTTGCGATCGTCGGGCCCCATCACGGCCCGGCGACGTTCGTAGATCTCGCGCAGCTCAACCTCGGCCTCGTCGAACCGGCCCAGGCTGGAGAGGACCGACCCGAGCGTGAACCGCGTCTGCATCGTGTCGGGGTGATCGGCCCCGAGTTCCTTGCGACGCACGTCGAGGGCCTCCGCGAGCAACGGCAACGCGTCTTTGTAGAGCCCGAGCGTCCGCAGCGTGGTCGCGAGCTGCTGCAGCAGCCGGGCCCTCAGAAGAGGCTGCTCGCCGAAGCGATCACGGATCGACTTGGCGGATCGTTGCAGCACGGTCTGGTTCAGGTGCTCGATGGCGATCGTGGTGAAGTTGAGCCGTGAAAAGGCCTCGTCCCAGGGCTTCGAACCATCCGCACCCGACTTGACCACCATGGCTCGAATAGATTCTCGCAACTGCGCACCCATGGCCGGGACATCGAGCCCGCGGAGCATCGACTCCTGGAACTCGGTGACGACCGCGAGCTCTTTCTCCCGCTGCAGGGCGGCGTCGCGTGCACGGCTGGCCGCGACGGCGAACCAGGTCGAGACGATCACTCCGGCCAGCAGCGCCGACGCCGCGACGCCAAGGGTCGCGGCCAGCGCCGGGTTCCGCCGCGCAAACTTCCGGATGCGCTCCATGGCGCCAGAGCGCCGCGCGAGCACGGGCTGGCTGTTCAGATACCGGCGCAGATCCGCCGCGAGCTCGCTCACTCCCGCGTAGCGGCGCTCGCGGTCCTTCTCCATCGCCATCGCGATGACGGCCTCGAGATCGCCCCGGGCCTCGGCGTTCAGCCGGCCCGCTCGCACCACCTCGCCCTCGGCGATCACCCGCACCGCCTGCGGCACCGAGCACCGCGACAGATCGTGCGGCAGCGTGCCGGTCACCAACTCGTACAGCAGGACGCCCAGCGAATACACATCCGAACGCACGTCGATGTTCGACGGGTCGACGCACTGCTCGGGGCTCATCGCGTTGAGGGTGCCGATCAGTTTCTTTTCGTCGGTCGCGCTCGTGAGCGACTTGCCGCTGGCGTCCGAGCCGCGGGCGATGCCGAAATCGATCACCTTCGCCCGCCCGTCGGGGCCGACGAGGACGTTGGCTGGCTTCAGGTCGCGGTGGATGATCCCGTTCTGGTGGCCGTGCAACACCGCGTCGCAGACGGCAACGAACATCTCCAGCCGCTCCCGCAGCGCGAGCCCGCGCTGCTTGGCGTACGCCGTGATGCTGAGCGCCTCGGGCACCAGTTCCATCGCGAAAAACGGCGAGGGCGTGGCCTGTCCCAAGGGCGCGGTGCCCGCTTCGTAGATCTGGGCGATCCCCGGATGCCGCAGCCGTGCCAACGTCTGGGCTTCCAGCCGGAACCGCGTCAATGCGTCCGGGTGGGTCATGCTCTGGTGCATCACCTTGATCGCGACGCGGCGATTGGGGTTCTCCTGCACCGCTTCGTAGACCGTCGCCATCCCGCCCACGCCGAGCACGCCGACCACGAGGTAGTTCCCCACCGCCTGCGGCACCGGCGCCGCGAACGGATCGAACGCAGCGACGGCGGGCGACTCCAGAAAGTCGGTCGTCCGATCGGCGACCTGCAGCAGGCGTCGCACGCGGCGCAGCACCTCGGCGTCTTCGCCGCAGGCTTCGCGCACCATGTCCTCGCGTGCCGCGCCGTCGAGTTCGAGCGCGCGGGTGAAGATCGCGTGCGCTCTCGCCATCGCTTCACCGGCCACGTTCGCCTCCGGCCTGAGATTCCGCGTCACCTTCGCTCAAGCGATCGAACAGCCACGTCTTGGCGGCCAGCCACTGGCGGTCCACCGTCCGCTTGCCGACCTTCAGCAACTCAGCGATCTCCTCGATGGTGCAACCCCCGAAGTATCGGAGTTCCACGATCCGGGCCTGCTGCTCGTCCAACGCCGCGAGTTCTTCGAGCGCCTCGTGCAGCGCAATCACGTCCAGGTCGCGCTCGGGTGCGGCCACGTCCTGTTCACCGACGCTCACGCGAGTCACCGGCCCTCCGCGTTTCTCCGCGTTGCGGGCCCTGGCGTGGTCGATCAGGATCCGCCGCACAATCCGCGACGCGACCGAGAAGAAGTGCACTCGATCGTTCCAGTTCGTGTTCCGCTGGTCGATGAGCTTGACGTACGCCTCGTGCACCAGCGCGGTCGCCTGCAGCGTGTGGTCACGCCGTTCCTCGCTCATGTGCGCCAAGGCCAGCCTGCGCAGGTCCTGATAGATCGCGGCCATCAGCGCATCGACATCCTTGCGATCGCCCGACGCCGCGGCGTGCAGAAGCAAAGTCACGTTGGCCGGCGAGTCCGACATAGATTCCCCTCGATCTCCGGACCGGCCAGCCGCCGGAAGCGACCACCCGTTGCACCTTTCCGCTTTCCCGTGCGAGCCAGCATACCGATCGCCACAAGCCACCGCACCCGCCCGAGAAAGAACACTCCGGGATACAGCGGGCTCGCCCCCCAAGATGTTCGCAATCGTGATAGATTCTCTACGTGCCCGACCACCACGATCTGGACATCACCGCCTCCCACGCGCAATCCTCGCCGCCCTCGTCTGCCACGTTCCGCCCCGCCAACGGCGCTCGCTTCGCGCCCGGTGCCGTGCTCCAGGACCGCTACCGCATCGTCGCCATGCTCGGCAAGGGCGGCATGGGCGAGGTCTACCGCGCCGACGACCTGAAGCTCGCCTCCTCCGTCGCCCTCAAACTGCTCCCCGAGACGCTCGCGTTCGACCCCGTGCGTCTCGACCGCTTCCGCTCCGAGGTCCGGCTCACCCGCCAGATCAGCCACGCCAACGTCTGCCGCGTCTACGACATCGGCGAGTTCCAGACTTCGGCAGGGCCTGCAGTGTTCCTCTCGATGGAGTACGTCGACGGCGAGGACCTGGGCTCGCTGCTCCGCCGCATCGGCCGCCTGCCCGAAGACAAAGCACTGCAGATCGCCCGTCAGATCTGCGCCGGCCTGCACGCCGCCCACGAGCAGGGCGTCATCCACCGCGACCTCAAGCCCGCCAACATCATGCTCGACGGGCGCGGCAACGCCCGCATCATGGACTTCGGCGTCGCCGGATTCGCCGACGATCTCAACGCCAAGGGCGACATTGCCAGCGGCACGCCCGCCTACATGGCCCCCGAGCAGTTCAACCGCACCGAGGTCTCCCGCAAGAGCGACCTCTACTCGCTGGGGCTCGTGCTCTACGAGCTGTTCACCGGCAAGCCCGCGTTCAACGCCCAGTCCATCGAAGAACTCCGCACGCTGCACAAGAGCGGCACGTCCTCGTCGCTGGTCACCAGCCCCACTTCCATCGTCCGCGGGCTCGACCCGGCGGTCGAGCGCGTCATCCTGCACTGCCTCGAGAACGATCCACGCAACCGACCCAGCAGCGCACTGGCCGTGTCGGCCGCACTGCCCGGCGGCGATCCGCTCGCCGCCGCGCTCGCGGCTGGCGAAACACCCAGCCCGGAATTGCTCGCGGTCTCCGGCGGCGAGGGCACGATCCCCAAGTGGCTGGCGTGGACGCTGGCCGCGACCGCGCTGCTCGCCATGGCGACGATCGCCGGCGTCCAGGACGCGTTCGGCATCCACCGCATCGCGCCCTTCTCGTACTCCCCGCCGGTGCTGGTTGTGAAAGCCCGCGAAACCATCGAGAAACTCGGCGTCGAGGCACCCAAGGTCTTCGAGGCGTACGGCTATTCACCAATCCTCGACATCGCCCGCGATCCGAAAGCCGTCGGCGGAATCGCACGCCTGAAAGAAGCTCATCCCGCGAGCATCTTCTTCTGGTACCGGGCCGAGCCCGCACGCACCCAGCCCAACGGGTGGGCCGACCGCGGCGTGACGTCGAATACACCGCCCCGCGACGCGCCCAACAGCGTCTATGTGGCCTTGAGCAGCAGCGGCCATCTGATGCGCTTCGAGCGCATCGCGCCCGACATGGGCTTTGCCGCCGCGACTCCCAAGCAGCCGATCGACTGGACACCCTTCTTCAGCGCCGCGAACTTTGATCCCACTTCGATCCAGCCCGCCACACCGACCCGCACGCCGCAGGTCGGCGCCGACCAGCGCTTCGCATGGACCGCGCGCTACCCCAACCGCGACGACATGGCGTTCCGCATCGAGGCCGCCTCGCTCGCGGGCACGCCGGTGTCGTTCCGCATCGTGCCGGACACAGCCAAGCCCACAGTCTCGATGGAACAGGCTCGCAACGACGCCGCACGCACAGTGGACAACATCGTCAGCGGCACCATGCTCCTGGGCATCGGGGTCGCAGTCTTCCTGGCGTTCCGCAACATCCGCGCCGGCAAGAGCGATCGCCGCGGAGCATTCGCGAGCGGCGTCGTCACCGGCGTCGCGACGTTCGTGTCCATGACGGTCGGACGCCACACGCTGGGCGACATGATCTCGATCGACATCATCGGCCGCCCCCTGGGACGTTCCCTGTGGTTCGGCGGGTTGTCGTGGCTGGTCTATCTCGGCATGGAGCCGTCGATCCGCAAACTCTGGCCACTGCTCCTGATCTCGTGGAGCCGCCTGATGTCCGGCCGCTGGCGCGACGCCTTGGTGTGGCGCGACCTGCTGATCGGTGCCACCACCGGAGCCGCGATCGCCCCGCTCTTCTTCGCCGGGCAGACGTTTGACGCCTCGACCGTCTCGCTGTCGCGCCCGGTAATGCCCACCGTCGAGTGGTTCACGGGCGTCCCCTTCGCCACCGCCGCCCTCGCTGGCATGGTCGCGGGGAACTTCGCGCTCCCGCTGCTGATTACCCTCGCGATGTTCGGTATTCACAAGGTCGTGCGGCTGCGCTGGATCACGTACCCGCTCACGACGATCTTCTTGTGGGCCATTGTCGGCGGCATGAGCCCACTACTGGGCGTCCAACTCGCCGCGGTCGCGCTGGCGATCGGTGCCATGATCCTGCTCATCCGGGTCGGCCAACTCGCCTTCGCGTCGTGCCTGCTGATCGGCACCATCCTCGTCAACGCCCCCCTCACCCTCGACTTCAACGCCTGGTATGCCGGCGTCTCACTGGTCTTCGCCGCCCCGATCGCCGCGATCCTCATCACCGGGGCCCGGTTCGCGGGGCGGGCAGCGCCCACAGCCTCATCGCGAGCCTGACGGGAACTTCGGCTCTCCGCCCGCACCCAGATCCAGAGCCCGATCGCCGCTGGCCGCATCCGTCCAGAGGCCCGTTTCCCGCCCTTGATCCTCCCCCCGGGGAGTTCCTATCATCTCAGCCCGTCCGGACGTAGCCGGTCGGGCCCCCAACAGTCGGTCAGATGCGAGCGAGGTTCGGATGGCGATTCGCGTGAAAGCACGGAGTGGCGAGACGGTCGAGCAGATGATGCGCCGTTTCAAGAAACTCTGCGAAAAAGAGGGCCTCATCAAGGACATCCGGCGCAAGGAGTTCTTCGAGAAGCCTTCCGAGCGTCGGCGTCGGGCGGCTCGCAAGAGCCTGAACCGCCGGCTGGCCCTTTCGGGCGAGTTCGAGCCCCGCAACGAGAAGTAATTCAGCGGCCCGGGCCTGACGGCACGGGCCGTTGCTTTTCCGGCCCCGCGTTCGCGGGCCAGGCAAAATTGGTGGGGGCGGCGGCACGATCGCCGAAAGTTCGGTAGTCTCTCTTTCCCGCCTTCGGGTCGGCGGGACGGTCTAGACCATTTCGTTCCATTTCGCGGTCGCGTCGGGCTGTCACAGGTAGCCCACTATGTCGGTTCCGACTTCCGGCACCCCGACGCACCAAATCACGGGAAGCAAACGCATGAAAACGATGCTGGCACCTCTGGCCAAGGCGTTCCAAACGCTTCTGGCGTGTTCCGCTGCGCGCCTCGCCGCCGCGGCTCTGCTCGCCGCCACCATGCTGATCACCGCCGCACCGGCTCAGGCCGGTTCCGTCGGGGCCGATCAGCCCGTCTTCCAGCGGCCCGGTGGTGAAGCCAACCTCGTCATCCCCGACCTCAACAAGGTCAAGTTCATGGGCATCGGCGGCCACGACCTGCTGCTCGTCGGCTTCATCGTCTCCGCCCTCGGCCTGGTCTTCGGCGCAGTGATCTACCTGCAGCTCAAGAAGCTGCCCGTGCACAAGTCCATGCTCGAGGTGTCGGAGCTGATCTACACCACCTGCAAGGCGTACATGATCCAGCAGGGCAAGTTCCTCGCCCAGCTCTTCCTGTTCATCGGCGTCATCGCCGCCCTCTACTTCGGCGTCTTCGCCCCCACCCCCAACATCGATCCCGCCACCGGCGAGTTCATGTCCGGCTTCTCGATCGGCCGCGTCGCTCTCATCCTCGCCTTCGCCGTCGTCGGCGTGCTCGGCTCGTATCTCGTCGCGTGGTACGGCATCCGCGTCAACACCTTCGCCAACAGCCGCACCGCCTTCGCCTCCCTCAAGGGCAAGCCCTTCCCCTGCTACGCCATTCCCCTCAAGGCCGGCATGTCGATCGGCATGATGCTGATCTCGGTCGAACTGCTCATCATGCTGGCGATCCTGCTGCTCCTGCCCGGCGACCTCGCCGGCTCGTGCCTGATCGGCTTCGCCATCGGTGAGTCGCTCGGCGCCGCGGCCCTACGCATCGCCGGCGGCATCTTCACCAAGATCGCCGACATCGGCTCGGACCTCATGAAGATCGTCTTCAAGATCAAGGAAGACGACGCCCGCAACCCCGGCGTCATCGCCGACTGCGTGGGCGACAACGCCGGCGACAGCGTCGGCCCCTCGGCGGACGGCTTCGAGACCTACGGCGTCACCGGTGTCGCCCTCATCGTCTTCACCATGATCGCCGTCACCCCCGGCATCTTCGCCCCCAAGCAGATCGACCTGGGCGGCGGACGCATGGAGTCGTTCGCGTACACGACCAGCATCGTCGACGTCGCCGATTCGGCGGAGTATCAGCAGGCCCTGGTCAAGCGCGCCGAACTCACCAAGGACGACGCCACCAAGAAGCGCCTCGAGAGCCTCCAGACCGACACCAAGAACCCCGCCGTCGTCGCCGCCGCCAAGGCCGCAGTGATCCCCGCTCAGGAGCGTGCTCAGACCATCCAGATCAAGCTCTTGGTCTGGCTGTTCGTCATGCGAATCCTGATGGTCATCGCCTCGGCAGCGTCGTACTGGATCAACGACCTGCTCGCCAAGGGCAAGTACCTCAACTCCAAGACCATGAACTATGAGCACCCGCTCACGGTGCTGGTCTTCCTCACCTCGGCGGTCTCGATCGTGCTGACCTACGCCGCGTCGTACGTGATGCTCGGCGGAACCGCGGCGACCGAGTACAACATCCCGGCCGATTTCTGGTGGATGCTGGCGACGATCATCTCCTGCGGCACCGCCGCCGGAGCGATCATCCCCGAACTGGTCAAGGCCTTCACCAGCGTGCACAGCCGCCACGTCGCCGAGGTCGTTAAGTCCTCGGAACAGGGCGGGGCCTCGCTCAACATCCTCTCGGGCTTTGTCGCCGGCAACTTCTCGGCCTACTGGCTGGGCGTCGCCATCATCGCCCTCATGGGTATCGCTTACTACATCAGCACCCTGGGCCTGGGCGCGATCATGCTCGCCCCGGCCGTCTTCGCCTTCGGCCTCGTCGCCTTCGGCTTCCTTTCCATGGGCCCCGTCACCATCGCCGTCGATTCCTACGGCCCGGTGACCGACAACGCCCAGTCCGTCTACGAACTCTCCACCATCGAGACCATGCCGGGCATCCAGGACGAGATCAAGCGTGACTTCGGCTTTGATCCCAACTTCGAGGAAGGCAAGCAGTTCCTCGAAGAGAACGACGGCGCCGGCAACACGTTCAAGGCGACCGCCAAGCCCGTGCTCATCGGCACCGCCGTCGTCGGCGCCACCACGATGATCTTCTCGATCATCGTGCTCCTCACCGGTGGCCTGCAGACCAACCTCGACAAGCTCAGCCTGCTGCACGCCCCGTTCCTGCTCGGACTCATCATGGGCGGCGCAGTGATCTACTGGTTCACCGGCGCCTCGACCCAGGCCGTCACCACCGGTGCCTACCGCGCCGTGGAGTTCATCAAGGCCAACATCAAGCTCGAGGGCGTCACCAAGGCGAGCGTCGAAGACTCCACCAAGGTCGTCACCATCTGCACCGAATACGCGCAGAAGGGCATGTTCAACATCTTCCTCGGCGTCTTCTTCGCCACCCTCTCCTTCGCCTTCGTCGAGCCCTTCTTCTTCATCGGTTACCTCATCGCCATCGCGCTCTTCGGCCTCTACCAGGCCATGTTCATGGCCAACGCCGGCGGCGCATGGGACAACGCCAAGAAGATCGTCGAGACCGACCCCATCTACAAGAACAGCGGCCGCGGCAAGGGCTCGGACCTCCACGCCGCCTGCGTCGTCGGCGACACCGTCGGCGATCCGTTCAAGGACACCTCCTCGGTGGCCATGAACCCGGTCATCAAGTTCACCACTCTCTTCGGCCTGCTCGCCGTCGAACTGGCGATCCACGTCAAGGAGCCCGGCTTCGTCCACACGCCGCTCACCATCGCCCTCGCCATCGCTTTCTTCCTGGCTTCCGCCTTCTTCGTCTATCGCTCCTTCTACGGCATGCAGATCGGCGGCGACCGCGCATCGCGCTGATCGGCGACATCGGGTTCAACCGTTCTCCGAAATGACCAAGGCCCGCACGCGTCGCGTGCGGGCCTTTTTCGTTGGCGTCGTGAAGCACAGCAACGGCGTCTGGGCGGGCCCGGACCCTACTTCGCCTTCACATAGAACGGCACGTTCGCCGTCGCCGCGTTGCCCTTGGGGTCCTTCACGTACATGAACAGGCGATACCGCCCTGGCTTGCTGGGAGCCGCAAACTCGGCCTTCGCCTCTGTCGCCGATGGCGTCGAAGCCTTGAACTCCGTCGGCACCACCGGAGGCACGGCCTCGCGGTCGCCGCCGGTCTTGCGGTCGGACGACTCCTCCCGCACCTCCCACTCAAACTTCACCGCATCGCCGTCGGGGTCGTTGGCGGCAAACGAACCGGTGAGCTTGGTCCCCGGTGCCACGCCTTCCATGCTCAGATCGCCGCCGCCGGTGACCTTCACATCCCAGATCCGCGGGCAGCGGTCGGCGGGCCACCGCCCGGTCCACGCAAAGCTCATCGCGTCTGCCGCACCGAGGCGGCTGCCATCGGGCATGAACAGCCCGAACCAGGTGTGCGTGCACTCCTGCTTCTGCCCCCAGAGGAACGCGAACGAACCGATGACGTTCGGATTCTCCGCAATGCCCGCGAAGTAACGCGAAAAATACGTGTCGGCCTTCTCGGTTGAATTCGGCTCAATCGGCACCCCGCCGCCGATCTCCTTGGGCCACTTGGTCTGCGGCACTTCCCACCATCCGCGCGGGCCGAACTCGGTGATCGCGATCGGGCCGTCCCAGCCGAAGCGGCGGGCGCGGTCGGCGGCGGTGTCCATCCCGCCGTAGGAATTGACGCCCAGGATGTCGATGTCGGTGCAGTGCTGCTTGATCTCGCGAACCTTCTCGGGGTTGACCTCGGCGACAATCAGCATTGTCGGCCGCGTCGGGTCGATCTTCTTGACCTCGCGGGCGACGCGGTTGACCTCGCGCCACATCGAGGTGCGGTCGCCGTCGGCGCCAAGCTCCACCTCGTTGCCGATTCCCCACATCATGATCGCCGGATGATCCTTCAGCCGCTTGACATCGGCGATGTGCTTCTGGAACTGCTCTTCCACCGCCTTGGCGTCGTTGTAATTGAACCCGTGCCGCGGATGCGCGATCCAGAGACCGACCATCACCGAAAGGCCGAGCTTCTCCGCCTTGTCGAGGACCGGCTCGGCCTGATCGACCGACCAGGTGCGGATCGCGTTGCCACCGAGGGCGACGAGCTCTTCAAGCCGCTGCGACCCACCGGCGCCGCGGAGGAACAGCTTCTCTCCTCGCTTCATCAGCCGCCAGCCCTTCGCATCGCGCTCAACGCGCACTCCCACGCCGTCCTTCGCGGACGTCGGCGACTGCGGCGCGGATTCCGACGCAAATGAGTGCATGACAATCAAGGTCGAGGCAACAGCGGCGAACGCGGGTGAGGTCTTCATCGCTACACGCTAGCCGCCACCGACCCGAGCCCCGATGCCAAACCCGCGTGAAACTGCGATTGCGACCACTGAAACAAAGTCTCCCCAAATGTAACCGATCCGGATGAATGCCGATTGGGGCACGATTTTCCCATGAATCCACCGGGGGAACAGCCGGGTTGGACGCGATTCGCCTCCCATCCCCATCGAGCCAAGAATCCCCACTTGCCCGCGGATTTCCGCCGGGCCTTGCCTGCCCATTGCCAAACCCGGGCGGCCTACTGAGAAAGACCATCGTGAACCCCGAAAAGAACAACCTGAACCTCGAACTGACCGGCCTGGTGGACGCCACCGCGGCCGCCGCCAACAAGAACCGCCTCACCACCACCTCGACCGAGGACCCAGTGGTCGCCGAACTGGTGGACAAGATCCTCGACGCCGTCGGCGGCAAGCCCGGCACGATGGAGCACCGCCTCGTCCGCGACCTGCTCATGACCTCGAGCAAGCTGATCCCCGACGGGCGGCACACCGGCGAGCTGAAGCTGATCACCACCGCCGTCAAGGAGATGCGCTACGCCTACCGCGTCTTCGCTCGCTACGAGAAGCCGCACAAGGTCACCATCTTCGGCTCGGCCCGCACGCCCGAAACCCACCCGGACTACAAAGCCGCGGTCGAATTCGGCCGCCTCATGAGCGAAGCAGGCTGGATGGCCATCACCGGCGCTGGCGACGGCATCATGAAGGCCGGCCACGAAGGCCCCGGCCGTGCCCAGTCCTTCGGCGTCGCGATCCGTCTGCCCTTCGAGCAGGCGACCAACACCGTCATCGCCGGCGACGAGAAACTCATCCACTTCCGCTACTTCTTCACCCGCAAGCTGATGTTCATCAGCCAGGCCGAGGCAGTCGCTCTCTTCCCCGGCGGCTTTGGCACCATGGACGAGGCCTACGAGACCCTCACGCTCGTGCAGACCGGCAAGGCCTCGATGGTCCCGATCGTCTGCGTCGAAGGCGAGGAAGGCAGCCCGAATCACGGGTACTGGAACGAGTTTGACCACTGGGTCCGCGAGGGCATGATCAAGCGCGGCTGGGTCAGCCCCGAGGACACCAATCTATACTACATCGCCAAGACCCCCAAGGACGCGGTCGATCACATCGTCCGCTTCTACTCCAACTACCACTCATCGCGGTACGTCAAGGACGATTTCGTGATCCGCCTGAAGAAGCCGCTCCTGCCGATGCACGTCGAGCAGCTCAACGACGAGTTCAAGGTGCTGGTCAAGGAAGGCAAGATCGTGCAGCGCGGCCCGTTCGAGGCCGAGACCGACGCCCTCGACCTGCCGCGGCTCGTGTTCCACCACACCCGCTACAAGTGGGGCCTCGTGCGCAAACTCATCGACCGCATCAACGAACTCTCCGCCTAACGAACCCCACGCTTCAGCGGATGCGGCGCACCGGGAGCGTCGGGCTCCACGCGCCGCGATCTCCCCAAGTGATCGCGCCAACCTCTCGCAACTCATCCCCCGCCGTCGCGTATCGCATCCGGCCCATGAGGACCAACGCGTTCCATTCCTGGGCCCGTGCACTCGGCCGCGTCGCCGGCACGGCGGTCGCGTTCGCCGCGCTCGCGGCGTTGACGGCGTGCGGCGCGTCAACCAACAAACCCGCGTCGCCCGGCGCCAGCCCCATCGCCGGACCAGTCCTCAACGAGCCGAAAGGCCTTGAGATCCGGCAATGGCCCGTAGACGACGCGACCGACTCCATCGCACGCGCGCTCGCTCCATACGAATCCGCGGACTCGCCTCTTGATGCGCGGACACGGGACCGGCTCCGCCGCGCCGGTTTGCGGGTCACGGTCGTCCCCGCCGCCGATCTCGAAGCAATCCAGCAGACGCTGCGGCTTGCCGGCCGCCTCGATCAGCAGAGCGCCCGCGAGTTCCTCGAATGGTCGCTCATCGCCTCCGGCCCGCAATGGAACGCCCTTGCGACGTTCATCACCGACCGCGGCTCGCTCGCGCTCCCGTCCGGCCGGTTCGCGATCTTCACCCGCGCCTGGGTTGCACCCGGCGAGTTCTCCCAGACCGACGCGCCCGCCAAACTCCGCCTCGATCTCATGACCCGTCATCTCGAAGAAGGCTCCGAGCGACCGAGCTTCGAGGACCTCCTCAAGCCCCAGACTCGCCGCACGCTCGCCGATGCCGGTGCCCGCGTCGAAGCCCTCGACCTCTCCACCGAGCTCGGCCCCGATCAGGCGCTCATCCTCGTGCCCGAGTACCCCGATCGCGAATGGACCGACCTCGCCCGCCTGCCCAACTACATCGAGAGTGAGCCCGAGCAACGCCTTGAGATCGAGGGCAAGCCCGCCGACCCGACAGCCGGACCCAAAGTCCCGCCGCCTCCCACGCTCGCCCACGGCCTGCTCAGCAACGCCACCGACCGCGGCGAACCCACCCGCAAGCTCGTCCTCGTCCTCGTCGCTCGCCCCCCGCGCGAATTCCGATTGCTCCGTTAATCCTGCTGCGTTCATCAAGACGACACGACGCAAGGGCGCCACTGCCGACGGCTCGGCGTCGGCAGTGCCGCCCTTCGTCCACGACTTTGCTTCACGCCCGCTTTGTTTCCACCTTGTCCTTCACCGAGCTCGCCAGCCACGACAGACCCCACGGCACACCCAGCAGCATGCCCGCGATCCAGTCCAGCGGCACCAGCCTCGCCGGCCCGACCAGTTCACCCGTCACCGCCGCCGTCCGCAGCGATGCTCCGTGGTAAAACGACCCAGCCATCGGAGCCGCAATCATGACCAGCACGACCCCGATGTACGGTGCCAGCGCCGGCCGCGGATTCTCAACGCCCGCAAGCAGCAGCCCGCCCGCCGCCCCGCCAATGAGCCCCGCGAAGAACCCCGCAAACAGCCCTTGCCCCTTCATCATCCCGATCGACGCGAAGAGGCTCCCGAACACCGCGCCCGCCGCCGCCGCCAGCACAATCTGAATCCCGCGGCTCGTCATCGCGTCCCGCAGGCCCTCGAGCAAGCCGCAGCGACATTCCGTCAGCGGATACACCGAATCATCCGTCTCGACCGGCTTCACCTTGTGCACCAGTGTCACCAGCAGCAACGCCGGCACCGCGAGAATCGCCGCCTCGATCGTCATCCGCAGCGCCGCACCGCTCGCCGAACTCGCATCACGCAGAATCATCCCACCCGCGCCCGTCCGCGCCGCCGCCCACACCAGCACGAAACCTGCGGCCGTCATCCCCATCCCCCGGCTCACCGTCTTGCTACCCAACCAACCCGCCACCAACGCCCCCACCATCGCGACCAGCGTGAACCCGATCCCCAGCAGCGGCTGGGTCGACGTCAGCGACGTCGCCTCGGGCGAGCCGCTCGGGCTATGCAGCATCGCCAGCGGCACGCCCACAAACGGTCCGACGATCACCAAGGCGGTCAGGAGCGTCACCCATTCAAAGACGGCTTTGCGCATAGGTTGGATCATCGGCAAGCCCCCCGCCGCGAGCAAGCGAGATTGACGGTAGCATGTGCGAAAGTTCGAAGCCCCCCACGCCGTTTCCGCGGGGGCGGTTTACCACCCGTCCGAAGCGACGAACCGTTGAAGCCCCAGCCGGTCAAGGATGATCCGATGGACAACAAGCCCTCTACGCCGCCCGCCGCCGCGGGTTCAGACGTCTCCCCACTCACCGGCGCCGGCCCGCGCTCCGAGCTGCAAGCCGGGCTCCGCTTCTCCCGACCGGTCGCCCTCGCCGATCTTACCGACGATCTGCTCTGGCCCCGGATCCTCAAGGCCCCGCGCCTCGCCCTCCGCCCCGCCAGCATCGGTATCGCACTCTTCGCCCTGCTCGCCACCGATCTCATCGGCGAGATCTCCTGGTTCTGGCGCGGCAGCAATCAGCTCCGCGTCGGATCGCTCGTCAGCGACGAGTTCCTCGGCGGCGTCCGCATCCTGCTCTCCCAGCTCCGCGACGGCCTGCTCACCGGCGATCCCGATCGCGTCGTCAACGGCTTCGTCTGGCTCGCCGCCCTGCCCAAGAACCTCTGGCAGGAGTTCTCCTGGGGCGTCCTGCTCGTCATCCCCATGATCGCCGTCCTGCTCATCGGCGGCGGAGCCATCTGCCGCGTCGCCGCCTGCGAGGTCGCCCACGGCATCCGCCTCTCCTGGGTCGACGCCCTGGGCTTCGGCCTTCGCAAATGGCGCAGCCTGCTGCTCTCCATCCTCGGCCCAGCACTGCTCGCGGGAATCATCTTCGCCTGCATCGGCGTCTTCGGATGGCTCTTCTTCAGCTACGGCTTCACACAGCCCGTCGGCGCATTGCTCTACCCGGTCATCCTTCTCGCCGGCCTGCTCGGTGCCATCCTCGTGGCCCTGACCATCGTCGGCGCCCCGCTCATGGCCCCCGCCATTGCCTGTGAAGGCGGCGACGCCATCGAGGGCATCCAGCGTGCCTACGCCTACGTCCCCTCACGCCCGCTGCGCTACGCCCTCTACCTCGGCGTACTCACCGCCACCGGATGGGTCGCCGTCACGCTCGCGTTGGCACTCGGCATCGGCATCACCCGCTTCAATGCCGCCGCAATCGGCTGGCTCGCCGGCGACGCCCCCTCCGTCATCGCCGATCCCGCCGCACGATCCGAGGGCTTCACGCACTACGTCCTGCGCCTCTGGGTCAGCCTGCCCACCATGCTCGCCACGGCGTACGCCATGAGCGTCGTCTTCACCGGCCTGACCATCGTCTATCTGCTGCTCCGCCGCGTCGTCGACGGCCAACACATTTCCGACATCTGGATGCCCGGCTTGCTCCCGGGTACCGTCGCCACCCGAGAGCCGAGCACGGCCCCCGCCAGCGACGCCGCCGATTCCAAGAACGACTAGCAACAAACGCAGGACCGCGGAGCCACCGATGGATCGATCCGCCCTGATCCGCCTCGCGGGGTTCTTCGCCGAACACTCCGTGCAGGTTCTTCACATCACAATCGGCGGCCTCGAACGCACCCTGGCCGCTCGATCCACCGACCTGCCGAGCGAACTCGAAGCTCTCTTTGCCCATGGCGGCACACTGACCGCTCGCTCGCTCGACCTCGTCATCCGCTGCGAACCAGGCGCCACCAACATCGCATGGCACAGCGGCGACCAAGCCGTCAC
>JBILLU010000261.1:0-4233 GCA_044375915.1 Phycisphaerales bacterium
TACCGCTCCGGCTGCCGAGGTTGGAACATCGCGTCGACCTTGTTCTCAATCAGGACCTTGATCAACCGCGAGTCGATCTCGAGGGTGAGCTCCAGATCGGACTCGCCCGTGGTCGTTGCGACCGAGCGCTCTGCATTGCGGAGCGTCGCGCCTTCAGGCAGGCCCACTCGGCCGAGGAACCAATTCAGAAAGCCCGGTGAGGCGACGAACTCCTCCAACAGCAGGAGGTCGATGTCCCGTTCACAAACGCCGGTGAGTTGTCGTGGGAGCATCATCAAGGGGTGCCAGTGATTGGCAAGGCCGGGAGAGCCCCAATGTACGGCCATTCCGATGGCGGAGAGGCCTCCCACAGTCGCCTTCTCACCGCCTCCACGACGGCATACGGTGCGATGTGGTCAAGATATCGAGCGGTCGTTGCGATGGAACGATGTCCCAGCTGCTTTGAGATGATCCCGATATCGATCCCCTCGGACCGCATCTCCGCCGCGTGGGTGTGACGCAGGCCGTGGGCGTGGACCCGCTTTTCGACCCCGGCACGCCTTCCCAGCCTCGGCAGCATCACCCGCACATACGACGACTCCAGCCGCCGTCCGTCGCACTGGCAAAAGACGGTGTGTCTGCCATCGAGCCCGTGCGATGCCCGCCATGCCAGCCAGAGCCTCAGGTAGCCGAGCCCGCCCTCGTCGATGCCGACGGTCCTCGCCTTGTCGCCCTTTCCGTGTAGGACGCGGATGGCACCCCGGTCCATATCGATGTCCTTCGGCCTGAGTGCCAACGCCTCGCTGATCCGCAGGCCGCTCCTATAGAGGACTGCGATCATGGCCCGGTTGCGGATGCCCTCGCCCCGCTTCGAGCAAGCGTCCATCAGGGACATGACCTCCCCGCGGGTCAGGACCTTGGGCGGGAAGCGCAGGCCACGATTGGCCCCGCGCCGCTTCGGCGGGGGAGATGGGGTGCCGTCATCGGACAAGGTCGTCTCCTCGACAGTGGCGCTCGATCGGGCCCCTTAACCCGCGATCCTGCTCACTGAGAGCCAGTGAGCGCGAGAGTCCGGCCCCGTCCGATTCCGAAACGGCGCGTTCCGACCGCCACCCCCAACTCTCACCTCGAAGCCGAGAGCGCCGAACCCTTGCCACGCCACGCCAGCGGGGGCGATTCGACCCCTCCGGCTGTAAAGGACACGGCCCCCTTCACCTTGGACGGCGGCCGCTTCCACCCCCGCGAAGCTGGACTCGACCGCGCAGCGGACGAGGAAGCTGGCGGATCGAGGGCACGAGGCGTGTATCCAGAATGTGGCTGTTCAAAGTGGCCCCCGGCGAAGGGCCGCTGCGTCCGTCCATGGGGATGTCCTCCCGCCAACGCGGTCAACAGGCGGGTGGCATCCCTCTACATCTGCAGCATGTGAGAAATCGTCGCGCAGAGGTAGCATTCATCTTCGGTCGGGACCGGTCGCGCGGTTCAACGAAGTGGGACCAAGCATCTCATGAGCGCACTGATCATTCCCTGTTTCATTCGCACTCGGTGGGACCTCCGGTGCCTGCGCCGTTTGCTCGACAGCGTTCGAGAGCAGTCGACGACATTCTCCAACGTCTACGTGGTGGACGACGCAAGCCCGCTGGAGTACTCCCTGGCGGACCGCGACGTCGATTATCTCCGGCTTCCAACAAACGGCGGTCCCGCGCGAGCCAGGAACGTTGCAGTGGCCAAGGCGCTCGCGGCTGGTCACGACCAGGTCTTCTTCACGGATCACGACTGCATTCTTGACCGCGACTGGCATGCCCACATGGCTCGCTTTCTCCTTGAGACGGAGTTCGCGGCGGTCGGGGGCATGACCTATTCGTGGGGGTCCACACTTCTTGATAGGTATCACGAAGTGAATGGCACGCTGGCTGGAAAGTGGCTGCTGCCAGACAGGAGGGAACTGTGGTACATGCCGTCGCTTAACTTCGGCATGAAGGCTTTTGCCGCGAGCGAGTTTCCCTTCGACGAGCGCTTCCCCCACGCGGCAGGAGAGGACGTCGATCTCTGTCTCCGGCTGCGTAGCAAGTATCGGATTGGATTTTGCCCAGAGGCCACGCTCTGGCACGACTACGGGTACTCAAGCACCGTCACCGGACTTTGGCGCTTCATCCGCCTGTTCCAAAAGTACAAGAGCTCGAGTGCGACGCTGTACGAGGGACACACCGTCCTGATGTGGGATGCGTCCGAGTCCATTTTTGAGGGCAACATGCATGAGCTTGATCTACGACCTGCGGAGAGCGAGGCCGGGGTTCTCACGTGCGATCCAAGACTATCTCGGAGAGGTCGGCCACTTCGCGAGACGAGTGAGGAATCCCATCCTGTGGCTACCAATGGTCGCCCTCAAGTCGGTCGAGTGGTCCATCTACCGGTGGTACAAGACGCCGCTCCGGCGGTTCTACGGTGTCAAGGGCAACGAGCTGATCTACATGATCACGAACGCCTGCAACGACCGATGCCCCAAGTGTGCGATCTGGGAGAACCCCGAACCTAAGAGCCAGCATCTTGAGGTGACTCATTTCCTGCGTTGCCTCGAGCGCCTGCACCACAACCTCTACCAGGTCACCCTGACCGGGGGTGAACCCATGCTGTTTAAGCGCGATGTGGCGCGAATCGCGGAGGAGGCCCACAGACTGGGCGTGCCGATGGTCATGGTTACCAACGCGCGATTGCTGGACGAGCCGTTCTTGACGCGCTATCGCGACTTGGGGCACGTGCTTGTGATCTCTGTCGACTCGATCAACCGAGACAAGTGGAACGAGTTTCGGGGAACAAAGACCTTCGACATTGTGATGCCCAAGATTGAACTGGCACGCCGAATTCTCGGAGACCAACTTCGGATCCAGTCCGTTCTGGCCAAGGAGTCTCAGGATGAGGTTGCGATGGTGGCCGCCTGGTGCAAGGAGCGAGGCATTAAGCACAACGTCCAGCTCTACCAGGATTTCGGGGCGCGCAACTGGACGCATGCCGTCGAACTGGCGGAAATGGAAGCGGACGCGACGCCCTGCGCCGCAAGGAAGAACATCTGCATCTATCCCAACGGCGATGTCGTCAAGTGCTTTGACCATCGGAGGATCCCCATCGCCAGGGAGCCACTCGGCAACATCGCGCGGCAGGACATCCTCGAGATCCTCTGCACGCGCCGCTCCACGGAGGTCTCAAGGGTCATGCGCGACTGCAACCTCCCGTGCAAGCAGATGTCCTGCAACAAACCTCAAGCGATGCTCTTCACGTGATGCCGGAGACTCCTGATCTGATCCTGCTCAAGGGCGCGCCGGGCGTCGGCAAGTCGTCTGCGGCTCGGCAGCTTGCTGGCCTACTTGCGTCGGGAGTGCGGGTTGAAGTGGATGAACTGCGCCGCATGGTGGTCGCGGTGAATTGGACCGACCAGACGGAGCACCGCAAGCTCCTTCAGCTCGGCGCACAGTTGGCAGCCGGATACCTACGGCTCGGCTTCGGACCGGTCATCCTGGTGGACACCTTTAGCGGCGACAAAATTGATGGGTTCATCGAGTCCTTTCGATCCGTGTGGACGCACGGGCGGATCTTCGTGGCCGTGCTGCACGCATCGGACGATGTGCTGCGAAGCCGGGTGCTGGGCCGTGAGGAAGGTGGCTTTCGCGACCTTGCGGTCTCGATGCGCCTCAACCTTGAAGCGGTGCGCGACGTACGGCCCTTCGAGTGGTTGATCGACACCACTGTGCGGTCGCCGGCGGAGGTTGCGAGGGCGATCTTGGAAGCGATGCGAACGGGGCAGGCTGCACCTGACGCCCGACCGGTGGGATAGGACCGTTCCCTTCGATCCCTCCGGACGCCCTCGGCAGCCGAGGTGCGAGGTTCCGTTCCGATCGGGCCCCTCAACCCGCGATCCTGTTCACTGAGAGCCAGAGAGCGCGAGAGTTTGGCCCCGTCCGACCCCGAAACGGAGCGTTCCGATCGCCACCCCCAACTCTCTCTTCGAAGTCGAGAGCGCCGCCCCCTCGCCACGGCCCGCCAGCGGGGGGCGTTCCACCCCTCGCGCTGTAAACGACACGGCCCCCGTCTCTTTGGACGGGCACTCCACACCCCCAGCAAAGCTGGACTCGACCGCGCAGCGGACGAGGAAGCTGGCGGATCGAGGGCACGAGGCGAGGCGGAGGCTCTCGCCTCCGGCCGAGCCGAATGCCCTCGAGACGCGTTGCGTTGCTCTGCAACGCAACGGGAGTTGAAACAACA
>JBILLU010000262.1:0-4198 GCA_044375915.1 Phycisphaerales bacterium
GACTTGTCGATTTCGCGGCGGTTGAAGCCCTCGCCGATGGGCCGCTGGCCTGGGGTTCCCGCGTCCAGCACGACGACGGCACCGACGGGCACCTCGCCGATCGCCGCGGCCTGGCGGGCGAGGTCGAGGGCGTGGTCCATCCAGTGGCGATCCGGGTGGAGGTCGGGGTGGAGGTCGGCGTCGGTCACGGGGAAGGGTATTGCGGCGTACCTACTCGCCCGTGGGCACTCGAGGCGCGGCGGCCGCGGTGCAAATAGACTTGCCCCGTGTTCCGAGGAATCTCGCTCGCCAATAAGTGCCTGTTGCTGTTCGGCGGTGCCGTGGCGGCGATCGTGCTCGCCGCGCTCATGTTCCCGTTCTTCCGCATGAACTCCCTGGTCGATGAGGGCCAGCTCGACAACTCGCGGCAGATGGTGGATCACTGGGAGCAGGCCGAGCGGCAGATCAAGGCGGCGATCATCGCCCTGGGCGGGACCAACGTGATCTCGTCGCGCCCGCCGCAGCCGGAGCGGTATGTCTTTGGCGACGCCGACCCCAGACCGGGCACCGAGGGCTACGCGGGCGTTCCCGCGGTGCGCATCGGGCTGGAGGACGCGCAGAAGTTCGCGGAGAAGGATCGCTTCGTCGCGCGTGCGCTCGAGTCGCTGCAGAACGATCCGAAGCGGTCGGACTTCCAGCAGGCCCGCTGGCAGGGCACCAAGCGCGAGTACCGCTACGCCAAGGCCGTGCGGGCCGATGTGGAGGGCCAGCAGCAGGTCATCGGCCTCGTGCTGCTGGATCGCACGACCGGCGAGCCTTTGCGGCTGTTGCTGATCAACACTGCCTATCTCTTCTCCGCGGGCCTGTTCGTCTCCGCGTTCGCGGTGCTGGTGTTCTACCTGATCACGCACCACCTGATCCTCGGCCCGGTGCGCACGCTGAAGGAAACGGCCGAGAGCGTGCGTCAGGGCGACCTGAAGATTCGATCCGAGATCAGCACCGGCGACGAGTTCGAGGAGCTGGCCGAGACGTTCAACCACATGCTGGGCGATCTGGAGGGTCAGCAGGCCCAGCTGCGGGCGATCAACGCGGCGATGAACCTGAAGCTCGACGAGATCACGGCGTCGAACAGCGCGCTCTACGAAGCCGCGAAGCTGAAGGGCGACTTCCTGGCCAACGTGAGCCACGAGCTGCGCACGCCGCTGAACTCGATCATCGGTTTCGCGGATCTGCTGCTGGAGATCGCCCGGACCGAGCTCGCGGCGGGCGATGACTCGACCCGCTTGGCCAAGCGGGTGCGGTTCCTGGAGAACATCCTGAACGCGGCCCGAGATCTCCTCGAGATGATCAACGGCCTGCTCGAGATGGCGAAGATCGAGGCGGGAAAGTACGAACTGCGGATCGAGAAGGTGAACGTGCACGACACCTGCGAAGCGCTCGCGGGTCTGATCTTCCCGCTGGCATCAACCAAGGGGATCAAGCTGAACCTCGAGATCGCCAGCGATCTGCCCCTGATCGAGACCGACGCCAAGAAGTTCCGTCAGATCGTGTTCAACTTCCTGTCCAACGCGGTGAAGTTCAGCCCGACGGCGGAGGAGGCGGGGACCAAGGCGGTCGTGACGCTGCGTGCGGAGCGGCTGGTGGCGGGGCGTCCGGGCGAGCAGTCCTCGGCGGATGCGGATCGGGTGCGGATCAGCGTGATCGACAACGGGCCGGGCATCGCGATCGAGGATCAGGGCAAGATCTTCGAGAAGTTCTCGCAGCTCAGCCGCGGGCACACCAAGGAACACGCGGGCACGGGCCTGGGCCTGACGATCTGCAAGGAACTGGCGGGCGTCCTGCAGGGCGAGCTGCAGCTGGTGAGCGACCTGGGGCGCGGCGCGATGTTCAGCCTGATGGTGCCGGTGGCGCTGGACACCAATCGGTTGCGGGAGACCGAAGCGGAGGCGAAGTTCCGCGGGGCGCTCAAGCGGGCGACGGCTGTGGGATGAGGGCCGGGATGCGCCGGGCCGAGCGGCTCACGCCGGCGCGATGTGCGGCACGATGTGGAAGACCAGCACGTGCGTCAGCACGCCCAGGCCCAGCACGCCAAAGAAGATCTGCACCGCCATCATCAAGACATGGCGGGCGAACGACGTCATCGCGCGGGCCATCGGGCCCGACAGATCCGGCACGCGGATCGCCTTGTACGCCACCGCCGTCAGCACCGAGATCAACGCCAGGCAGTACACATTCACGAACCAAGGCGACGAGTACGCTCCGGGCCACAGGGCCGAGATCGGATCGATGAAGGGCGTGTAGGCGAGGATGGCGGGGGCAAGGCCGTGCATCAGTGGCTTTCGGTTCGGGACGTTCGTCTGAGGCCGGCGGGTTCGGACCGATCGGGTTACGCGTTCAGGCCTTGCGGTTGAGCGGGGGGAAGGTCGCGTCGATGGCGGCCAGAACGTTCAACAGCCCGGCAACGACGGTGAAGAGAATGCCCATATCGTGGACGCGGGCGAGCGAGCGCTGGGCTCCGGGCGTCCCGCCGGGCACGATGATGCCGCTGGCGTTGATGGATTCGGTCGGCCCGGCCATGCGGCGCGGGGCGGCACGGAGGTTGGGGTCGATGCCCTTGTACTTGGACTGGTGGATGTAGTTGGTCGCAAACGTGACCACGCCGACGGGGGCCTGGCCAAAGAACCACAGGGTGTCCTCTTCCTTGTCCACCGCGTCGATACCGCCGATAAGCAGCCCGCTGAAGAACAGGCCCAGAACCCCGAGAGCCACGAGCATTCCGCGGCGGAACTGGCCCAGAAACACATGCCCAAGGCCCGGGACGGCGATCGCAAAAACGCCCGCGAGCGGGTTGAAGCCGTTGGCAACCGGGGTGGGAGAGGGGGTTGGGGCGGGTTGGGTCATGCAAGTCCCGAAAACGGACAGTGGACGCGGGGCGGGAGCGGGGGAAAGATCGGCCGCCGGGAAGGCGTGCGTTGAAGATTGGTTCAGAAGGCGTGTGCCCGATGACCGATTGACAGCGGCGGAAAAGGCAGTACTGTACCGCCTCCTCGGTGGGGTGGTGCAGAAGTCAGACGAACGGCCGGGTTCGCGTGTTCGAGCAAAACCATTCGCGGCGTGTTGCAGAAGCCGCGAGACATTGAGAGGGCTTGATCGATGGTGGCGATGATGAGCAGATACGCCCGTGAAGCGAACGAGCGGCGTGGCACGGAACGAAGCGACAGCCGCGAGCCGTTCGCGGTTCCAGCCGTTCCCGGCCGCGCCGAGCAGCCCTGGCACAGCCCCGGCACCCCCGGCGTTGTCATGTTCGATGACGACGATGACGACGAGGATGAAGACGAGGAATTCGACGACGCGGGCGAAGACGAAGACGCCGCCGGCGACGACGATTCCGACCTCGACGATGACGAGGACTTCCTCGAAGACGACGAGGAGGAGTTCGACGAAGATGGCTTCGAGGACGACGACGAGGACGACGACGAAGAAGACCTCTAGTCTCACCCTCTGCCCGCAGCCGCGTCGGGCCCCGATCGATCCACCCCCACCCCCCCCAACGCACCGCATGCACCCCAAGCCCCTCCATCGGAGGGGTTTTTTGTTGGCCGCCGCACGGTCCCCTGTGGCCCGTGGTCGCTGCGGTTCTCGGGCGTCGCCGCGGTCCGGTCCGGTACCGGCCGCACGCACGCGATGCCATCTGCTCGCGAAGCCCGACCGCGGTCAAGCCATGCCCACCTCAGGACGATTGGGGGGGTGGGTTCCGGTGCGCCCGCCTCGGGAGGGGAAGGGCGGCCGGGCCACACGCCTCAACGGCGCGAACGCAGGAGAGTTGCATGACCACCGAGTCGAACCAGACCACCCCGCCCGCTGGCCAGCCCAATCGCTCCAGCGATCAGCCCGATCGCCGCGGCCCGCAGGGCGAGAGCGCCCCGTTCAATCCGCAGACGGGTGCTGGCCTTGGTTACAACGGGGTGGTGGACCGGCGTCTCGGGCTCGACCGCCGCGCAATCGCGGATGCCAAACGTGCCGCGGAGGGCGGAGAAGATCCGACCGGCCTCGAACGCCGCCGCGGCCGCGGCAGGCGGCTGTCGGACTTCACCAGAAGCGCCGAAGAAGGCGAAATGACCAAGGAACAGTTCCTGTTCCTGTCGGCCATCGACGCGTTCAAGAAAGCCAACGGCAAGACGTTCCCGACCTGGACCGACGTGCTCGAAGTGGTGCGGCT
>JBILLU010000263.1:0-4182 GCA_044375915.1 Phycisphaerales bacterium
GAGAGCGGCAAGGCGGACGAGGCGGTGGCTCGCTACCCATCGCTCATCGAGCGCCAGCGGAGCGTGCTCGGCTTCTCGCACTGGCGGACAATCGAGACCACGGCCCGCTACGGAGCGGCCCTCAAGCGGGCGGGCAGGCTCGAGATCGCCATCGATGTCCTGACGCTGGGCCTCGAGGGAACGCGGAGCGTTCGCGGGGCTCTATTTGGCGACACCATGGGGATCACCGACTTCCTCGTCACCTGCCTCGAAGAAGCAAAGCGATACGAGCAAGCCGAGTCCTTGCTTGTTCGCGCATTCGGCGATGCCATGGACGCGAAGGAACGCGAACTCTCAACGGCGCGGGCGGGGAAAGTGATCGCGTTCTACGAGCGGCGTGGAGATGCGACCAAGGCCGCGGAGTGGAAAAAGAAGGTCGATCTCAACTAGTGTCGACGCCTGAGGGATGATCGCACGCGGCGGCGACACATCGAGTTTTCGATCAGGGACAGACGAGCTCGTTGTACGACACAACGAACATTTGGAAGTCAAAGTCGTCGACCACGCCATCGTTGTTGAAATCGGCGGGACAGCCCTGGGGCATGCCCGGCTGGGCGCAGCCGAGAATGTCGTAGGCGCGTGCGAACGACTGGAAGTCGGCGTCGTCGACGAGCGTGTCAAAGTTCAGATCGCCGTGGCAGGGCTTGCGGAGCGCCAGGGTCCAGTTCACGCTCGTGTCCTTGCAGCCGGTGGTGTTGAACTGGTTGTACCACGTGGAAACGAGGCTGAAGGAGAACGTGAACGGCTGAGCCGCAGCGACGCCGAAGCGCAGGCGGTAGGTGCCGGGCGAGAGCTCTCCTCGCGTGGCGCTGAACGCGTTGATGAATCCCGTAGCCGATTCGAGCGTGACGGGGTTGAACGCCGTTGAGACGTTGTTGACCTTCGTGGTGCTCAGGTTCGTGATCGCGTACGTGGCGGCCTCGGTGACGGTCAGCACCACCGCCGCGTCGGTGTAGGCGGCGGTGTAGCCGAACTCATTGGTGTGGGTGGCGGTTCCGGTGAGAGCGACGTTTGTCGCGCCGCCCGAGTTGCCGACGTCAAGGAACGCGGAGGCGGTGCCGCCGAATCCGCCGCCGGTGGAGCCGCCGCCGGAGCGCTTCGTGGTCGTGCTGACCTTGGGCTGCTGGACCAGCGGCTCGGGGAATCCGGCGCCGGTCACCGAGCCGGAGGTCAGCGTGGCGGCGACGGGCGCGGCAACGCCGGACGAAGCCGGCAACAGGCACAGTGCGACCAACGAAACGAACTTCATGCGACCACTCCTCTTCCGTTGCGGCATGGATGCCGCACGCGGACATTGTTGGTCGGCAGCCGCGTCGGCCCCGTGGGCCGCTTGATCGCGGCGTCAGGGGCAGATCAGCGCGTCGTACGCGGCCGCGAAGAGAACAAAGTCGTCGTCATCGACCATGAGATCGGCGTTCAGATTCGCCGGGCAGCCGGGCTCCATCGCCGGGTCGAGGCACTCAAGCGTGTTGTAGCCGTTCGCGAAGAGCACGAAGTCGGCGTCCTCGACCAGTCCGTCGGTGTTGAAATCAGCGGGGCAGTCGGTGACGTACTCGAACGTGGCGTCGAAGCCGATATCAAAGAACCCGCCGCCCTCACCGATCACAACCGGGTCAAAGTCCTCGCGGATGAACATGTCGACGCCGCCCGGGTACGGGTCGCCGGGGCCGTCGAAGATGACGGCCGGCCCGGGCAGCACGGCGTAGTACTTGGTGTTGTAATCAAGAACCGTGTTGCTGAAGGAGTACACACCGCCGCCGATGTGTGTCCCGGTCGCGCGGCTGCCGTTGCCGCTCGCGGCGTCCGCCGGCGTGGGCGGGACATCGAAGATGTACAGAGAATCAAACGGCGTGCTGAAGTTCAGGTCGTACGCAATCGCGAATCTGGTCAGGCGGACCACCCGGGGCGTGGAGCTCGGATTGGGCGGCATCCAGACATTGCCGAACACCGAGGGCGTGAAGGACTGCCCCTGCACGAAGTACAACGATTCCGGTGCGAAGTTTCCGACGGTGTACTCGGGAAGCACCGGAGTGAGCTCCAATCGCCAGTTGAGATTGGAACCCGTCACAAAGAGCAGCTCGTACTCGCCGAACCACTCCGTGAGCTCGGTGGGTCCGAACTGATTGACCACACCCTCGCCCACGCCGTAGCGGATGCTGTACGTCCCGGCGCTGAGTGTGCCCGTGCTCCGCGTCGACTCGGTGATGCTCCCGGTCCCAGGTTCGAACGTCACCATGCGTAGAGGGCCAAGGTCGGTGCTGGAGATATCCGAAATCGAAAATCGTGTGGGCTTCGTGAGCGCCAGGACAAGGGGCTCGGCGGTGTACGCCGCGGTGTAGCCGTCAAACACGAAATGGAGCGCCGCTCCGGTGATCGAGATGGCGGAGCCAACCTCGGTGTCATCGATGCCGATGAAACTGGTGGAGAAACCGGCAAACCCGCCCCCGGTCGAGCCGCCGCCCGAGCCGTTCTTCAGCGAAACAAAGTTTCCGCCGTTTTGGTCCAACGGGTCAGGGAAGCCAGCAGCGCGAACGTTGCCGCCGATGAAGCCCGAGCCAAGAGGGCCGGCGAGAACGGACGCTCCGCCAGAGGCCGCAAGACACACGAATAACGCGACAGCGGTGCGCACAGTTCGTCTCCGAGAAACCTGATCGATCCACCCGCTCCGTTCATGGGGCGGCAAGCCAATAACGTACTTGATTCCCGTGAGAATTCGCGCGAATCCGCGCGAAAGTTCAGATAATCCCTGTCGAGTGGACGCCCGCCGCCCCATCCCGTCCATCCGGACCCGGGGTTCTCCCAGAAGTGGCGTCGGACGCACGGTTCCGGGGCTCTCGGGCTCGGACCTCAAGCGCGATGCGATGCCGGCCGAAACGCCGCTTCGTAGAGAACTCTGCATCCCGCTGCCCCGTCGCGGCCGAGCTCGGTGGTGTCGCTCGGCGGGCGGCCAGACCCCGGTTAAGTTCCTCCAGAATCCAGCGGCGCGTCGTGCCGGGCGGCTGGACAGGCGCGAGGGGCGCGATCATCGGGCTATTTCGCGATCGAAGCGATCCGCTACGGACACAACAGCATGTCGTACGCGAGGGCGAAGATCGAGAAATCGGCGTCGTCGACCACCAGGTCGGCGTTGAAATTGGCCGGGCATCCCGCAGGCATCGCCGGGTCGAGGCATTCGAGAACGTCATACGCGACGACAAAGGACTGAAAGTCGGCGTCGTCGACGAGGCCATTATTGTTGATGTCCGCGGGGCAGCCGGTGACGTACTCGAACGTGGCTTCGAAACCAAGATCGAACGAGCCGTAGCCCTCCCCGATGACGACGGGGTTGAGATCCGTCCGAATGAACATGTCCACCCCGCCGGGGTACGGATCGCCGCCGCCGTCGTAGATGTTCGCCGCGCCGGGCAGCACGGCGTAGTACTTGGTGTTGAAGTCGAGCACGGCGTTCACGAACGCGTAAACACCGCCGCCGATGTGCGTGCCCGTCGCGCGGCTGCCGTTGCCGCTCGCGGCGTCCTCGGGCGTGGGCGCGGCATCGAAGATGGAGATCGTATCGAAGGGGGTGCTGTTCGCAAGGTTGTACGCGATGCTGAAGGTCGTCAGTCGCACAAGCTGGGGCGTCGAGGTCGGATTCGGCGGCGTCCACACATTTCCGAACGCCGCGGGCGTGAACGACTGGCCCTGCACGTAGTACTCCGAGCTCGGCGCGAAGCTGCCCGCCGAAAACGTGGGCAACACCGGCGTGAGCTTTAAGCTCCAATCGAGGTTTGAGCCGTTGGCCTGACCGTCGGCGAAGTTGTCGTACCACTCGCTGAGAACCGTCGGGCCGAACTGATTCACCGTGCCGCTGCCGACGCCGTAGCGGATGCTGTACGTGCCCGCGCTGAGCGTCCCGACACCGGGCGAGGTCTCACTGATCGTGCCGGAGATGCCCGCGAACGTCACCATCCGCAGCGGCCCGTCGTTGGTGCGGGAGTTGTCCGTGATCGCGAAGAGTGTCGGCTTGGTCAGGGCCAGCATCAGCGGCTCTCTGGTGTACGCTGCGGTGTAACCGTCAAAGCTGAAGTGCGCGGCGAGTCCGCTGAGCGCGACGGTGGAGTCAACGTCGGAGTCGGTGATCGTGGCGCTGCTGCCGGCGAAGCC
>JBILLU010000264.1:0-4174 GCA_044375915.1 Phycisphaerales bacterium
AGCACCCGCACGCTCGTCGTTTCGAGGCGATCTCGTACGACGATCTGCTCGCGCTCCCCGAGGGCGTTGTGCAGCACAAGGCCGTGCGCTTCGCGAAGGAGCACGGCCTGGTCTTCGGCGTCGGCGTCGTGGGTCAGCCCGTCGGCTCGCTCGTCGGGCCGCAGGCCACTCGACTCGCTCCGGTCAAGGGCGAGAAAGCCAAGCTCCGCGTCGCCTTCCTGGGCCTTGGCACCGTCGGCCTCGGCGTCTTTCAGCACGTCGCCCGTCTGCCCGAGCAGTTCGAGGCCGCCGCGATCGGCGTCAAGAACGTTCAGAAGCACATCGAAGCCGGCATCCCGACGACCTTGCTCTCGGCCGATCTCGACGCCGTCGTTGATTCGCCCTGCGACGTCATCATCGAGACCATCGGCGGCCTGCACCCCGCGAAGGAACTCATCCTCCGCGCTCTACGTGCCGGCAAGCACGTCGTCACCGCCAACAAGGCCGTGCTCGCCGCGTTCGGCGACGAGCTCTTCGCGGCGGCCAAGGCTTCCAATGTCTCGCTCGTGTACAGCGCTTCCGTCGGTGGGGGCGTTCCAGTGGTCGAAGCCGTCCGCAGGTCGCGTGATGCAGCCGGGGGGGTGGGGGTGGCCCGCATCCGCGGCGTGCTCAACGGCACGACCAACTTCATCCTGGGCCAGCTCGAGAAAGGCCGCGAGTTCGACGCCGCGGTCAAGCAGGCCCAGCAGGCCGGCTTCGCCGAGGCCGATCCCAGCGCCGACCTCGACGGCATCGACGTCGCCAACAAGCTCGTCGTACTTGCACGCGAGGCCTTCGGCGTCGTTATCAGCGTCGACAGCGTCGCCCGCGAGGGCATCCGCGGCGTCTCCGCCCGCGATGTCGCGCTGGCACGCAACGAGGGGCAAGCCATCCGCCTCGTCGGACGTCTGTGGCGGGATGCGCACCGGGTCCATGCGTCGGTCGCGCCCGAGCGTGTGGATCTCTCCGATCTGCTCGCTCAGACCCGCGACGAGTTCAACGCCGTGGAGATCGAGCTCACCAACGGCGAGTCCGTGAAACTGCTGGGTCGCGGTGCCGGACGCTGGCCAACTGCAGAGTCGGTCTTCGGCGATCTCTTCGAGCTCGCCCAGCACGTCAGCGCGTCCAGTCGCGGCGTGCACGCCATCAACACGACCGGAGGTGTCGCGTGAGTCAGTCCGAACCGCTCCATATCAGCACTCGTCTGCTCCATCCTTCTGCCGGAGGCACGCACCGAGTGTCAGCGGAGTGGCAGCACCGCCCCAGCGCCACGCCGGTCTATCAGACAGCGACGTTCGATCAAGAGTCGCCGCTGGAGTTCGGCGCGTTCGATTACAGCCGCAGCGGCAACCCGACCCGCGACGGCGTCGAGCGCGTGCTCGCGGAGCTGGAAGGCTCCCGTGCCGCCCTTGCGTTCAACAGCGGCATGAGCGCGATCGCCGCCGTCTTTGGCCTGCTCAAGCCCGGTGACGAGATCGTCGCATCGACCGACATCTACGGCGGGGCGTACCGCCTGCTCAACCGCATCGCCGAGCGCCGCGGCATCGTTGTCCGCTTCGCCGCCCTCGATGATCTTCGTGCCTTCGCCGCCGCAGTCACCGACAAGACCCGCATCATCTACGCCGAGTCGATCGGCAACCCGCTCATGACCGTCGCCGACATCGGCGGTTTGTCTCGCATCGCCCGCGCCGTCGACGCACGCCTCGTCATCGACAACACCTTCCTCACGCCCCTGAACCTCCGCCCGCTCGAGCACGGCGCCGACATCGTGGTGCACTCCGCGACCAAGTACCTCTCGGGCCACGGCGACGCGACCTCCGGCGTGCTCGGCGTCAACGAGCCCAAGCTCATCGCCGAACTGAACTTCATCCGCAACGCTGAGGGCACCGCGCTCCCGCCGCAGGAGTGCTTCCTGCTCGAGCGTGGGCTGAAGACTCTGGATGTGCGCCTCGAGCGTCAGCAGACAACCGCCGCCAAGGTGGCCGCCCTGCTTGCCGAGTGCGAGGCCGCGGGAGAGATCAAGCGGGTGCGCTACCCGGGCTTGCGGTCCCTGCCCGGCCACGACATCCACCGCTGCCAGTCGGCGGGCGACGGGGCCGTGATCTGCTTCGAGACCGGTTCGCTGGAGCGCTCGCTGTTGCTTGTGAAGTCGCTGGCGTTGTTCCCGATCCGTGTGAGCTTCGGCTCGGTCGAGTCGTCGGTCAGCATGCCGTTCTCGATGTCGCACGCCAGCGTGCCCAAGGAACTGCGCTCGGTGAACGCCGTGCCGCAGGACCTGGTACGTCTATCGATCGGCCTCGAGGCCGCGAGTGACTTGATCGCCGACTTGTCGCAGGCGATCCGGTCGGTCAGCGTGCGTCGAGTGCCGATTGCCGAAACCCGTGCGTCGAGCGCCTCCGTCTGTTGTTGAGTTGTGCGTCTCGTGCCTGAGGAGCGTTTCGTGATCTCCAGCAAGCATGTCATCGCGGTGGTGGGGGCGACCGGTGCGGTCGGTCGCGAGGCCTTGGCCATCCTTGAGTCTCGGCAGTTCCCAGCGTCGCGTCTCCGCGTGACGGCGTCCGAACGCTCCGTCGGCAAGACCATCGAGTACGCCGGCCAGAACATCGCGATTCTGCCCTCGACGTCCGATTCCGTCCGCGGTTGCGACGCGGCGCTGTTCTGTGCGTCGTCCGATGTCGCCAGACGCTTCGCTCCCGAGTGCGTCAACGTCGGTTGCACGGTCGTGGACAACTCTTCGGCGTTTCGCGCCGATCCAAGTGTGCCCCTGGTCGTGCCGGAGGTCAACGGGCGGGAACTGGCGTCGCATGCAGGCCCGTGTCTCGTCGCGAATCCGAACTGCTCCACCATCCTTCTGGTGGTGGCGCTCAATCCGATCCGTCGCCGCTTCGGGATTCGGCGCATCGTCGTCAGCACCTATCAGGCCGTGTCCGGGGCCGGAGCCGCGGCGATGGAAGAGCTGCGTCAGCAGGCCGCGGACGTGCTCGCCGGCAAGCCCGCCCAGCCCAAGGTCTTCGCCGAACCCTGCGCGTTCAACATCTTCAGCCATAACTCGAAGGTGGATCTGGACTCTGGCCTCAACGGCGAAGAGGCCAAGATCATTGCCGAGTCGCGGCGCATCTGGGCCGACACGTCGATCGAGATCAGCCCCACCTGCGTGCGTGTTCCCGTGCTGCGGGCCCATGCCGAGGCGGCCACTATCACGCTCGACAAGCCCGCCAGCGAGGCCGAGGTGCGTGATGCTTTCGCCGACGCGCCCGGTGTGCGGCTCGTCGACGATCGCGCGAACAACGCGTTTCCGACGTCGCTCAAGGCCAGCGGCGGGGACGACATCCTCGTCGGGCGGCTTCGCATCGATCCCACTGCGCCGCGTGAGGCCGATGGGCGGTCGCGGCATCACTGTCTGTTGCTGTCGGGCGATCAACTCCGCAAGGGAGCGGCGCTCAACGCGATCCAGATCGCCGACGCGCTGCTGCGTTGATCGCGATCACGGATTCAGCCCGCTGGGCGGCATGCTGGTCAGCAGGACTCGCCACTGTGCGGCGTCCGTTTCGTCGCCCAACGCTTCGGCACAGTCGATCAGCCCTTGCACGGTGTCGTGCCGCCAGGTGAACTCGGGCATGGCGTAGCGATAGAACAGGTCCCACGTTTCACGGAAGAGCGCTCGGGCTTCGAGGTGGCGCCCTTTCTTGAGCAGGAACCAGGCGCGTGCGAAGAGCACGTGGGTGCGCTGGTCACCGGCGATGGTGGGGTAGCGCTCGACCAACCGCATCGCTCGGTCCGAGGATCGCTCCGCCGCGTCGAGGTCGCCCAGGCTCGCGGAGCAGTACGCCATGCCCGCGTGCACGATGGCGTTGGAGTGATGGTCCGGCCCGACGCAGTCGGTGAGTTCGCTCAGCGACTGCTGATACACCTTCAGACCTTCCTCGTATCGACCGGCCAGCGCCAGGTACCATGCCTGCCGGGTGCGGGCGCTGGCGGTAAGCAACTTGTCCCGTGACGAATCGGGCACGCCTTCCCAGATGCGACAAGCGTGCTCGCCCAGCGGGATGGCGGTCTTCATGTCGCCGAGGTATGCCGCGATGACCGCGGCACGATCGACGCAGGCCAGCACCGAGAAATCGTTCTCACCGAAGCGTCGCTTGAGGACCTCTGCGCC
>JBILLU010000265.1:0-4149 GCA_044375915.1 Phycisphaerales bacterium
GTCTCCTGCGGCTGCTGTCGGACAACCCGATGGTGTCGCCCGGCGGGCGCGACGACTACAAGGTGCTGCTGCAGGCAATCACCGAAGTGGATGACAAAGACATCGGTGCGGCGGTGAAGAAGCACCTAGACAACCTGCACGCGTTCATCGCCAAGGAAATCAAGCTCGCGCAGGACGCCCACCGCGTCACCACCCGGTTCAGTGCCGAGGTGATCGCGTGGCTCTTGATCCACATCGGCATGGGCTACGGCGTGGTCGCGGCCATGGGCTACGGCGACCACGGTGCCGACAGCCAGGGCATCCACCCGCAGGACGTGGTGGCCAGAATCCTGGTGGGCAAGGCGGCGGAGAAGGCCTGAAAGAAGGGGAGCAGGGGAGGAGGGGTGCAGCGGGGCAGGGGCTTCGCTGCTGGCTCTATTTCCGAACATCTTGGCGAACGCCCGATGCGATTGAAGCGCTACAGATTCTCGCGTGCGCGGTGCCATTTCCCTGCTCCCCTGCACTCCTCCTCCCCTGCTCCCCTGCTCCCCTTCCCCATGCTCTACCTCGACTCCAACGCCACGACCAAACCCTGCGACGCGGCGATTGAGGCCGCGGAGACCGCCATGCGCGAGGCGTGGCAGAACCCGTCGAGCGTGCATCGCGCCGGGCAGGGCGTGCGGGCCAAAGTCGAGCTGGCACGGGCTGCGGTGGCGAACCTCATCGGCTCCAAGCCGCGCGATGTGGTGTTCACTTCGAGCGGGACCGAATCGGTCCATCTCGCCATCCGCGGCGCTGTGGCGGCGCTGGCAAAGGGCGAGCGTCCGCCGCTGGTGGCTTCGACACTCGTCGAACACTCGGCCGGGCGCGAAGTGCTCAAGGACATGGAGTCCCGCGGCGAGGCCCGGGTGCTCTGGCTGCCCATCGACATCAACGGCGTCGTCGATGTCGCTGCCCTCGCTCGGGCACTCGCGAGCGACGACAAGCCGATGGTCGTCAGCGTGCAGTGGGCCAACAACGAAACCGGTGTGATCCAGCCGGTGGACGAGATCGCGCGGCTGTGCAAGGCCGCGGGCTCGGTCTTCCACTGCGACTGCGTGCAGTGGGCGGGCAAAGAGCCGATGCGGGTCGAGCCCAGCGGGCCCGATGCGCCGTTCCTGGATGCGAACCTGGTTTCGATCTCGGCCCACAAGTTCCACGGGCTCAAAGGCACGGGCGCGCTGTATATCCGCCGCGGCACGCGCGTGCGCACGCCGGTGCCGGGGAATCAGGAACTGGGACGCCGCGGTGGTACGGAGAACGTGCCCGGCATCCTCGCCGCGGGGGCCGCGGCGGAAGAAGCGAGCGAGTGGCTTTCTGACGCGGGTACACGCGAGAAACTTCGCACCCTGCGCGATCGCTTCGAGCAGACCATCCTCGCCGCCGCCCCGGGCTCGGTCGTGAACAGCGGCGGGGCACCTCGCCTCTGGAACACCAGCAACATCGCCTTTCCCAAGCTCGAGGCCGAGGCGATTCTGCTCGCGCTCTCCGAACGCGGCCTGTGCGCCAGCGCCGGCGCCGCCTGCGCGTCGGGGTCGCTCGAACCTTCGCCGGTGCTCTTGGCCATGGGCATCGATCCGAAACTCGCCCACGGTTCTGTGCGGTTCAGCTTGTCGAAGTGGACGACGGACCAGGAGATCGACGAAGCCGTGGCGCTCGTGATCCGCTGCGTCGAGAGCCTCCGCGCCAGCACGGCCGCGGCGGTCTAGTGGCGTGCTCCGACGGTGCCACCAGTCCGCGGCTGCTCGGAGCCCCACGACTGGTGCGATCGCGCGGTTGCTCCGGACCGCATCAGTCGCGCCGCCGAGCCCGCGACTGATGGCATCCACGGCACGTGGAACGCCGGCGTTACAATGCCGCCCACGTGTCCACGATCGACCGCTACATCGCCCGCCAGTTCCTGCTCAATATCGCGATCCTCGTCGCGATCCTGTTCAGCTTCATCGTCGCGATCGACCTCTCGCTGAACTTTGGCGAGTTCATGGACCTCGCCGCGGCTCGCGGGAAAACCCAGCAGGTCGGCCCCGGCGGCGCGATCGTCTCGGTCGAAGCCGGCGCGGTGCGCCGGATCCTGCTGATGATCTTTCTGGTCTTCGATTACTGGTGGCCCAAGCTCCTCCAGCTCGGGAACTACCTCATCGGCCTGATCGTCATCGGCGCCATGGGCTTCACCTGCACGCAGCTCTCGCGCTACCGCGAGTTCGTGGCGGCGATTGCCGGCGGAGTCAGCCTCTTCCGCGTGATGAGGCCTTTCGTGCTGGTGGCGCTCTTCATGACGCTCATCCAGGCCGCCAACTTCGAGTATGTCATTCCGCGCATCGCCGACCTTATCCAGCGCGACCGCGAGCAGGCTAGCCAGCGCAGGCTTGATTCGCTCCCGGTGCGGCTCGTGCCCGACAGCCAGCGGCGGCTGTTCTATGCCCGAGGCTTCGACGCCGCGACCGGCGTGATAAAGGACCTCACCATCATCGAGCGCGGCCCGAACGGACCCGCCATCCGGACCATCAACGCCCGCGAGGCCCGCTGGCGCGACGGCGGGTGGGACCTCACCGACGCCGTCGCCGAATCGCGCACCTCACAGACCGCGCCGAAGGAAAAGGTCGATCGCGTCGTCACCGATCTTGACCCGACCGCCATCAAGATCGCCCGATTCAGCGGCTACAGCCAGAGCCTCAGCTGGCGACAGATCACCGAGATGCTCGAACGCCCCGAGCGGCTCGGGCTCGCGCTCACAGGCGAGGACGACCCAGCCCAGGGCGCCGCCACCGCCACACGCCAGCAACGCGTCGATGAACTGCAGCGGGTGCGCTTCGGTCGCATCGCCATGATGGTGTGCAACATGCTGGCGCTCCTGCTGGTCACGCCGTTCTTCCTGAAGCGTGAACCCTCCAACATGATGCTCGAGTCGATCAAGGCCGCTCCGATCGCCGTGCTCGGCGTCATGGGCGGCGTTCTCGGCGCCAGCGCGGCGATCCCCGGCCTGCCCGCCGCAGTGGGGGTGTTTGTGCCGGCACTCATCCTGCTTCCGCTGTCGATCGCGGCGGTGACGAGCGTCAGGACGTGACGACATCCGACACTCCGCCCCGCGTCTCCGTACACTGACGCTGATGCCCTCCGTCGTCTTCTACTTCCAAGTCCATCAGCCGTTCCGGCTGCGGCGTTACAGCGTCTTCGATACCGACACCAATTACTTTGACGACAGCAAAAACGCCGAGATCTGCCGCAAGGTCGCGAGCCGCTGCTATCTCCCCGCGACGCGGCTGCTGCTCGATCTCGTGAAGCGGTTCGATGGAGCCCTGCGACTCTCCTACTCCATCAGCGGCACGGCCCTCGAGCAGTTCGAGGCTTTCGCCCCCGAAGTGCTCGACGTCTTCCGCGAGCTCTCCCGCACCGGTTGCTGCGAGTTCCTGGGCGAAACCTACCACCACTCGCTCGCGTTCGTGCATTCCCGGGAGGAGTTCCGCGAGCAGGTCGAGCTGCATTCCCGCCGCATCCAGCACCACTTCGGGCAGACGCCCACCGTCTTCCGCAACACCGAGTTGATCTACTCCAACGCGCTGGCGTACGAACTCTCGCTCATGACCGACGCCGCGGGGCGGCGCCGCTGGCTGGGCGCACTCTGCGAGGGGACCGACACGCATCTGGGCTATCGCAAGCCGACGTTCGTCTACAAGCCGCCGAAGCACGACGGGCACGACCTGCTCGGTCGCGACGACAAGCCTCTCGGGCTGCTGCTCAAGAACTACCGCTTCAGCGACGACATCGCGTTCCGCTTCAGCAACCGCGGCTGGGGCGAGTGGCCCCTCACGCCGGAGAAGTTCGCAGGCTGGATCAACGCCCTCGACGGCTCCGTCTGCAACCTCTTCATGGACTACGAAACCTTCGGCGAGCACCAGTGGGTGGACACCGGCATCTTCGGGTTCCTCGCAGCCCTTCCGGAGAAGGTCCTCGCCGGCGGCGGCAGCTTTCTGACGCCGACAGAGGCGTTGACACAACACGCCCCCTCCGGTGAGTTCGACGTGCCGCAGTGCTCGAGCTGGGCCGACACCGAGCGTGATCTCTCCGCGTGGAACGGCAACGCCATGCAGGCCAACGCCCTCGACGAAGTCTTCAAGCTCGAGAAGCCGATCA
>JBILLU010000266.1:0-4148 GCA_044375915.1 Phycisphaerales bacterium
AGAGCATCACGACCTGTGTCGGCGGCACGGCGCACTTCACGACGACACCATCGGGTATCGGGCCCTACAGGTTCTACTGGCACAGGAACGACGTGCTGATCGACGCCATTGCCAATCCCTCGGCGGCTAGCGGCGAACTGGTGCTGAGCAACCTCTCGACCGATGACGCCGGGCGCTTCAACTGCCTGGTGTACAACTCCTGCAGCGGTGCCTGGACGAACTACGCGACGCTGGATGTGCTCGGCGCTTCCGCTTGCTGTCCCGCCGACCTCAACCACGACGGTTTCGTCGACGACCTCGATTTCCAGATCTTCGTCGTGGCGTACGACATCCTCGACTGCGCCGACGAGGCGATGCCGCCGGGCTGCCCGGCGGACTTGAACACGGACGCAGTGGTCGACGATGCGGACTTCAGCGTGTTTGTGGTCGCGTACGACGTGTTGCTCTGTCCCTGAGCAGCGCCGCAGATGGCGCGACGCGGCAAGCACACATCTCGCCGCTCGATCCGATCACCGTTTCGCCTCACCAAGGAGTCCACTGTTCACGATCTCGTGCCTTCGCAGCGGGGCTCGGGCATGCACCTTCCGTCCGACCCGGGGCCCGTTCTTCCAGCGCCTCTGACAACGAGAAGGAGACTCACATGGTCCAACATCACCTCCGTACCACCGTTCCTTCTCGAAACAGCGGAGTTCTCATCGCGAGGCGCGGTTCCGCGCTGGTGGGTGCCTTTGGCATTCTGCTGATCGCTTCGGGAGCTCTGGCGCGTGACGGGCCGTGGGAGCCGCTGGGCTCGGGCCTGACCGGCACCGGCACGTCCTTCGGAGCGCTCGCCACGCTCACCGATGGCACGGTCATCGCCGGCGGCACATTCACCTCGATCGGCGGTGTCGCCGCCAACAACATCGCGCGTTGGAACGGATCGTCGTGGCAGCCGCTCGGCTCGGGCGTGAACAACTCCGTCTCCGCGCTGCTCGCCCTTCCCGACGGCTCCCTCATCGTCGGCGGCGGCTTTACCACCGCGGGCGGCATCGCCGCCAGCCACATCGCGCGGTGGGATGGCTCGGGCTGGCAAGCGCTCGGACCGGGACTGAACGACGCCGTTTCGGTTCTCACTCGCCTCTCCGACGGCACGCTCGTCGCCGGCGGGACGTTCTCGTGGTCCGGAGGAACCCCCGTCAATCGCATCGCTCGCTGGAACGGCGTCGCCTGGACGGCGTTCGGCACTGGACTGAACAGCTGGCCGAACGCGATCGCCGCACTGCCCAACGGCGCGTTCGTCGTCGGCGGCGATCTGACCACCGCCGGAGGCGTCCCCGTCGGCAAGGTCGCCCGATGGACCGGCGGCGCCTGGGCTCCGCTCGGCGCGGGTCTCAACAGCAACGTTCTCAGCCTGACGACGCTCCCCGACGGATCGATCGTCGCTGGCGGTGTCTTCACCGCGTCCGGGAGCACGACCACCGCCTATATCGCACGCTGGAACGGCGCATCGTGGCAGCCCGTAGGCTCGGGCACCAACAGCTGGGTCTACGCGGTCAAGGCCCTCTCCGACGGCTCGCTCGTTGCCGGAGGTGCGTTCACCACCGCCGGCGGCGCCGCCGCCAAGTACATCGCACGCTGGAACGGTGCATCGTGGGCTCCCGTCGGCTCAGGCATGGGCCACTTCGTCTACTTGCTCACCGCCCAGTCCGGCAGCTCGTTCGTCGCCAGCGGCAGTTTCACCAGCGCCGGCGGAATCCCCGCCAACCGCATCGCCCGATGGACGGGCTCGCCGTGCACCGCGCCGATCGTCACGGAACATCCGCAAGCGGAAACCGTGGTGGTATCCGGCGAGACACTCACGCTCTCGGCCAAGTTCAGCAGCGTGACGGTGAACGACGCCGTCGCGTGGCACTGGCACCGCAACGCGATCGACATCACCAACGGCGCCGCCGGTGCGTCCGTCGGTGGCGGCACCGTTGGCGGAGCCGCCGGATCAGCCGCATCCCCCACACCGACCGACGTGACCGCCACGCTCACCATCACGGGCGTTCAGCCCTCCGACGCGGGACTGTTCACGGCCGAGATCACCAACACCTGCAACCAGGTCGCGACGCTCGCGGCCAGCGTCTCCGTTCGGCCCGCCTGCTCCGCCGATCTCAACGGCGACGACTTCGTGGACGACGCCGACTTCTCCATTTTCGCAGTCGCGTACAACGTGCTCGACTGCGCCGACCCGGCGATGGCACCCGGTTGTCCCTCCGATCTCAACTCCGACAGCTTCGTCGATGACGCGGATTTCGTGCTCTTCGTCGGCGCGTACAACGACGTGATCTGCCCGTAGTCCTCTGGTTCTCGATCAGCATGCTCGGTTTCCTTTCATCACAAACTCCGGAGCGATCCATGAAGCCTCTCCAACCCTTCGCGACCTTCCTTTGCGTCACCGCCTTTGGCGGCTCCGCACTCGCCCAGACCTTCCTCGGCCCAACCCCATACCTGTGCGCCATCGATAGCCCGTGGCCTCTCGGTTCGCCCGGCTACTACCTCGAGACGTTCGAGGACGGCCTCCTGAACACGCTCGGTGTCACCGGCAACGGCAGTGTCGCGGGCCCAAGCGGAATCACCGACTCGGTCGATTGCGACGACGGAGCGATCGACGGCTTCGGACGCAGCGGCTACTCCTACTTCGGCAGCGACAACCCGGGCCTCACCTTCACCTTCCACGCCGCCGCCTTCAACGGCCGCTACCCGCAGCGAGTCGGCATCGTCTGGACCGACGGCGTCCACAACAGCACGCCCAACTCCGTCCACTTCGAGGCGTTCGATGCCGCGGGGATCAGCCTCGGCGAGATCACCGGTTCACACCCCGACGGTGCAATCACGGGTGAGACCGACGAGGACCGCTTCTACGGCATCGAACTGGCGTCGGGCATCTCCAAGATCCGCATCTACCAGACCGCCGGCTGCTGTGGAATCGAGGTCGATCATCTTCAATACGGCTTCCTGGGCCCGTGCCGGGGCGACCTCAACCACGACGGGTTCGTCGACGACCTGGATTTCCAGATCTTCGTCGTCGCCTACGACATCCTCGATTGTGCTGATGCGTCGATGCCGGTGGGCTGCCCGAGCGATCTCAACTCCGATGGCTTCGTGGACGACGCCGATTTCCAGGTGTTTGCGGTCGCATACGACGAGTTGCTGTGCCCGTAGACCGTGACCGGGTGCTCGCCTGCCGCGCCTTTGAGCCAGAATCGCGGCGCTGCGTTCGGGGGACGATTCCTGATGGTAGAGAGAGTTCGTGGTGCTACGAGTCTTCGCCTGGAAGGGTTGCCAGTTTGGCACCGGCTCTGGGCACAAGGAGCTTCCCATGGAACGCGAACGATTCAATTTGGCGGCGGGGCTGTCTCTGACGACTTTGCTCTGCGCGGCGGCGTGGGGCGCGGAGTGGACGGTCATCAACCTTCACCCCGGTCCCGGCGGGAGCTCCATCAGCCAGAGTGTCTGCAACGGTCAGCAGGCGGGCGTCGTGACGCTTGCGGGCTCAACCACCCTTCACGCGAGCCTCTGGAGCGGGTCGTCCGGATCGTGGATCGATCTGAACCCGAGCGTCTCCTTCCAGAATTCAATCGCCTACGCGACGGATGAGGGGCAGCAGGTTGGCTTTGCGTGTCCCACCGGAATCAAGCACGCCGGGGTGTGGAGCGGCAGCGCGGACTCCTGGATCGATCTGCACCCCACAGGCTTCGATTATTCAGAGGCCTATGCGCTGCACGCTGGTCAGCAGGTCGGATATGTCTCCAGCGGCTCGACCCGCGCAAGCATGTGGAGCGGATCGGCCGCGACGTGGATTGATCTCCACCCTGCCGGCGCACTGCACTCGAGCGCGACCGCTGTGCACTCCGGACGCCAGGGTGGCATTGCTCAGTTTGGATCTCGCTATCACGCCGGTCTTTGGAGCGGCAGCGCGTCGTCATGGCTGGACCTCAACCCGGCGAACGTGTACCACGGCATGGTCCGCAGCATGGACAGCGCGCAGCAGGTCGGCTCGTTCGAATACCTGTCGCCATCGGGCGATCGGGCGTGTCTCTGGACCGGCACGCCTGAGTCCTTCGTCGATCTTCACCCCGCCGGGGCGTCGGCCTCGATCGCCTTCGCCGTCTTTGGGGGCGTGC
>JBILLU010000267.1:0-4136 GCA_044375915.1 Phycisphaerales bacterium
GTGTAGCCGAAGGGAGGGGCGATGCGGTCGAGGCGTGCATCCGTTGCGAGCCAAGCCCGCAGCCGCCTCACGCAACGCTTCAACCGATAAACTCGGTCGATGGCCCAGAGTCTCCCGATCTCGGTTGAATACGTTGCCGACGCGAGCGACGTCGAGGCGTACATCTCAGCCAGTCGGCAGGATGCGAGGGAGATTCTTGCAAGAAAGCTCGACATTCCTACTGCGTGGGAGTTTTGGCGCAACCTGACGGCGGTCGCGTGGGGCGTGACTCTTCTTGTCGTTGTCGTTCGGCGACTCGCAGGGAAGGACCTTCTACCGGACGGGTGGGAAGTGCTTGCAATCGTCGTCTCCTGCTGGTGTACCTTCACGGCACGCGAGATGTACCTTTCACGCCGCCGCTTTGCAGGCGACTTCTCCGATCCGAAGCAGTTCGCGCGAGACCCAAGCATGCGTCCCGCCTTCGGTCGGCACATTGTTCGGTTCGACAATGACGGCATACGTGTCGCCACGGTGTATTACGACGCAGTGTTTCGATGGCACGCACTCCGGCGGATCGAGACCAGTGAGTCTGCGATGCTCATCTTTTCGTTATCCGGGCTGCTGATTCGAGTACCCGCACGCGCGTTCGGCGATCCAGCCGAGTTTCGCGACGCTTCCGACGCAGTGATCACGTTCCTCAAGGCCAGAGGTTGCGATGAGCCGTCACGGCTTCTGGCATTCGCCCGAGAGACGATCGCGCACTGCCCAGCATGTGGGTACGACAGACGCAATCTTGACTCGCTGCGGTGTCCTGAATGCGGGCACGAGATAACCCTCGAGCATTTCCCGCTCGGAGCCTACTTCGATGGTTCGACGCGCGCGGAGGAGACTTCTGGAATCAATCGCAAGAGTTGAGCATGGGCGTTGCTTATCCCCACCGCTCCGAGGTCTCTGAGACAAACCCATGGTCGCGCAGCAGATGTCGCAATTGAGTCTTGGACAAGCCAAGTCCTGAATCGAATCTCCCGGTGCGTCGTCTGAAACACCCACTCCCGCGGCTTGCTTCTCGTGTCACTCGCCGACAACCCCAACTCCGCAAGCAGCGACTTCAGCGTGCGGCGCTTGCGGGTCGTGCTTTCCAACGCCGGCGGCTGCCACAACCCGGCCCACAGGCCCGTCGCCGGGCGCTGTTCGAGCAGCACCTCGACGCCGCGGGCGGTTTTTCGCCAGAGCACGACGGTGTCGTGGTACACGCGGCTGCGCTTCGCCCTCGCCTTGGGTGCCGGGATCTCCTCGACGCGGCCTTGTTCCCGCGCGAGGCAGAAGTCACGCAGCGGGCAGACCAAGCACTTGGGGGCGGCGGGCGTGCAGACGAGGGCACCGAGCTCCATCAGGCCTTCATTGAACGCAGCGGGGGTCGCGACGTCGTCATCGTTCGCGATGTGCCTCAAAGCCCCCTCCCCGAGGGAGGGGGTTGGGGGTGGGTTGGTGGTGCTCGTTCTGTGCGAGCGTTTCCGAATCACCGGTGGCTGGCGAGCGTCTACTCGTTTGCTCGCGTCTCGTCGCCCACCCCCCGCCCCCTCCCTCTGGGAGGGGGAGTCGGAACTGTGCTTCACGAGCGACTCGGCGCGTTCCCACGCCCAGGCGATCACGTCCTTCTCGCTCGCGCTGCCGGGCCTCGCGTCCAATCTCTGCAGCACGCGGCAGACGTTGCCGTCGACGATCGGCTCGGGCTGGTTGAACACGATCGACGCGATCGCGCCGGCGGTGTAGCGGCCGATGCCGGGCAGTTCTTGCAGCGATTCGACATCCCGCGGCACCTCGCCGCCGAAGTCGCGGGCGATGGCCTTCGCGCAGGCGTGTAGCAGCCTTGCTCGCCGGTAATACCCGAGCCCCGACCACGCGGCCAGCACATCCTGCTCGGGAGCGGCGGCCAGGGCCCCCACCGTCGGGAAGCGCTTCAGGAACGGCTCGAACTTCTCCAGCACCCGAGAGACCTGGGTCTGCTGCAGCATGAACTCGCTCACCAAGGACCAGTACGGGTCGCGGTGCCCGCCCACACCCTTGGCCGCGTGCCGCCACGGCAGGTCGCGGGCGGCGTGGCGGAACCAGCGCGACAACGCAGCAACGACCGCGCAGTCGCGGGGTGTCGCGGAGTCTGGAGTGGGCTTGCTTCGCATGCCTTGACGAGCCCCGAGCGTAAGCGAGTGGGTGGTCTGGAGGTCTCGTAGACCCACTCGCTCACGCTCGGGGCTCGTGGAGGCTCCGGGCTTCCCTAGAGGCTGATCGCCTTCTGGATCGCCGGCTTCAGGGTCTTCCACGCCGCGGTCTCGGCCTTACCGACGGTCACCCAGGTGTCCGCGATCAGCACGTTGGCGACGCCGGGGACCGCGAAGAGGCGGGTGGCCAAGGGGTCGTGGGAGGCGGACTCTGGCGAGCGGTAGGAGCGGATGGGGGCGTGGCCCTCGGGCAGAAGGTCCACCGGCCGGTCCAGGACGCACTTGAGCGCCGCCGGGTTGGGCGTTTCCTGGAACTCTCGCACGTTGTAGCCGCGGAATGCCGAAGTCATGGCGAACGACTTTAGTGAGGGCATTCTGGCGGAGGAATGCATGGGCGTGGAAGTCGAGCGGGAACGCGACCCGTGCGGCGGGTAGACTCCGGCGGCACGATCGCGATCCGCGGCTCGGCACGGTGCGTATGAAGTCGGAAGGGTTGACGTGTTCACGACTCGTTTGACCGATCTCCTCGGGCGGCTCGCGGCATATCCGCCGCTGGTGGTCGCGTTGGAACTCGCGATCATCTGGGTCTGCGTCTACGCGATTGTGCGGTTCGTGCAGGGCACCCGCGCGGCGGGCGCGCTCAAGGGCCTGCTCGTCGTCGGCATCTTCGTCGGTGTCATGGCCCGCGTGCTCGGCGGTGCCGAAGTTTTCCAGCGCATCGGCCTGCTCTACGACCGATTCCTCGGCTATCTCGCGATCTCGCTGGTGATCGTCTTTCAGCCCGAGCTGCGTCGCGCGCTGGTGCGGCTGGGCGAGACGCCGTTCTTCCGCTCGAGCCCCAAAGAGATCGCGCTGGTCGTGGATGAAATCTGCGAGGCGTGCAAGTACTTGAGCAAAGCGCGGTTCGGGGCGATCATCGTGATCGAGCGCTCGATCGCGGTGGCGGGCGTCGTCGAGGGCGGCACGCCGATGAACGCCGAACTCACCTCGCGCCTGCTCCAGACCATCTTCTTCCCCGGTTCGGCGCTGCACGATCTTGCGGTGGTTGTGAAGGGCAAGAGGATCGCGGCGGCGGGCGTGCAGTTGCCGCTAGCTGAGCCCGAGGACATGCCGGACAAGCGACTGGGCTCGCGCCACCGGGCCGCCGTGGGCCTGAGCCGCGAATGCGATGCGCTGGTTGTCGTCGTGAGCGAGGAATCGGGCAAGATCCGGCTCGCGGAGCGAGGAAGGCTGACGGTGGTTGAGTCGGTGGACCAACTCGACCGCGAACTGATGTCGCGGCTGAACCCCGAGAAGGTGAAGGCGATGGCAGCCGCCGCCGGAGCGGTCGTCGCGCCCGAACCGATCTCCAATTACAACCCCGCCAACGACGCGACCAACGCGTTTGAACCGATCAATGAACCCCTGAACCTCGACGACGCCGGCGCCGACCTCGACAAGTCCCGCATCACCTAACTGCCTTTCTGGTGCCTAGTGCCCAGTGCCTCGTGCCTCTCCCATGCTCGACCGAATCAAGACCATTCTCCTTGTCTCGATCATCACCCTTCTGGTCTGGGTGTTTGCCGAGGCAGAAAGCCTGCAGCGCCGCGACGTGCGGCTGGAGTTGCTGTTCGTCACCGATGCACCAAGTGAGCGATTCGTCGAGGTCGCCGACGAGGGGTATCGCGGCGTGGTCTCGGTTTCGCTGTCGGGCAGTGCCGCGGCGATCTCGGGTTCCGAGGATCTCTCCCGCGGCGGGCCGCTGAAGCTCGTTGTTGGTTCGGCGGTGGTGCCCGCATCGCCGGGAGACAACCTGATCGCGGTACGCGAAGCACTGCGGTCGCTGCCGCAGTTCAAAGCTGGCGGGCTGACGATCGATCGCGTCGAGCCCGCAACGCTGCGCGTTCGCGTCACGCCGCTGGAAGTGCGCGACGCACGGATCAAGGTGGATGTCGGCGA
>JBILLU010000061.1:0-16342 GCA_044375915.1 Phycisphaerales bacterium
CCAACTCCGCGTCGGCGCAATGGTCTATCAGAACCTGCAGGTCCGAGACCAGAATCGCAACAAGCTCACCGACAGCGGTGTTGATCCGGCCCTGTTCATCAGCGGCGGATTGGTGCTGCGGTTCTAGGAGATGATCCTCACACGAAACCGGCGCCTCCCCGCCCCGCGCAGCGGGGAGGGGTGGTCAAGCGCAGCGAGACCGGGGAGGGGTCTTGGGCGTGCGGAAGTCTCGGCGTGTAGGTACCGCCGCAGTCCACCTGCCTGCTCCGCCCGTGCGTCGACTTACACGACACCCAAGTCCTTGACCGTGAACAGGCTCTCGAAGATCAGTCCGGCCTTTTCGACGTTTTCGCGGGCCCCTTCCATGCGGTCGATCGTCGCGATGACGGCGATGACCTTCGCGCCCGACGCCTTCAGCGATTCCACGGCCTCAAGCGCCTGCCCTCCGGTCGTCGCCACGTCCTCGAGCAGCACGACAACATCACCCTTCTCGACCGCGCCCTCCAGTTGCTTAGATGTGCCGTAGTCCTTCTTCTGGTTGCGAACAAACAGGCACGGCAGCCCGGTGAAGAGGCTGGCGGCGGTGACGAGCGGGATGCCGCCGAGTTCCGCGCCGGCGAGGCGGTTGATGCCGACGCCCAGGCGTTCCTGGATGGCGTCGAGCCGCTCGGCGAAGAGCGGCGCGAGCTGGCCGAGCAGTTCGGGCCGGGTGCTGAAGAGGTACTTGTCGAGGTAGTAACTGCTGGTCTTGCCCGAGCGGAGGGTGAACGTGCCGCGGAGCAGGGCGACCTCGGCGATGGACTTGGCGAGAGCCTCTTTGGACATGGGGCTCAAGCGTAGCGTGAAAATCGATCGGACTCGCGCCGGGATTTCGATAAGATGGTGGCATGCCGCGCCGCACGTCTGTCCTTTTCACGCACGCCGCCCTTGTGGTTGGCGCGTTCAGCATCGCCATGCTGACCGGCGGCGCCTCGCATCGGGACGGGGTCGTGGTGCCGGTCGACGCGGATGAACCGGCCGACGAAGAAAGCTCGACACCCCTGCCGCCGCCCGAGCCAGAGCCGTGGGCCTTTGACCCCGAGCCGCTGCTGGCCGGCCCGGCGGTCGCTGTGGTTTCGAACAAGACGCTGGTCTCGACAGAACTGCGGAACACGATGCGTCGGCTCGACCGCACGCCGGAGGAAGCGGCGCTGGACGCGCTCAACCTCAGCATGGCCGAGCGGGCCGGGGCCGAGGAGGTCTTGGCTCGGCATCAGTCGTGGCTGGACGAGTGGATGCGGCTCGATCTCGAGCCGCTGGAGCGGTTTCTCGAAGTCCGCAACGCCGCGGCGAGCGCTCAGGGCATGCGGCTCGGAGCCGCGGCGTTTGAGCAGATGATGGTCGTGCCCGAGTCGTCGGTCGCCGCCGAGGTTCCGAGCCGTCGCTCGCTGCGCGAGGCCTTGGCGGATGCGGTACCGGAGTCCGACCGCGCCGAGTTTCTGCGGCTGATCCATCACTACGAGAGCGCCGCCGTCGCGGACGAAGTCGCTCAGGCTCGCGATCGCAAGCAGACGCTCTCGCCCGAGCGGGCGCTGGTGCGCATCCGCAACGCGGCGATCGCGAACGACCTGCGGCGATCCTTCGAGCGCCAGGTCGCCGGGCGCGGGGTCGAATCGGCGGAGGTGCTCGAGGCGATCGACCCGTGGCACGAGCAGGACGCCAATGTGCGCAAGCCGCTGGAGCAGCTGCGCGACCGCGCCGCGGTCCCCAATGGGCGTGACTGGTACGACACGGCGGCCAAGGTGCTCCCGTCGCTTTCCCGCGAGCAGCGCACGACCCTTGCTCGGATGCTGTTCGGAGTCTCGCCCGTCGATATCGCCAGGCCGTGAACTTTCCGGTCCTGTGGCGCACTGCATGCAGCCGCGGTGCGAGGTGTCGGAACGACGTCCGAGAACCGATCGGCGCGGTAATCCGTCCGGATTGTCGGGCCCGGCGTTGGTGGGGACGGGCAAGAATCCGGCGAGGATTGTCGGGTTGGACTGGGAAAGGCCGGGAAGATCGTCGATGACCACGATCTACCGCCGAGAGAGGCGCGGCGGGGACCGCGCCATTTTGGAAACGACACACACCGGACTCGCTCCGGCGGCCACTGGAGAATTGCAATGAAGATCGGGATGAACGCGAAACTTGGAATGCTCGTCGCTGTGGCCGGCCTGGCGCTGTCGAGCCTCGCTCAGGTGAACACGCCCCCGGCGCAGAAGCCCGCGGGCTGGCCCAAGGAGACTCCCCAGGAGCCGGTGACGACCAAGGTCGAGACGATGTCGGCCAAGGACGCCATGGAGAAGGGCCTGCTCCAGACCAAGGACGCCAACAACCCCAACGCTCCCGCCGCCCAGCCGGCCCAGCCCCAGAAGACCGACCCGGCCCCGCAGGCCGTGACCAAGCAGAACGCCCACTCTTTCTTCAAGGAGTGGGAGCGCGACGGCTCGGGTAACGTCGTCCGCGTTGACCGCCCGCTGCACTGGGCCGCGATCGATCGCAACTCGACCATTCCCGCCGATACCCGCAAGAAGATCGACACCTTCATCGAGCAGCGTCGCCAGAAGGTCGAGCAGGCCGTCCTCGAGAACATCGCGCAGATCCGCGAGCTCGACAGCGGCGTCGTCGAGACCTTCTCGATGAGCGACCGCACGATGCTCTCGAAGGTCAACGCCGCCGCCAAGCCGTTCATCGGTCTGGGCGCGTTCCCCTCCGAGCTCAAGAAGTCCGATCTGTTCACCGCCAACAACATCCAGGTCCACCAGGCGATTGTGGACGATTACCGCCGTCTGCTCATCGATGAGATGAAGCGCAATACGGCCAGCGAAGAGGACAAGAAGGCCGTCGGCGATTTCGTCGCCCGCGGCTTCTGGATCACCATCGCCGACGAGTCTCGCAAGGTCTACTACTGGATGCTCAGCGACAGCGCCGAGACCGCCGCGGACCGCGTCGGCACGTTCGGCCTCGCCGCCGACACCGAGGCGAAGGTCAAGGACCTCTTCCAGCAGGCCAAGGCTGCCAAGGACGAGGGCGAGCGCGTCGCCAAGATGCGCGAGGCCGTGGGCAACTTGACCCCCGAGCAGACCAAGATGCTCGTGGAGCCGGTCGTCCGCCAGGCGTCGGGCGCTCAGAAGAGCTCCAGCGCCGCCGCGCCCACCGCGCCCGCCGACGGTCAGTAATTGCTCCAACGCCCGGCCCCGCCCGTGTGAACAATCTGACCGGATGAAGAACCCCGATCAGATGTTCAAGCAGGCCTACGCCGCGGCCAACCAGGGAAACCTGCAGCTCGCCCTGTTCTTGCTGGGCGAGCTGTTTTCTTTCATGCCCCACATGCCCAGGGCCCGCCACCTCGCCGCGGCGTGCCACATGCACCGCGGGGACTATGCCAACGCCATCGTGCACGCCAAGCTCGCCGTCGACCTCGAGCCGCGGAACTATTCCTCCCGCGGGCTCTACGGCATCTGCCTGATGAACACGGGTTCGCCGGATGAAGGACTCGCCCAACTCCGCGTCGCGTGCGAGCACGGGCCGAACGATTCGTTCTCATGGAACAACCTCGGCACTGCGTTGAATGACTTCCAGCGCTACGGCGAGGCGATCGAGGTGCTGCGCCGCGCGATCACGCTGCCCCAGGCGCCCGCCCAGACCGTCCACGGCCTTGCCTGGTCGCTTCTGAACACCGGCCGCTGCGGCGAGGCCCTGGACCTGCTCAAGCAGCACCTGCCCAAGTTCCCGACCGATCCGATGCTGCTGCGCGACGCGGCGCTGTTTCGTCTGTACAGCGATGCCGCCACGCCGGCGGAGATCGCCGAAGCGCACCGCGTGCTGGGCCAGCGCCTCGAGGCCAACGCCCCCAAGTCCCCAACGCCGGCGCACAAGCCGACGCCGGCGGACGCGGATCGACAGCTCCGCGTCGGGCTTGTCTCGCCGGACCTCTACGGCCACTCGGTGAGCCGCTTCATCGAGCCGCTGCTGCACAATGTCGATCGTTCGAAACTGGCGATCGGCCTCTACGCGTGCCAGAACTATCGCGACGAGATCTCCGGTTCGATGGAGCAGGTCTCCGCGTTCTGGTTCGATTGCAGCACGCTGTCCGACCCGTTCGTCGCCGCCGAATCCCGCAAGCACGCCGTGGACATCCTGATCGATCTCGCCGGGCACATGCCCTCGTCCCGCGTGGAGCTCTTGGCCCATCGGCCCGCCCCGATCACGATGACGTATCTGGGCTATCCGCACTCGACCGGCATGTCGCGGGTGGACTACCGCATCGTCGATTCGTACACCGATCCCGTCGGCGCTGCGGATCAGTTCGCCACCGAAAAACTGCTGCGGCTCGATCCGTGTTTCCTGTGCTTCGGGCCCGCGATCGTGCCGCCGGAAGTGCCGCCGCTGCCGGATGGCGACGACTTCCCGATCTGCTTTGGAAGCTTCAACGCGGTCGCCAAGTACGCGCCCGAGACGCTCTCGATGTGGGCGGACATTCTGAATCAGGTGCCCGGCGCGACGCTGCTGCTCAAGAGCTATTCGCTCGCCGACGCCGGCGCGCGGACGCACCTCAGCGAAGAGTTTGGAAAGCGCGGCGTCGACCCGATGCGCGTCGAGATGATCGGGCAGACGCCGCGGACCTTCGACCACCTGTCCGCCTATCACCGTGTGCACATCGGGCTCGACTCGTTCCCCTACCACGGCACGACGACCACCTGCGAGGCAATCATGATGGGCGTGCCTGTCGTCACGCGTGTGGGCGACACCCACCGCGCCCGCGTCAGCGGCTCGCTGCTCACGGCCGTCGGCGTGCCCGAGCTGATCGCCCACGATCACGATCAGTATGTGAAGATCGCCGTGGAACTGGCGCGCGACAGGGCGAGGCTGCGAGAGTACCGGGCGACGCTCCGCGACAAGATGGGCCAGTCGCCGCTGACGCAGCCCATGGCGTTCGCCCAGCGCTTCGAGCAACTGCTCCGAGGCGTGTGGCGCGAGAAGTGTCTCGCCAACGCCTGACGCGATACGCTTGCCGCATGGAGGGTTCCATGCGCACGCTCGCCTGCACCTTGGTTGCTGGTATTGCTCTTGCCTCGCCGATCTCCTACGCGGCCCACGTCGAAGCTGACCGCCCGTCGCTGCTGTCGGTGCGGCCGCTGAAGCAGGACGTACGCGAGGTTGCACAGAAGGTCGCCACCAAGGCCATCGCGTTTCTGAAGAGCAAGCAGGACGAGAAGTCCGGCGGCTGGTCGATCCCGCCCAAGGGCCCGTCGTTCCCCGCCATCACCGGCCTTGTCGTCAGCGGCATGCTCCTGCAGCCGGGCGTCGATGTGAACGACCCCGCCGTCGCGAAAGGGCTTGATTTCATCCTGAGCAAGCAGCAGCCCGATGGCGGGATCTACGACCAGATCCTCGCCAGCTACAACACTGCGATTTGCCTTTCCGCGCTCGCCAAGGTGGACACGCCCAAGGCCAAGGCTGCCATTCCGCCGGCGCAGGACTTCCTTCGCAAACTTCAGTACGGCGAGGGCGCTGTCGCTTTCGAATCGCACAAGGAATCGGCCGAGGCGGTAGACAAGTCGCACCCGTTCTACGGCGGTGTCGGATACGGGCGAGGGCAACGACCCGACCTTTCCAATCTCAATTGGGTGCTGCAAGGTCTGCACGACAGCGGTGTGCCGGGGGATGACGCGGCGTTCCAACGGGCGCTGGTGTTCCTGCAGCGGACGCAGATGATCGAAGAGTTCAAAGGCGTCAAGATCAACGAAATGGGCTATGCCAAGGGATCGACCCAGGGCGGGTTCATCTACGCCACCGCCGAGGAGGCGGCCAAGGCCGGCCAAGGCGAGAGCAAGGCTCCGGTGATCGAGGAAACTCTGACCGACGGCACCAAGGTCAGCCGCCTTCGCGCCTATGGCAGCATGACGTACGCCGGCTTCAAGAGCTACCTCTACGCCGACCTTGCCCATGACGATCCACGCGTCCTCGCCGCACTCGGCTGGATGAAGGAGAACTACACGCTCCGCGAGAACCCCGGCATCGGCATGGAGGGGTACTACTACTACCTCGTCACGCTTTCGCGTGCTCTGCAGGCGTTCGGCGAGCCGATCCTCGAAGTGCAGGAAGAAACCGGCCGCATGAAGCGCGTGGATTGGCGCGAGGACCTGATCAAGACCCTCGCCGAGATGCAGCAGCCCGACGGCTCGTTCAAGAGCGTGAACGACCGCTGGATGGAGAACGACCCGGTGCTCATCACGGCGTACGGCCTGATCGCGGTTGGCGAAGCCATGCGTTGAGTCGGCGACACCTGGAAGCCTCAGATGTCGCGGCTTGGGACGCGCTAAACTCGTTCCCCTCGGGGCGGTAGCTCAGTTGGTAGAGCGCCAGCTTTGCAAGCTGGATGTCGGGAGTTCGAGTCTCCTCCGCTCCATTTCGGCGTGCCGGATGACGCGTTTGTGTCTCCGGGACCGCGTGCGTTTGCCTGCTCGATGCCCGACCGAGCGAGGCTCGGCCTTCAACCACGGGTGCCAAAGGCACCGGCATCGCCAAAAGACACCAAGGCGACGCCCGAAGAGTTGAGGCGTCGCCTTGGTGTTGGCCCGTCCACCGCATTCTGTGGCCTGACTCCGAAACGGAGCGGCCGAAATCTCGAACTTCCCCTTTACGGGGCACCCGAGGACCCCGGGGCGCCCCCTCCTTCAAGCCTTGCGACGATGAGTCGCGAGCCGGCTTGTGGACGCCCCGAGAGGACCCCGAATGGGCCCGAGCAGACCCGAGTTTCCCCGGGTTCGACCCAGCCGCCGACCGCCTGGGCGGTGCTGGGACGATCGGGCTGTGAAACTCAGTGCCGCACGTGCCTGTCCTCGGGAAACGCGATGCCGGGCTGTGCGAGAGCGTGTCCGCTACGACCGCCCGATCGGCCACGTTTCAGCGAGGCGTTACCGTCCCCTAGGATCAAGGCGGAGAGATCGCCGTCCGCGCCACGGCCATTTCGCACATTTCCCGAACTTTCAGCGATACGCCCGCGAATCACGTCCAAGCCCTCTTCACAGATCCGACGGCGGGATGTTCATGAAGCCCAGCGAGCCCGCAGAACAATCCCGCGAAGACCTCGTTGCGGCGAAGTTGATCGACGAGATCTACGAGCGGTTGCGGGGGTATGCCGCGCTGTGTGTGCGCAACGAGCGATCGAACCAGACCCCGACCTCGATTGTGCACGACGCGATCATCCGGCTCGGAAACGAACGTCGATTCGAGGGTCCGGAGCATCTCTTCGCCTGCGCGGCGGTCGCCATCCGCCACGCGCTGGTTGATCGCGCGCGGCGGCGCAACGCTCTCAAGCGTGGCGGCGGCTGGAATCAGGAGGTCCTGGACGAGATCTCGCAGGTCGACCCGCGGGTCGATGCCGCGATCCTTGAACTCGACGGGGCACTCGAGCAACTCGCGAAGGTCGATCACCGGGCGGCCCGGGTGGTGGAGCTTCGGTTCTTCGGCGGCCTGACCGTTGAAGACGTCGCGGAGCTGCTGGACATCTCGCGGAAGACGGCGTGCGAGGACTGGGCCTTTGCGCGGGCCTGGCTTTCGCGTCGGCTCGGTGCTGCGTCGGAGGGAGCGACGTGAACACCGATGCGCGATTCCAGCGAGTCAAGGAGATCTTCCTCGCTGCGATCGAGGCACCGGACGCCGAGCGATCTCAAGTCGTGTCGGCGGCAGCGGCGGACGATCCGGTACTCGTCGCGGACGTCCTGGCGCTACTGGATCATCACGCACGCCCATCGCCCTTGCTCCGCGAAGCGCCGGCGAGCATGATCGAGGTGAAGGCTTCGAGCGACGCGCTGCCGCTGTCGATGGGCCGGTACGTGCTCGAGCGGCTGCTGGGCGAGGGTGCGACGGGTCGAGTCTTTGCCGCCGTGCAGAAAAGCCCGCGTAGAACGGTCGCCATCAAGCTCCTGCGCCCGGGGCTCCAGTCGCACACACGCACGACCGAGCGATTCCTGCGTGAAGCGGAGCTGTTGGCAAAGCTCGATCATCCAGGGATCGCGCGGGTGTTCGAATCTGGCGCCGCCACGCTGCCTTGGGGGCCGCAGGCATTCATCGCCATGGAGCTCATCGAGGGGCTGCCGCTCACGGAGTTCGCGGCACGGCACAAACTGTCCGTTCCCGCCAGGCTGGAACTGCTCGCCAAGGTGTGTGACGCCGTGGCGTACTCCCACGCGCACGGCGTGATCCACCGAGACCTGAAGCCATCGAATGTTCTCGTGCTGCCGGATGGGCAGCCGCGGGTGCTGGACTTCGGCGTCGCGCACGCGATCTACGACGAGACCGGCACGCAGCCGACGCTGGGCGGCGACCTCGTGGGCACGCTCGCCTATATGAGCCCCGAGTACGCGCAAGGACTCGACCGGGGCGGTGCACAGTGCGATATCTATTCGCTCGGTGTGATGGCATACGAGTTGGTCTCCGGAACTCGTCCGATCGTCACCGAGGGGGCGACGATCTGGGATGCGATGCGGGCGATCGGCGAGCATCGGTTCCCCTCGCTGCGAGAACGCACGCCGAGCTGCGGAGTCGATTTGGATCTCGTCGTCGAGAATGCGCTGCGATTCGATCCGCGCGAGCGGTACCAGTCCGCCGCTGATCTCGGAGCAGACCTCCGCCGCGTCATCGCCAGCAGACCGGTGTCGGTGCGACGCCTCACGGTCGGGTACCGGTTGGCAAAGTTTCTCCGCCGCACGCAGAAGGCCTCGATCGTCGGGGCGATCACGATCGCGCTTCTGCTCGCGGGCGGGGTGCTCAGCGTGCGGCAATGGATGCTGACGCGGGCACGGCTGCAAGAAGTGACGCTGACTCTTGACTACAGCAGCAAGCTGCCGAGGCACCGACCGGGTGTGACTCCGCCCGACGCGATCGCAGACACCCTGTCGAATGTCAGCCGGCTCGCGGCGTCGGAACTGCGAGCCCATCCGATCGTTGAAGCTGGCGTGCAATACCGCATCGGCGTGGAGTACTTGGGTACTCTGGGGAGATTCGCCGAGGCCGAGCGGATGCTGCAGCGCGCCATCGGGCTGAGCGGTTCGAGGGGGCTGGAAGATCCCCTGGTGGCGGATGTGACGCTCCGTCTGGCAGCGCTTTCATTGTGGCGGGATAACGCGCACGTGTTCGAGGAGTCGGTGCGGCGGCTGGTTCACGAGTTGTCGCGTCGCGGGGACGAGCCCCTGAAGCTCTATTACGCGCGGCGTCAGCTCTCGTGGTATCTGTCAACCAGAGGACCATCGGACGAGCTCGCAAGTCAGGTCGAGGCGATGGACGCGCTCGCGAAGAGCCTCGGCGAGCCGTTTCTGCAGACGCACGAATTCGACGCCGCATGCGTCAAGGCGTCGGCCATGTTCTACTCCGGCAAGGCGCGTGAAGCAGAGAGGTTGCTGCCGCCGCTCGAAGATATCAAGGACGGGCTGGTCAACACACCCTGGCTGATGTCGTACCGCAACGCGGCGCATCTCGGAGCGTTTGTGCAGGTGGCGCTGGGCCACATTGATGCCGCACGAGATCTGCTCCATCACCTGTTGCGAGCGTCGATCGCCGAGCTTGGCCCCAAGTCCTTTGAGACGGTTTCGATTCGCACGCGGCTTGCCGGTCTGCTCTGGCTTCAGGGCGATCTGGCGGCGGCGGAACGCGAGTTTGCCGATATCGCGACATTTGCAGGCCCGGAGGGCCTGGACGATCCAGTACTCCGTGGGAACGCGATCAACAGCCGTGGCGTGTGCCTGCGCGATCTGGGTCGCTTCGCGGAGGCCGAGTCGGTGTTGAATGAGGCGATTTCGATCCGCCTGAAGAACGGCGGTCCGGACGGCGCCACCGTGGCGGACACCCGGATGAACCTCGCGTCTCTCTATGTTCGCTGGGAGCGTGGGCGTGAGGCGCTTGTCTGCGCGGAAGAGGCGGCGCGGATCCGGCGGGTCCGTGGCCGGTGGACCCCGCCGCTGGAGTCGGAGAGCCGGGCGATGATCGGCCGGGCGAGAATGCTGATCGACGGCCCGGCCGCGGCGATGGATGAGTTGCAGCGGGCGTGGCAGATCCGCTGGGATTGCGGGCTTCTGTTGAATTGGCATACCGACGTCGCCGTTGACGGCCTGATCGCCGCGCTGGTTGCGATGGGCCGGACCGACGAGGCGCAGCGAATCGCCGAGCAGGAGCACGCGAAGCTCCTCGAGATCGCCGGTCCGGAGAACGCGGTGACGAAGCGGGCGGCGGAGCGGCGCGAACGCGTGGTGCAGCGGGTGCGTCAATCCGATGCGACGACGGTCGGCGGATGAGTCCTTCGCGAGATTGTGGCTGCGGCGCGTGCGCAACGAAAAGGACCGGCCAGAGGCCGGTCCTACAGCGTTCGTTTCGAAAGTGGGCTGCTGCGCCTCCTCTCCCCGCTGGCGGGGAGAGGACGACTCGATGCGAAGCGTCGAGTCAGGTGAGGGGATTGCGGGTGCTTGGTGCGTTTGTCGTCCGTGTGCCCAAGGCCCCTCCCCGGTCTCGCCGAGCCTCGACCACCCCTCCCCGCTGCGCGGGGCGGGGAGGCGCGTTGGGCGCGACGCGGGTTCTTACTTATCGCCTTCCTTTTTCGGCTCGGCCATTTCTTCCTTCGGGGCGTCGGTGGCGGGCGCGGCGGGCTCGTCGACGGGCTTGCCGCTGGCGGCGGCTTCCTTGGCCCGGGCGGTGGCGGCGACGACTTCCTCGGCGGGGAGGATGACCAGGCCGCGCTGCGAGCCCATCATGTTCTGCTCGGCTTCCATCTCCTCCTTGCTGGGGAGCTGGAGGACGCTAACGCCGACGGGCGTGCCGTCGGCGGCGAAGATGGGCGTGCCCAGGCCGGCGCTGAGGCGCTCGGCGGGGATGTAGAGCTTGCGGGGCTTAGTGACGACGGCGCCGATGCGGAAGTCGTTGATGGTGGCGGCACGGTCGAAGAACTTGCCGAGGCGCTCGACGCTGTAGAGCGTCTGGCCCGGGACGACCTTGCCGGCGTTTGAGAAGTCGATGGCGGCGTAGGGCTTGTCGGCCTTCTTCTCGATCTGCACCCAGGCAAGGTCGAGTTCGCTGTCGCGGGCGATGACCTTGGCTTCGACGCCTTCGGTGTCGTCGCCGATGAGCACCTTGATGTCCTTGGGGGCCATGGACATGCCGGGGGACATGAAGGAGCGCATGGACTCGGAGATGCCGCCGAGCTGGAGGTTGCTGGCCATGACCAGGCCGCCGGGCTCGATCATGATGCCGGCGGTTTCGGTTTCGCGCTCTTCGTCGCTGCCGCCCATGGAGATCTTGAGGATGAACTTGATGGTGACGACGCTGGGGGAGCGCGCCTCGGCGAGCTTGGCGTAGACGGCGGACTCGTCCGCGGCGATGGCCGAGACGGGCGCGACGACGGCGAGCGAAAGAGCGAGCGAGGCGAGCAGGGTGCGGACGGTCATCGAAGACTCCTGAGGCTCAGCGGATGAGCGGAGGGGTGAGGGCCGAGGGATCGGCCGTGCGTCGGGATGGTATCAGGGGAGGAGTGGGATTGGGGTGTTCCGAGTCGCTGTTGCAATTGGAAACCACGCCCCGACCCCTCCCTCTGGGAGGGGGAGTCGTGTGCGGCCAGACCGATCGCGATATCAGCATCGGCCGGTGTCTGTCTTCCGAGGCCAACGGTCTCGAAAGGCACAGTGCGATCAAAGGGAAGTCGCGCTGGGTTACTTCTTGTCTTCCGCCTTCGCGTCCTTCGCGTCCTTCGCCTCGCCTGTCACCATCGGCTTCCACTCGGGCTCGAGGTAGCGGAAGAGTGCTTGGTTGTAGCGGAGGATGCCAAAGACGACGCGGGTGGGTTGTTCCTTGGCGAGGCGTTCCATGACCTTGCGGTAGCCGTCGAGGTCGTTGATCGTCACGCTCCAGGCTTCGGTGCCGGACTTGTCGCTGGTAACGCTGATGCGCTGAATGACATCGCCGGAGCGGACACCGGCGGTGCCTGCCCAGCCGAGTTGTTCGGCGCCGGTCACCATGACGCCCTGCACGTCGTCCTCCCAGCGGTTCTCGTCGCGGTCGAAGAACGTCAGCTCGCGGACGCTCAGTTCAAAGTCCTTGTTGCTGTCGCGTCGGGCCTCTTCGGGGGTCAGCCGCGTGCGCTCGAGCGCGACCTTCACATCGACCGGGGCGGGCTTCGAATCCTCGCCCTTGCGCAGCACCTTCACCACCGCCTCGGTGTCGGGCTTCATGGTGCGGATCTTGCGGTTCAGTGCACCCGCGTCTTGCATGCCGCGGACGCTGAGCTTGTCGTTGTCGATGCCGATGATCAGGTCGCCGACTTTCAGGTCGCTCTTGGCTGCCAGGGTGCCGGGATAGATCCGGGTCACGCGGTAGCCCGTTTGGCCTTCGTGGCCCATCTCGCGGGCGAGGTCTCGCAGCACGGGTTGCGTCGCGACGCCGATCCAGCCCTTGGCGACTTCACGCGGCGGGTCTTCCTTCTTATCCGGGCGCGGCTTGATGAGCGTGGCCTGGCTCTTGCCGCGGCGGTCGAACTCGACGAGCAGGAACTCGGGGATCTTGAGGCGGGCTTCTTCGCTGGAGAGGTTCTTGTCGGCGCTGAGGACGTTCATCACGCCCCGGTAGGCTTCCACGGCGTCCTTGACCGTCTTGACCTTCGTGTCGCCGATCCGCGTGATGATGTCGCCGTACTGAATGTTCGGCTCCGCAAGCTCCGCCGCCGAGCCGCCCTTGACGCCTGTGACAAACACGCCGTCGCGGCTGTCGAGGTGCAGATCGTCCGCAAGCTTTTCGGTGATCTCCGCGATCGTGACGCCCCACAGCCGCAGCGCGCTGCGTTCGCCGCGTTCGGCGAGGAGCTTCTTGGTCGTGATGGTCGCCTCGGCCTGCTTGCCGGAGCGCACATACGAGACCTTGATGGCCGAGCCGATCGGGCGGTCGGCGATGCTCTTGATCAGGGGCGGGATTTCCTCGACGAAGCGGATGGTGATCGGCGTGCCGTCGATCGCGGTGATGCGATCCCCGGCCTGCAAACCGGCGTCGTGCGCCGGAGCGTCCTCGACGACGGCGTTGACGAGGACGCCGTCATCGAAACCCGTGTCGCGGATGTTCTTGAAGGAGAGGCCGACGTAGGAGCGGAGGACCTCGCCGTCCTTGCGGATGGCGTCGGAGACCTGGCGGGCGAGGCTGCTGGGGCTGGCGAAGCCCATGTTGCTGCCGCCCAGGGTGTTGATGCCGACGATCTTGCCCTCGAGGTTCACGAGCGGGCCGCCGGAGTTGCCGGGATTGATGGCGGCGTCGTGCTGGATCCAGCGGGTGAAGACACCGGTGGTGCCGGCCTCGCCCTGCATCTCCTCGAACTCCTCGCGGAGGAATCCGCTGCTGAAGACGCGCTCGGTGTTGGAGACGATGCCGAGGGTGACGCTGCGGCTCAGCGAGAAGGGCGAGCCCATGGCCATCACGGTGTCGCCGATGGCGAGCTTGTCGGAGTCGCCAAACTCGGCGATGGGGAGGTTGGCGGGATCGAAGCCGAGGGACTTGAGCTCGGCGAGGTCGATCTGCAGCACGGCAAGGTCTGTGAGCGGGTCTTCGCCCACCAATTTCGCGGACACGATGCGACGGTCGGCGAGCGTCACCTTGAACTTGGTCCCGTCGTTGACGACGTGCTGGTTGGTGATGACGTGGCCGTCTTTGGAGATGATGGTGCCGCTGCCGGTCGAGCCGCCCTTGGACTCCGAGCCGCCCTCGAAGGAGGTGGTGACGACCGAGATGTTGACAAGGGCGGGGAAGACCTTGTCGCGGGCGGACTGGACGATGGAGCGGAGTTCGTCCTTGAGGCCGTCGGGGGAAGGAGTGGGGGTAGGGGCGGCGAACGCGGGCTGGGCGAGGCCGGCGGAGGCGAGGAGGGCGGAGAGGAGGAGAGCGGGGGCGTGGTTCATGGAGCGGTCCTGTCGAAGTGTCGCGATCGGTACGATGCGTGATAGTTTAATCGACTGATGGAGGGTACACGATCTACGGTTCGCAGATCACGGGTGTTCGGCGTCGTAGCGAGCGGTTCGCTGGCGTTTCATCGACGCGGCCGGAGCGAATCTTGATGGAGGGTGATCGATGTTCGAGCGCTGGAGTCTGCTCGAGGACGAGCCTTCCGAACTCGATGTTGAGTACCTTCGCTCGAAGAAGATTGACCCTTTCGACGAGTCGCAGCTACTCGAGATCGTCCGTTCCAAGCCGATGTCCCTGAAGGGGAACTCAGCGTTTCGGATGTTGAGAACCCGTGGCGTCGCAACGGCGCGTTCGATTCCGGTATGCAAGGAGCTCTGCCTTGACCGGCATAGTGACATCCAGTCCGAGGCTCTAGTAGTCCTGGACGGAATAGCGGGCGCGTCGGAGATAGCTTTCTACCGGCGACTGGCCCGGACGAAGCAGCAATGCAAGCACTTTTTGTTCGATCAGTCGTGGGCGATCGGTCGCTGGGGAGATGCGAGCGACGTCCCGGCCGCCGCGAAGATCTTGCGGCGCCGATACTCAAGGCGCGTCAAGTCTGACTGGATGGGGACGTCGACTCCCCTCTCGTGCTTGTTGCGGTTTCTGGTTGAGTTTGCAGAAGATCCGGTCGCTCGACAGGCGATGTCCTGGATACGAGAAAGGTGGCAGACTCTTCCCAAGGGTGAGCGTCATGCAGCGGAACTCACGCTCCCTGAGTTTTCGGAGATAGGTGAGGCTCGCTGGGTGGCCGTCGTTGGCACACCGAATCCATGGGCAGACGGCATGGTCTCGCATGATCCGGAGATCTACATGTCGATTCCGGTCGACGTCACTCACCCGCGATTTGTGAGACACGCCGTTCGAGCCGCCAGATATGCCAGTCTGATCGTTGTGGTCGAACCGGGAGTTGAAGCCTTCGACGAGATTCGATCCGCATTTCCGCGAAACGTCAAGACCGTTCTCGCGTGCAATCCCGGGATTCAATGGAGTCCACGCGCCGGCGGCCCGTGGAGAGCGGCCGTTGAAGCTGCCCGCCAGAAAGTGTGCGCTGCACTTTCGGGATAAGTGATTTGATGACGCCGCAGGAAGCGAAACAACTTCAGACCTTCCAGTCGCTCGCTACCACCACCCCCGGCAACTGCGCCGCCAATGACAGAACCCGCCTGATGTCCTCAGCGTCCCCGACGAGGTTGAGGTGTGCCAGTTTCCGCCCTTCGCGGGGTGGTTTGGCGTAGTCGTGGAGCTTGACCAGCACCCCCAACGCGGCCGCGTCGCGCTCGAACGCGGCGACGGCCTCGAACGTCGGCATGGCGCCGATGATGTTCAGCATCGCCGTTGCGGGGGCTCGAAGCGTCGTCGCACCCAGCGGCATCCCTGCCACGGCGCGGCAGTGGTTCTCGAATTGGCTCGCCGCGCACGCGTCGATCGACCAGTGGCCGCTGTTGTGCACCCGCGGCGCCATCTCGTTGGCCAGCAGCGTCAACGTCTCGCCCTGGCGCACCACGAAGAACTCGACCGCCAGCACGCCCACATACTGGAACTGCTCCATCAGCCGCGTGACGCTGGCGCGGGCCGCGGCCTGCACCGCATCGGGCAACGCGGGCTCAAGGCCGACGCTCGAAACACGCAGCATCCCGCCGCGGTGCACGTTGGTGGGCATGGGGTAGAAGACGCACACGCCGTCGCGGCTTCGGCAGGCGATGAGCGACGTCTCGCACTCGAATGGCACGAACTGCTCGTAGATCAGTTCCGCGTGCTCGCGATCGCCAACGACGGTGTTCCACGCGGCATCAATGTCGGCCGCAGCTCGCACGACGCACTGGCCCTTGCCGTCGTACCCCATGCGTCGGGTCTTCAGCACGCCCGGCACACCCACACGCGCCGCGGCGGCGTGCAACTCGGCCCGGCTCGACACACCCGCGAACGCGGGGACGCCCAAGCCGTGGGATTGGAAGAGGGTCTTCTCGCGCAAGCGGTCCTGTGCCGTCTCAAGCACCTCCGCGTTGGGGTTGACCGCAAGCGATGTCGCGATGCGGCGCGCCGCGGCGGCGGGCACATTCTCAAATTCGAACGTCGCCGCGTCGAGACCCTTGCTGAAGCGTGTCAGCGCTTCAGCGTCCTCGAAATCGCCGACGATCAGTTCGCCGACGTGCGCCGCGGTGGCGTACGGCGATGGATCAAGGAAGCGGAACCGCAAACCCAGCGGCACGCCCGCGAGCGCGAGCATGCGGCCGAGCTGCCCGCCGCCGAGTACGCCGAGGAGGGGTGGGTGCGATGGATGGGCTGGGTGGTGCGGCACGAAGGAAGGGACGAGGGGGTGCAGAGACGAGACAATGACTACCGGGACTTCTTT
>JBILLU010000062.1:0-16180 GCA_044375915.1 Phycisphaerales bacterium
TGCCGGCCAGCTGCTGCATCTGGCTGATGTTGCCGCGGGCGCCCGAGTCGGACATGAGGTACACAGGGTTCAGGTAGACCTTGCCCTGCTTGTTCTCGATGGACGTCTCGTTGCCGTTCTCGTCGCGGCGGTCGTTCTTGAGGGTCTCGACCAGCTTCTTCTGCACCTGTTCGCGGCAGTGCGACCAGATGTCGAGCAGCTGGTTGTACCGCTCGCGGGCGGTGATGATTCCGCGGTCGTAGTTCTTCTCGACGCGGTCGACCTTCTTCTGGCTCTCGGCGAGCAGCTCGGCCTTCTCGCGCGGGATGCGCAGGTCGGTGATGCCGAAGGACAGACCGGCGAGCGTCGACTGCTTGAAGCCGATTTCCTTCATCTTGTCGAGCAGGTCGATGGTGCTCGGGCGATCGGCGAAGAGGTACGCATCGTCGATGACGCGGGCGCAGCCCTTCTTGCCGAGCACGCAGTTGTAGAACGGCATGCCCTTGGCGAGGATCTCCGCGAAGAGCACGCGGCCGACGGTGGTCGTCAGACGCTTGTTCGCGGGCATGTTCTTCACTTCGCCGCCCTGGTTGTCCGCGTACTGCGTGAACCCGTCCAGACGGACGCGGATGCGCTCGTGGATGCCGATCTTGCCCTGGTCGTAGGCGAGGATCGCCTCGCGACGGTCCTTGAACGACTTGATGTCCTTCTCGGCACGCTCGTCGGGGGCCACGTGCGTGAGGAAGTACACGCCCATGACGATGTCCTGCGAGGGCGAGATGATGGGCTTGCCGTTCGCGGGCGAGAAGATGTTGTGCGTCGACAGCATCAGCACGTGGGCCTCGGCCTGAGCCTCAACGCTCAGGGGCAGGTGCACGGCCATCTGGTCGCCGTCGAAGTCGGCGTTGAACCCGCCGCAGACCAGCGGGTGGATGCGGATGGCGTTGCCTTCCACGAGCACCGGCTCGAAGGCCTGGATACCCATTCGGTGGAGCGTCGGGGCGCGGTTGAGCAGCACGGGGTGCTGGTAGATGACCTCTTCGAGGATGTCCCACACCGCGGCGTCACGGCGCTCGAGCATGCGCTTGGCGGACTTGATCGTGTCGGCCAGGCCGTGCTCCTTGAGCTTGCGGATGATGAAGGGCTGGAAGAGTTCGAGCGCGATCTTCTTGGGCAGGCCGCACTGGTGGAGCTTGAGCTCCGGACCGACGACGATGACCGAACGCGCGGAGTAATCGACGCGCTTGCCGAGCAGGTTCTCGCGGAAGCGGCCCTGCTTGCCCTTGATCATGTCGGTCAGCGACTTGAGCGGACGGTTGGAGGAGCCCAGCACCGGACGACGGCAGCGACCGTTGTCAAAGAGGGCGTCGACCGCCTGCTGCAGCATGCGCTTCTCGTTGCGGATGATGACCTCGGGGGCGTTGAGGTCCATCAGCTTCTTGAGGCGGTTGTTGCGGTTGATGATGCGGCGGTAGAGGTCGTTCAGGTCCGACGTCGCGAAGTTGCCGCTCTCAAGCAGCACGAGCGGGCGGAGGTCGGGCGGGATCACGGGGATCACGTCCATGACGAGCCACGCCGGGTCGTTCTGGCTGCCGCGGATCTGCTCGATGAGCTTGAGCCGCTTGGCGAAGTCCTTGATCTTCTGCTTGCTCTTGGTCTCGTTGAGGTCCTGACGGAGCTGCGCGGCCTCGGCGTCGAGGTCGGTGCGCTCGATCAGCTCGCGGATTGCGTCGGCGCCCATCGAGGCCTTGAAGGCGTTGCCGAACTTATCCTGGGCGGCGGTGTGCTCGTCCTCGGTGAGGATCTGCTTGAACGTGAGCTCGGTGTCACCCGGATCGACGACCACGTAATCCTGGTAATAGATCACGCGCTCGAGGTCGCTGGTCTTCATGCCGAGCAGGGTGCCGAGGCGGCTGGGCATGCTCTTGAAGAACCAGATGTGGACCGACGGGCAGGCGAGGTTGATGTGGCCCATGCGCTTGCGGCGGACGCGCGAGTGCGTCACCTTCACGCCGCAGCGATCGCAGATGATGCCCTTGTACTTGGTGCCGCGGTACTTGCCGCAGGCGCACTCGTAGTCGCGCTCGGGCCCGAAGATGCGCTCGCAGAAGAGGCCGTCCTTCTCGGGGCGGTAGGTGCGGTAGTTGATGGTCTCGGGCTTCTTCACCTCGCCGTAGGACCAGGCCCGGATGTCGTTGGGCGACGCCAGGGTGACCTTGACGGCGGAGTAGTCATTCACACGGTCGTAGATCGTCTCAGCCATGAGTCTTCTCGCCTTTCGCGGCGTTGTGGTGCCGCGGACCGTTTCAAACTGCGTTCACTGTTCCAAACCAGCACTGTTCACAGGTGACCGACACCGGACGCCTTCGGTTTACAGAAGGCTTCCGCCCTCGAGCTTCTTCTTCTCGAGCGTGACGTTGAGGCCCAGACCCTTGAGTTCGTTGCACAGCACGTCGAATGCGACGGGCATGCCGGCCTCGAGCTTGTTGGTGCCCTTGACCATGCTCTCGTAGATCTTGGTGCGGCCTTCGACGTCGTCGGACTTGACCGTGAGCAGTTCCTGCAGCACGTACGCCGCGCCGTACGCCTCGAGCGCCCACACTTCCATTTCGCCGAAGCGCTGACCACCGGTACGGGCCTTGCCGCCCAGCGGCTGCTGGGTGATGAGGCTGTACGGGCCGGTCGCACGAGCGTGGATCTTGTCGTCCACGAGGTGGTGCAGCTTGAGCATGTACATGTAGCCGACGGTGGTGCGTTGGTTGAACGCCTCGCCGGTGCGGCCGTCGTACATCTGGATCTTGCCGCCCTTGGGCATCTTGGCGAGCAGTTCCTTGGGCTGGGGCCAGGTGGCCGTCGCCTCGTACTGCGCGAGCTTGTCGTCGACGTACTTGTTGGCCTCGGCGACGGCGTCGTGGACCTGCTGCTCGTGGGCGCCGTCGAAGACGGGGGTGATGGCCTGGAACCCGAGCACGCGGGCCGCCCAGCCCAGGTGCGTCTCGAGAATCTGCCCGACGTTCATGCGGCTGGGCACGCCCAGCGGGTTGAGCAGCACCTCGACCGACGTGCCGTCCTCGAGGAACGGCATGTCCTCTTCGGGCACGATGCGGGCGATGACGCCCTTGTTGCCGTGGCGACCGGCCATCTTGTCACCGACCGACAGCGTGCGCTTGGTGGCGATGTAGACCTTCACCATTTCCAGCACGCCCGTCGGCAGCTCGTCGCCGCGCTTCATGTGCGCGACCTTACGGGCCTTCTCGGTCTCGATGGCCTTGATACGGGGCCAGAACTGACGGAAGAGCACCTCGGCCTCGTCGCGGGCCTCCTTGCTGCCCTTGGCCCACTTGATGTCGAAGGTCTTGATCTGTTCGAGGATGACTTCGGCGATGTCCGAGGCACCGACCTTCTGGCGGGTGTTGGGATCGACCATCGGCGTCCCGAGCTTCTCGTTGATCGCGTTGGTCATCTGCTTGAACAGATCGATCGCCCCGTCGTCCTGGGCCTTCTCGTAGTCGGCGATGTCCTTCTTCAGCTGCTTCTTCTGCTCCTCGTTCATGTGGAGCCGGCGGCTGAACTTGTTGGCGCCGATCACGATGCCCTCGACGCCCGCGGGCACCTCGAGCGAATCGTTCTTCACGTCCTCACCGGCGCGACCGAAGATCGCGTGCAGCAGCTTCTCTTCCGGCGTCAGCTCGGTCTTGCTCTTGGGGCTGACCTTGCCGACGAGGATGTCGCCGGGGCCGACCCGCGCGCCGAGGCGGATGATGCCGCTCTCGTCGAGATTGCGGAGCATCTTCTCGCTGACGTTGGGGATATCGCGGGTGAACTCCTCGCGACCGAGCTTGGTCTCGCGGATCTCGACGTCGAACGCATCGATGTGGATGCTGGTGAACGTGTCGTCCTTGACCAGCTTCTCATTGATGACGATCGCGTCTTCGAAGTTGTAGCCGTCGAAGGTGTTGAACGCGACCATGATGCTCTTGCCGAGCGCCAACTCGCCCTGACGCGTGCTCGCGCCGTCGGCGATCACCTGGCCCCGCGCCACCTTCTGGCCGGGCTTCACGATCGGCCGCTGGTTCTGGCACGTGCGCTCATTGAGGCCCACGAACTTGCGGAGCACGTACTCGTCGGCGTTGTCGATGATGATCCGCTCGGCATCGCAGTGGGTGATCGTGCCGGGGTTCTTGGCCTTCACCACCATGCCGGTGTTGTGGCCCACGGCCTTTTCGACACCGGTGCCGACGCACGGCGGGTCGACCTTGATCAGCGGCACCGCCTGACGCTGCATGTTCGAACCCATCAGCGCGCGGTTGGCGTCGTCGTGCTCGAGGAACGGGATGAGCGCGGCCGAGATGCCGACGATCTGCTTGGGCGAGATGTCGACGTAGTCGACGTTTTCGCTGGCGGTCTCGGCGAGTTCGCCGGCGACGCGGGCGAGGATCGAGCCCTTCTTGAGGTGGCCCTTCTCGTCCATCGAGTCGGTCGGGGCGAGGACCTTCTGCATCTCCTCGTCGGCGCGGAGGTGGATGATCTTGCCGGTCACCTCGCCGCCCTTGATCTCGCGGTAGGCGGTGCGGAGGAAGCCGTAGTCGTCGATGCTGGAGTAGATGCCCAGCGAAGCGATGAGACCGATGTTGGTGCCTTCGGGCGTCTCGATGGGACAGATGCGCCCGTAGTGGGAGATGTGCACGTCGCGCACTTCAAAGCCGGCGCGCTTGCGGTTCAGGCCGCCCGGTCCGAGGGCCGAGAGACGACGCTCGTGGACCAGCGTCGAGAGCGGATTGGTCTGGTCGACGACCTGCGACAGTTCCGAACGACCGAAGAAGAAGTCGATCGCGCTCGAGATGCTCTTGCTGTTCACCAGATCGGCGATCTTCGCGATCTCGTTGGGGTCCTTGACGCTCATGCGCTCCTGCACGGTGCGCTTGAGCTTCAGGAAGCCCTTGCGGAGCTCCTCGACCGCCAGCTCGTCGAGCGTGCGGAGGCGGCGGTTGCCGAGGTGGTCGATGTCGTCCACCTGCGCCACCGGACGCCCGGTCTTGGGATCCGGACGGTTCGAACGGAGGTCCAGCACGTACTGAATGACCCGCAGGAAGTCCTCGCTGCGGAGGAACATCATGTCCTCCGGCGTGTTCAACTCAAACTTGCGGTTGATGCGGAAGCGACCCACGCGGCCGAGGCGGTAGCGGTTGTCGTCGAAGAACTTCTCGGCGAACAACTGCTTGGCCTTCTCGACCTGCGGCGGGTTGCCCGGACGCAGCTTGGTGTACAGCTTCACCAGCGCCCGCTCGTAGTCCGTCTCGGCGAACTCGGCGAACTGGTCGAGCTTCTCTTCCGCGATCGTGTTCAGGATGAGCACGTCGCTGGGGTTCTGGATCACGCGGACGTTCTTCAGCTTGCTGTTGTTGATCGCCTCCGCATGCTCGCCGATCTGGCGGCCGACGTGCACCAGCTCCTCGCCCGTTTCCTTGTCGATCACCGTCTCGGCGGCCCAGTGCTCGGGCTTCACCTTGTCGGCCGGGATCTGCGTGACCTCGTAGAACAGGCCCAGCAGCTTGTCGGTCGGAGCGACGGACTCATCGAGACAGCGCAGGAACGTGGTGGCGGCGAGCTTGGTGCTCTGGTCGATCCGCATCGCCAGAACGTCCTTCTTGGTCACCTCAAGCTCGATCCACGAGCCACGCTCGGGGATGATGCGGGTCGAGTGCAGCGGGCGGTCGCCTTCGCTGGACACGATCGAGAAGTCCACGCCCGGGGAGCGGTGGAGCTGGCTGACAATGACGCGCTCGGCGCCGTTGACGATGAACTCGCCGCCGCCCAGCATGATCGGGAACTCGCCGAGGTAGATGTCTTCCTCGGGCATGTCCGGCTTGCCCTCGCGCTTGAGGCGCACGGTGACGCGGAACGGGCGGCCGTAGGTCAGGCGCAGCTCGCGACACTCGTCGGAGGTGTAGCGGGGTTCTTCCAGGACGTAGGAGAGGTACTCGAGACTCATGGTCTCGTCGTACGACTTGATCGGGAAGATCTCTTTGAGGAGCGACTCAAGACCGATGGAGGTGTCACGCTCTTCCGGGCCCTTTTCGAGCTGGAGGAAGCGCTTGTATCCATCGGACTGGAGCTTGGTGAGGTCCGGCACTTCCATGCCGTCGCCGCGCTTGGCGAAGTTGCGCACCACGTGAGGAGTGGTCGCGAGATTCGGAGTCTGGAAAACACGATACGAGCCGTTGGAGGAGTTGGCAGGCATCGAAGTCCTTTCGAGCGATGGATAGCCGACCGCAGCGACAGAATCGCCACAGGGAGTCATACCCCGACCTGTTTTACAAGCCTCGAGTGATCACGCCGTTGAGTAAGGGAGCCAAAGTTCGCCGCGAGTTGCCCGTTGACCGCTGTGTCCGGCGGGTGCCGAACCTCTAAGTATAGTCCCCCACGAGATCAACCGTCCCGAGGTTCGCAAGCCCCGCTTGAGTTTTTTGTCGAAGTTTCGCGCTGATCGGTATCCGGTTGGATACCTATCAAAATCAAAACGGATTATGAATTTCTTATGTTTGTGTTATATTTGGATACTTCGGCCAGCCGTACGCCACCTGCGGGTACTTCTTTCCGCCGAGCGTCAGCTCGCACTCCCCGACCACCGAGCCACCGAGCTTCCGGTAGAACCCCCGGGCGTTGCCGTTGTCCTTGAGTACCCAGAGCACCAGCGCGGCGTCGGGCATTTTCTTCCTGGCGGCGTCGACGAACGCCCCGAACAGTTGCCGCCCCACTCCTTTTCGTTGGGCGGTCGGCTCGACGTGGATGGCAAACAACTCCATGGCGTACTTCCGCGGCACCTCGGGCGGGACCGGGTCGCCGGCGGCGGTCTTCTCGCGGGTCGGCCCGCCGCGGACCATGCCGACGATGGTCTTGGTGGGCCGCTTCTTTCCCTCGGCGGGGGGCACGGTCATCTCCGCGACGAGGAACGCCGAGCGATCGAGGCTGGGGTACTGGGCCGGATCGAAGTGGCGGCCGTGGTAGCCGGCGATGCCCTCGACGGTGAGGCTGTCGAGAAAGTCGTCGGCGAGCAGCCGCCGATACGCGGCGTGCCAGGCGGCGAGCTGCATGCGGGCGACATCGGTCATGTCCGCCACCGTCGCGGCCCGAACAGCGATCACATCCCGCGGCCTCTGGTGCATGAAGACAGCGTACCGCGCTGGCGAACGCGGAGCGAGCCCAATCCGAGCCGCGGGCTTCAGCCCGCGCGGCGGGAACGCCCAATCTCGGGGCGACCGCCGGATGACCGTGGTTCACCTTCGAAGCAGTCCAACTCCACGCGCACACCCGAATCGAGAGGCCCACGGTCGAGCGTCGCCCCGCGCCCTCGCCGCGCGGGCTGAAGCCCGCGGCTCTGAGATCAGGCCCGCGGTCCAGAGGGTGAGGACGAACCCGCGCCCGAACCATCCTGTACGCTCTGCATATGGCCGCCTGGCTCTTCACCGCCGCCGCTTGGATGCTGCTGCTCGCGGGCGTCTTCATCGCCTGGCGCTTCGGCTGGCGCGACCCGGGCAAGGGGACGCGGCGGTGTCCGAAGTGCTGGTATGACATGTCGGCGACGAGCGGGCTGAAGTGTTCGGAGTGCGGGCGTGAGGTGACGTTGGAGAAGCGGTTGCGGCGTCGGCGGGTTCGTCGCCGCTGGATCGTGGCTGGCGTGGTCATCGCGCTGGCGAGTTGGGTGCCGTTCAAGTGGCCGGAGTATCAGCGGCTGAGCGTGCTTCGGAGCGGCGTGCTCGCGTTTGTTCCCAGAACGGTACTTGTTTTGGGATGGCCGTGGATCGTGGACTGGCAGCACGCGTCGACGGACAACCCTAACGCGTGGTGGGCAAAGCGGAACGCTCGCATGCACTACAACGTGCAGGCGGCGATCGAGCCGGACTCGCTCTGGTCTTGGCAGCGGTGGCTCTTGCTTTCCGGCGCCCGCGCCATTCTGCGAGATACGGACTCCAAAGCCCGATTCATGTCGGCTCAAGAGATCATGTTCCGCCGAGCATCGCCTGATGACGAGACGATCGCCGCGTACCTCGACGGCTACTTGCAGGCACCAGTGTCGTGGCAGCTTCAGTTGATGACTGATCCTGTCAGTCCGTTCGAGATTCCTGCAAGCTATCGGGATCGCCTTGCTACCTACCTCGTTCGGAACCCGAGAGCGCTGCGACACGACCCATTGCTGTTTACGAGCTTGCGGTCTGCGAAGGTGCCCATGGACGAACCCCTGCTGGCGTTTCTCGCGTCCGCACCGTCCGATACAACGTTGACACGCGTCGCGCCGTATCTGGTGAGTCCGGACATGTCCAGCGATGCTGCGTCCGCTCTATTCGCGAGGATCCAATCCGCCGCGCAGTTTGATCCGGTCGTCATCGCTCAACTGGTTCGATCTTCACCGAGAACCGCTGGCAACTTCAGGTCCGCCATCGATCGGGCAATGCGTGATGCGAATCCGTTCATCCGCGGCCAGATCATCACCGCACTCGGACTGATTCCATCGGGCGACTCTCGGATCGATGAGATGCTCGGCTCGTACCGCTGCGACCCACACCACGAAGTCGAGTTTGCCGCGGATCTCGCTCTCGCAACGCGGGCAGGAGATCCGGAGCAGCTGCGACTTCTGGTGCAACAGGCCGACCACTCGATCGCGGAGCCGCAGGGCGAACGTCTCGGGCCGTCGCTCCGTGTTCTCCGAGCCTCACTCATCGAGTTCGCCTCGCGCGGCACGTGGCCGATGCCGCTACGCCTGGAGGCGTTGTGGCTCGTGATCGAGTCCGTCACGAACAGCGCGAGTGAAGTGGATGGACGGCTTGCGGTCAACGCGGTTATCCGGCTCGGAGATGGGTATCGCCCAGAAGCTGTCAACTTCTTTGCACAGCGCTTTCGCGAACAGCACCGCGTCGGGCTCTGGGCGTGGCACGCATACCTCGGCAGCGAGTACGTTCCGCGGGAGATGCTGAGCGCCGCGCGAGACTCCCTCGGGTCGCTTGAAGGCGGCGTCCGGGCCGCCCGTGTTCGCCAGATCGCCCAGGCCGAGACAAAGGTTCGGTAGCGAACTAACCCCGCATGTACAAATGCACCGCCGTCGTGCCGTAGGGGTGCGTCTCGGGGCCTTTCAGTCCTTCGATCTTCAGGTCCACCGGCTGCTTCGCGGGCTTGCCTGCCGCGGCGGCGATTTCTTCGGCGGTCTGGGTCTCGATCACGTTGCCGAATTCGTCGAGGTCGAGTTCTTCCCACGCGGCGTCGAAGGGGCCGGCTTCGAGTTCGGCTTCGAGTGCGGCTTCGTTCAGCTTGCCGCCGCGGGAGACCTTCGGCGGCTTGCCGCTGGGCGGGCCGCCGGGGAGGTCGGGCGTGCCGCGCTTCTTGACGTTGCGGCGGGATTCGAGCTCGATGGCCTCGTGCCACGCGCCCTTCTTGACGTGGGGCTCGTCCTTCTTGCGTTTCTTGAGCCACTTGCCCTGGCGCGTGCCGCTGGGGCCGAGTTCGTCGGGGTTGGGCTGATCGAGCGGCACGTCCAGAAAGAACGGCCAGGGGGTGCGGAGCACGATGAAGCCGTCGGGGTTCAGGTTGGCGGCGAGCTGCTGCATGGCGCTGGTGATGCGGCGCCAGCCGAGCGGATCGCGGATGAGCGGATAGGGCGGATCGAGGAAGACGATCTGGACCGGGCTTGGGCAACGTGCGATCGCGCCCATGCCGAGCGCATCGCCGACGACGACCTCGCAGCGGTCCTGCACGCCGAACTGCTCGATGTTCTTGCGGAGCAACGCGGCGATCTGCTTGTTCTGCTCGACGAGCACGGCCTGGCTGGCGCCGCGGCTGATGGCCTCAAGGCCGACGGCGCCGGTGCCGGCGAAGGCGTCGAAGATCGCGTTGCCCTCGACGTGCCCGCGGAGGAGCATGAAGACGGATTCCTTGACGCGGTCGGGGATCGGCCGCGTGATCTCGGCGTCGGGGGGCGTGAACAGTTTCCGGGAGCGGAACTCACCGGCGATGATGCGCATGAAGAAGAATAGTGGAGCAGGGGGGAAGTGGAGCAGGGGAGCAGGGAGGGAGAGCAGATGGCAGATGGCAAATGGCCAAATCAAGGCGGTCCGGAATGAACGCCGCGACGCGCCTCATTTGCCATTTGGCGCTTTGCCATTTGCGATTTCGGTCAGCGCGCGCCGACGCGAGGGCAGGTTATGAATCTGCTCCTCGTGTGCACCCCGGGCGGAAACACGTGAAATCGGAGGGTGCCGTCGGCGCCTCTCTCCATGCTGTTGTCCGAAGACTCGGGCGGTAGGACGAGGCACTCCCCCAACGGAGTGGCATCATCCAACGAGTCTTCGGCATGAGCCGAAGGGGCGTCGCTTGTGGCGACTGGGTTCGAGACCGCGCGGCGTTCGTGCCGCGGGCTCGTTCAAATGCTGGCGTTACTTCGCCAGCGCATCGACCGAGTACGTCATGAAGGGCGGGTTCTCCAGCCCGGTGACGACTCGCCAGAACGGCTCGCCGAACTCGTCGGCGAGCCAGGAACGGAACGGACCGCGCTCGTCCTTGGCGACCTCGGCGAGCAGGGGCCCGCCGATGAACACCGCGCGGTGGATCAACAAGAGATCATCGGAGACGTACTCCGCCTCGGCGGCGACGCCGGCGATGGCATCGACGAGTTTGGCGAAGACCAAGGGCTCGTTGCGGAGAAGCAGGTCGGCGTCGTGCCAGAGGTAGTAGCGGAACTTGGTCGCGGGCTTGCCGCGGACGATCATGCGGTTGCGGAGCAGGGCCGCGACGCCGCCGGGGCCGTCGATGCGGCGATCGAGCAGCGGGCCGGGGACGGCACGCTCAAGCTGGTAACAGAAGGAATCGAGGTCGGTGATGAAGCGGCCGTAGAACGAACAAACTTCGGTGTCGCGCTGCATTCCGAGGAACTGCCCGAGGCTGGTTGCGAACTGCAGCCGCCGAGCGGGGAATTCGCTACTGGCAACGAGGTGATGCTCGTCGAGCAACTGGGTGACGTCGGGCTGCCAGTCGGCGACCAGCAGAGGCGATTCGGGTTGTCGAGACAGTGCGCTCATCGCTCTCCCATCTCGCGCAGTCATAGCGGTGACGAGCACCGCTCGCTGCGTGCAGCAGATGTCCGCCCGCCGTTCCGATGAAGGAAGAACGGGCGTCTACACCACTGCATGTTCACGACACCGCCCGGCACGCGCCGCGCGGCATGTGAACACACCGATCCCGCGTCCGGTTTCCCGGATGCGGACGCACCACAACTAGAACCCCGTTGGCCCGCGCGCACCACATCGCGCAGCGGGACTGCAAGTCGCGGCCTCTGACCACTCCAAATGTGCCTCACGAACCCCGCCCGCACCACCCGCATATCCGGTTTTGGCCGCGAAAGTTGCGCAGATGGATCTTTTGGGGCGTCGCCGAGTTCCGTTCCCGGACCCGGCCACAGCGTCCAAATCACCCTGATGCCCAATCAATATCCGAACCATTCCTGCTGCGAAGCGACGCTATTGTGTCTCCCGCGGGCGCGAGGGGTTGCCTGAATTAAGCAATCCAACGTGTTCAGTGACACCGACGGCGCGGCCACGACTCTCGACGCTCTGGAACGGATCGCCGCACTCCCTGCGGTGCCCACCCGCGATTGGTGCGATCGCAGCGCCCAAACCCTGGCCCAGGTGATCGGGCCGAAAGCCGGCCGGTCCGTGTTTGCTGTCGGCGTCGGCACCGTCCGCGACGATCTCGAGTGCCTTGATGCGATCGGCGTGCACAGCACCGACGCGACGACTCAGACCCACGTTGAACACAGCCTGACCCGCAGCACCCCGATCGGGCGGCGGCCGAACGCCCAGACCGAGCTTTCGATCGTCGGCTCCTCGGAGCTGGCTCGATCCGATTCCTGGCTTCGCTCGCCGCTGATGCGTGTCATTGCCTCGCAGGGCATGATCGGGCTCGTCCTCGGCTTCGGGCTGATTGTCAGCGGCGATCCCGGACGGCTGCTCTGGATCTTCGGCGCCGGTGAGACCGCGACGGAATCGCGGATCGGTGGCGAAGCGTCGTTCATCATGGTCGTCCTGCTCGCGTTGCTGCGGCGCTCCCGCCTCGCGCTGGGCGGCGCGGCGAGCGAACCGATCGAGTGGATCAGCGATCGCGAGCACGAAACCCTCGGGCACATCGTCCGTGGGCTCAGCGTGCGTGAGATCGCCGAGCAGACCGGGCGCAGCGCCCACACGGTCCACGACCACGTCAAGAGCCTGCACCGGAAGCTCCACGCCAATAGCCGGGGCGAGCTGGTCGCTCGCGCACTTGGACATCTGCCGCTCAACGCGGCCCCGCCAGCATCCTGACGGCGGGCGCTACTTGCTTTCAGCGGCGGCCACCGTTCGCTTGCGCATCATCTCCGCGGCCCGCTGCTCGATCTTCCGCGACAGCCGCTCCGCCAACGGCGGATCGTCCGAGATCGCCTCTTCGAACGAGCCCGGGAAGGGCAGCGTCGGATCGGTCGTACCGGTGGTCAGGTACACGGAGCGGGTGTTGGGCCGCACGCCATAGGTGTGAATGCGTTCCACCACCACGACGACGCGAGCCACAGTCTCCTGGGGCGATTCGATCAGGTCGGCCGCGAGGGGGCGGGCACCGCCGATCGCGATCTCGTTGCGGCGTGCGTCGGCGATGACACCGGCGTCCGCGGCGGGATCGGCCGCAGCCGTCGCGACGGGCGTGAAGGTGATCTCCACGCGACGCTGCTGCTTGTTAAGCGTGTCTTCCCACTCCTGGCTGAACTTGCTCTGCTCGGTATCCCAAGGCGTGAACAGGCCGCCGGTCGTCTTCGGCGTCGTGGTGATCACTCCCGAACGCGCGTCCACGCGCGACAGCGTGAAGCGATAGTCCGCCAGCACGTCACGGGCCGCTTCGAACGTGAGGGCGTAGTCATCCGCGGCGACACGGAACTCGGGACGACCCGAACTGGCGCACCCTCCCAGCGCGCACGTTACCAGGCTCGCCAGGAGACATGCGACCACGACATTCAGAACGCTGCGGAGCATCGCCAGAGCGTAGCAAAGTCCATCACGCGGACGCGGCGGCGCAGGCCTCCAGCACCGCCATCCGCACGCCCACGCCCACCGACACCTGCCGCAGGATCACGCTCCGCGGCCCGTCAGCGACTTCCGGGTCGAGCTCCAGCCCGCGATTGATCGGCCCCGGGTGCATCACGATCGCCCCGGCCTTCATCCGCTCCGCCCGTGCGGCCGTCATGCCGAAGAAGGAGCGATACTCGCGGATCGACGCGATTGACGGCGAGTTCTTGCTCGCACCTTCCCCACCGCCGCCGTGGCGCTCAAACTGCACCCGCAGCATCATCACCGCATCGGCCTCGGGCAGTACGGCATCAAAGTCCTGGCTCACCCGCACCCGCCCCGCGCCCGGGCCGCTCTCGGCCAGCGACTCAAGGCTCCTGGGCGCCAGTCCCGCCGGACCGACACACACGACATCCGCTCCCAGTGCGGTCAGTCCCGCGATGTTGGACCGAGCCACCCGCGATGAGACGATGTCGCCCACGATGGCGACGGTCAGGCCCCGAAGATCAAAGTCGGCGAGCCGCCCGGTCGCCTCCGCGAGCGTATAGACGTCGAGCAAACCCTGCGTCGGATGTTCGTGCCGCCCGTCGCCGGCGTTCACCACGGGGCAGCGGACGTTCTTGGCGATCAGCCCAGCCGCACCTCCCTGGCGAGCGCGGATGACCAGCGCATGCACACCCATCGCCTCGACGTTGCGAGCGGTGTCGATGAGGGTCTCGCCCTTGGTCACGCTGCTGAACGCGCCGAGCAGGTTGGAGACGTGAGCGCGGAGCCGATGGGCCGCGGTCGTAAAGCTCGTCCGCGTCCGCGTCGAGTCCTCAAAGAACAGGTTGGCAATCGTGGTGCCGGCCAGCGTCGAGTCGGTCACGTCGGTCGTGATGTCCACCCGCCCGCGGCTGGCCACCAGCAACGCCCGGATCTGGCCCGCCGAGACGCCCTGGAGACCGATCAAGTCTTTGTGCTGCCAGCGCTCCGCCCCACCGCTCGCTCGACCGGGGGCTCTACCGGGCGCAGTTCCGGGCGCCCCCTGCTTCAACGCACGAACGCCCTTGCTCCGACCCTTCGACGGCGTTCCACGCGTGGCTGGCATGCCCACATCGTATCGCCCGGCCCGAGCAGGTCGCTACTTCACAAACGAGTCTGTGAACCGCCGGATGGGCGGGACGATCAGCAACGCCGAGGGGAACGCGATCAGCCACGCGATCAGGAAGCTGCGAAGCCAACGCGACACGAGAGACGCATCGACCCCGCTGTGCACGATCGTCATCGCCAGCGACATGATCGCCGCCATCGCGCCCGACAGCACCAGCACGAACAGCACGTTGGCCCCTCGTCGGGAGAGCATGGCGAAGTATCGGCGCTTCTTCCGCGATCGCTTGATGTGGCTGGACTTACATCGTCACGCGGACGAAGCGCCGCGACGCGGTTCTCCAGACATCCGACCTGGGCATCGGCGGGTGGACAAGCGACGGCTCGCCTTCCCATAACACCTCGTGGCGGTCAACCGAGCACAGCATCACGGCCCGCGCCGAGAGCGAACGGGCCATCGGTACGCAAGGCACCTTCGCCACGCGAACCAACGCCAGCGATTCGGACGACACGGGCGACACGGGCGACACGTTGGCACACTCCGCACGCTCGGCGAGCGCGATCAGCGTCGAAACCGTCGCCGCCGCACCCCTGGCGTGCCCGATGTAGTTTTCCACCGTCTCGACCAGCGCCCGCCCGAGCCGCAGAAACTCGCCGGCCCGCATCGTCCACTGCAGCACCGGCACGGACTCATCGCCAGTGGCGGGGCGCTGGGTCACCCCGGCGTAGCCGAAGGCCGCGGCGGCGAGTGCTGCGAGGGTGAGACGGCGGAGCGTCATGCCCTGTCAGGATGATCCGATGCCGGCGTTCCGTCGTCATTTCGAGAGAAATCACGCCGTACCAATCCCAAAATCTCGCGATCTTGCGAGGTTCGGCCAACGAAGATGATGGGACCTTCGTCCATAAATGCCGATCTTCTCTGTCCCCGACGCGGCATCGCGCTCGGAACGAGCCATCCGATGACCCCGCGGGCCCTGCAACAACTCTCGCTCTCCGACGCTGCCAGCGTGATCGAGCTCTTTCGCGCCGGTGCGAGCGCCTGCCGCAGTGCCTCGTGCCGCCGCGGCTCCATCGACCTCATCCGCGCCCCGGGTCGCCTCATCGCGACGGGCGACCTGCACGACCATCCGCTCCATTTCAAGCGCCTGGTCGAGATGGCCCACCTGGGCACCGAGCACGCCCGGCACCTCACCCTCCACGAGATCATCCACCCGCCCAATCTCTACAACGGCGTCGATTACTCCTATCGCGCTCTGGCCCGGGTTGCGTCGCTCAAGGCCGAGTTCCCCGAGCACGTCCACGTCTTGCTGGGGAACCACGAGCTGTCGCAGGTCTTCGGGGCCGGCATCATCAAGGACGGCGTGAAGGTCGTCGAGGCGTTCAACGCGGGGCTCGAGACCGTCTTCAATGCCGACGCCGCCGCTGTACTCGAAGCCATCAAGGAGTTCGTGATGGCGATGCCACTGGCGCTGCGGGTGGAGTGCAACCGGCCCGACGCCAGCCGCGGCATCGACATCCTCTGCTCGCACTCGCTGCCCGGCCTGGCGATGATGAGCCGCTTTGATCCGAGCGTGCTCAGCCGCGAACTGACCACCGACGACTACCAGCCCCGCACGGGGGCCGCGCACATCATGGTCTGGGGCCGCGGCTACGACGCCGAGCAACTTGAAGACCTGGTCGAACGCTGGGGGGTGAACCTGTTCATCCTCGGACACGAGAAAGCCCCGGACGGCGTGGCGCTGGTGCCGCCTAATGCGGTGGTACTCAACAGCGACCACGACCGCGGCGTGTGCCTGGAGATCGACCTGTCGAACCCGCCGACGGCCCTTGAAGCGGTGCAGCGGGTGACGCGACTGACGACCGACGCAGTGTTCGAGGATTCGTGATGCAACTCCGAGCCGCGGGCTGAGGCCTGTCGCCCGGGGCGAACGACGAAAAGAAGTTGCTTGGGCCTCTTCCTTCCCGATGACGGAGCATGCAATATGTGCTCCTTCTCGCCGCCGCCCTCGCGGGCGCGCTGCTCCCGATCCAGGCCGCGT
>JBILLU010000064.1:0-16164 GCA_044375915.1 Phycisphaerales bacterium
CCGCCGACGGCACCTCGACCATCATGCCGACCTTGAGGTTTCGGTCAAACTTGATGCCCTCTTCATCAAGTTCCTCCATCATGTCGTTGATCAGGTACTTTCCCTGCCGGAATTCCGACGTGCTCGTAATGAGCGGGAACATCACCTTCAGCGGCCCCTTGGCGCTCGCCCGCAGCAAGGCCCGCAACTGCCGCTTGAACATGGGCTGGTTGCGGAGGCAGTATCGAATGCTGCGGCAGCCCAGGAACGGGTTGCGCTCGGGCGTCTCGGCCCGCTCCTGTGTGTACTTGTCCGCGCCCAGATCCATCGTGCGGATGGTGAGCGTCTTGCCTTTCATGATCTCGATGCAACGCACGTAGCTCTTGTAGTGATCCTCTTCGGTGGGTTCGCTCTTGCTGGTGAGGTAGAGGAACTCGGTGCGGTAGAGGCCCACGCCGACGCCGCCCATATCGAGGACCTGCTTGGCCTCCTCGGCGAACTCGATGTTGCCGACGAGTTCGATGTCGGTACCGTCGAGCGTCACCGCGGGCAGGTCGCGCAGCTCGCCCAGCGACAACTGGAAGATCGCACGCTGCTTGATGTACTGCTGATACTCCTCAAGCCGTTCGCGGTCGGGGTTGAGGATGATCAGGCCGCGGTCGCCGTCGAGGATCATCGACGCGCCGTCCATCGCCGCCGCGGTCAGGCTCTTGCAGCCAACAACGGCCGGGATTCCCAGCGCCCGAGCCACGATCGCGGTGTGGCTCGTGCGCCCGCCCAAGTCGGTCGCGAAGCCGATGATCCGCGACTTGTCGAACGTCGCCGCCTGACTCGGCGTCAGATCGCGGGCCGCGAGGATGCTCCCCGCGTTCATCTTCGCCATGCGGCTCTCGGCCCGCCCCAGCAGGCGATTCAACAGCCGATTCGCCAGATCATCAATGTCGTTGACCTTCGTCGCGAAGACCGAATCGGGCATCGCCCGCAACTTGTCGGCCTGTTGGCCGAAGACCTGGCCGACCGCGTACTCGGCGCCCACCCGCTCGCTCTCGACCATCTTCCGCAGCGGCCCGATCAGCGACTTGTCCTTGAGCATCCCGACGTGGAAAAGGAAGATCTTCGCGGCCTCGTCGCCCATCTCGCTCTTGGCACGGGCGTGCACGTCGTTCAGATCTTCGATCGCGCCCTTTACGGCAGCGTCGAGCCGCTCGAGCTCGGCCTTCACGCCCTTCTCGGGGATCATCCGCCGCAGGATGCGCCGCGGGTCGTCGCCCAGCATCGCGACCTTGCCGATCGCAATGCCCGGCGAGACGCCGATGCCCTTGATGATCTGCATCTTCTGAGCCGCGTACTCCGGCGGCTCCCAATCCGGTGGAATCAGCCCCGTGCCGATCCCGATCCCGCCCCGCAGATTCGACGGCGGCTTCACACCCGGCAACTTGCCGGCACCCTTCGACCCCGCAAAGACCCCCTTGGGCCCATCGGGCGGCGGAACCGGAGGTTGGTTGTTCTTGTTCTTCAAGACGAGACTTCTTCAGGGCGGCACGACCAAAGCAGACACTTCAACGCGACGGGTACGCAGCCATCGAATCAAGCGGCGACACCGGGTCAATCCGAACAAAATCCGACATCCAAGATCCCAAATCCGACATTCAGTGACCGCGTCAGTCTATCGCTTCGGCAGTTGACCTGCTCGCCCGGACGGCCATAAATCCCTTCCCACGTCCGACTGGCCCACCGCCGCTCTTTCGAGCCGGCACCGGGTTAAAGAGCGGGATCGACCCGCGACCTCTTGGACGCCCGTGCGAGACCGCGGCAATGCCGCAAGTCTCGATACTCGAAAGGTTTGAACATGTCTGACACGCTCTCCGCCGCCGTCAAAGACCTCGGTGACAAGCTCGCTGGCCTGTCCCTCAAGGACGCCGTCGAACTCGGCAAGTACATGAAGGACACCTACGGCATCGAGGCCGCCGCGGGTGGCGCCGTCATGATGGCCGCCGCCGGTGGCGCTGCCGCCCCCAAGGCCGAGGAGAAGGACAGCTTCGACGTCGTCCTCAAGGCCGTCGACGCTGCCAAGAAGATCCAGGTCATCAAGGTCGTCCGCGAGGCCACCGGCCTGGGCCTGGCCGAGGCGAAGGCCTTCGTCGACGCCCCCGGCAAGCCCGTCAAGACCGGCCTGTCGAAGGACGACGCCGAGAAGCTCAAGAAGACCCTCACCGAGGCCGGTGCGACGATCGAGCTGGCCTGAGTTTCACTCAGTGTCGGTTTCATCTGAAGACTGCAAACGAAAACCCCCGCCTTGTGCGGGGGTTTTTTTGTCGGCCTCTAAGTCTGAACGCGGATGCATCCATCGGATAGACTGCGCTTCGAGTGAGTTTGTGGTCAACCATCCGCGTTCTATTGCACAAGATCGGCGTCGTAAGCCATCGAGTGCTGCCTCCACCAGCGAAGCGTGTCGAACGAGGACCAATTCGGGCCTTCGATGAATATGGGCGGGAAGTGCAGATTGACCGAGATACGTGGCTCACGCAGGTGCTTCCGCACAAGCTGGAGGCGGCATGGAACGATGCGGAGCAGTTGAGCTCGTCCATCTTTTTCGCGCTCTCCGACGGTTTTGCTGAGGCGGTGATTCCTGCCGCGCGACGGTTTGCGACGTTGCGTAGCCACAGCCCCGAAGGTCCAAACCTGCACGCGGTTGTCCTTCTTGAAGCCGGGCGACCGAATGAAGCGGCCTCGGTGCTCAAACGTGCGATAAAGCGGTTTTCGGCAGACGCGAATCTGTTTGCCAATCTGGGCGGTGCCGAGATCGCGATGGGGATGCCGAAGCAGGCCGAGAGTTCCCTAAGGCGTGCGCTGGCTATCGATCCGAACAACAAGTCCGCGCTGAATCAGTTGTTCTTCATGATCGGCGAGAAAGACACACCGGGGCATTACGACTTGTGCCGCGAGTTCGCGAAGGCACCGGGCAGTTGGAGGCCGCAAGTCTGGCTAGCGCACGAGGCGCTCGAGAAGAACGATGTGCGGCACGCCCTCACGTTGTATGAAGTTGCGTGCTCGAATGCCGCGTCGGACCTGCCGAGTGAATTGCTGGGGATGATGGCGGGCGACCTGTTGGACCACGGCCAACCGAAGGAAGCGATCATCCTCTGCACGCCGTTGTACCAAGTGACCACGCACGACATCGAGATCGGTGCGGTGCTGATAAGGGCATACCTGGAAACGCACCGCATGGACGAGGCAAGAGCCTTACTCGACCAGTTGCACGCCTTGCGGCGTCCTGATTGGCAGGCGCCCCTTGCGGAACTGGAGGATCGGCTCGTGCAGAATCAGATCGAGCGCGAGCCCCCTGGCCAAGACGCCGATTTCGGCTGGGCTTCGATCGATGGGCCGGTCTGGCTGCCTGAGCCGCACCAGAGTGTCCTTTGTGCAAACAAGCCCGCCGACGAACAACTCGTGCTTGTGATTGGACCGTCGTGTTCGCAGCAGAATCATGGAGACCAGGCCGCACGGACTCTGGCCACGCCGCAGGGGCGTTTCTCGCGTGGCCTTGCGGCGCTCATGCTGGACCACGTTTTCTTCGGGACCAAGGCGGCGTGTCAGCTCAACATTCCTTGGGTGGTCCACCCCAACGGAAGTTCCTTTGGTGTCTGCACATCGACAATGAGCGATCACGATGCGGTAGCATTCGCGCAAAGCCATCCGAAGAAGCCCGCCTATGTGATTGTCACCCACATTTCAGGTGACGAGAAACATTGGGCGGTCGAAACGCGGCTAGTTGACGTCGGCCGCGGCATTCGTGCGGCGGAGTTTCATCGCGAGTTCTCGCCAGCTTCCGCGGATCCGACACCGGTACTTTCTTTGCTTCACGATCTGCGATTCGCCTTGGTTGATCAATGCGGCGTTTCATGGGCAGCGTTCCCAGAGTTCTTTGATCCACCGACCAATGCCCGATTTGTCGACTACGCGATCGCGCTGGAGCAACTTCTTCTGGTCCGATGCGTCGCAAGCGAACCGCCCGAACGCATGGCCGGATTCTCGAATCGCCGCGGGACGATGAACACCGTTCTTGCCGCGGTCTTGAATGATCCCGCGTCGGCCACATTGCACGCCATTCTGGCACAAACCTGCAGGTACATGCAGTCAATCGAACTCGCAGTTTTGTCCGACAGCCGTCCCGGCATCTTGAAGCTGCTGCGAGAAAGATCGATTCCGAGCTCGATCCAGGGGGTCGCGCGATTGGCTTACTCGGCTGCGTTTCCTGGCGACACAGAGATCATGGACGTCGTCGCGAGACCGAGCACTCGCGCAGACTGACCGGTTACGGAATAATCACCCGCTGCGCCGCCCGTCCTGAGGTTTCGTTTCCGCGGCTGTTACCAAGGGATACGCGGCGAATCGAATTCAACGGATGTGAAACTTCTCATGAGATCATTCCATCGCCGCGGCCTCTCCCTCATCGAGCTCGTCGTCGTCATCGCCATCATCCTGCTGCTCGGGCTCGCGGTCTTCTGGGTTGCGTCGAAGGTCCGCGCCCTCGTCGTCGCACTCGACCCCGACGGAGCGAAGGCCGTCCAGGGGCCCAGCGAAAAGCCAGCCGAAAAGCCAGTCGAAAAGCCCGATCAGCAGGTACCCAGCGACAAGAAAGAGTCGCCGCCGAAGTAGCCTCACCCGCGCCCGCGTTCCTTCAGAATCGCCTGCATCTCCGTCACCAGCTCCTTCAACCGCGCCTCGCTGGTGTCGAGTTTCGACAGCCGGTTGCGTTCTGCCTCCTGCACCTCCTGGTAGTTGTTCAGCACCGCACCGACGATGAGGTTGATGAGCAGGAACGTGCTCACGATGATCCACGAGACGTGGTACGCCGTGGCCTTCCACTGCCACGACTGGTCCTTGGCGGCGTACCGCAGATCCGTCCAGTTATCGCCCGTCAGCACGCGGAAGAGCGTGAAGAACGCCTCGTGCAGGCTGGCGTACTCGGGCAAATGCGGCCCGAACAGCTTCACCCCGATCACGCCGTAGATGTAGAGGATGATGAACGCCAGCAGCGTGATGTACTTCATGCTCACGACGCTGCGGAGCAGCACGGTGACAATGAGCCGCAGTTCCGGGATGCTGCGCACCAGCCGGAAGACCCGCAGTACGCGGATGACTCGCGCGATCGCCGCCAGCGGCCCTGCGTCGGGCAGGAAGCTCCCCGCCACGACGGCGATGTCGAAGAGGTTCCAGCCGTCGCGGAAGAACTCCCGCAGCGTCCCCGTGCCCGCCGCGGCGGTGAGCTTGATGACCAATTCGGCGACGAAGATCCACAGGCACACGCTGAGCAGGAGCGCAATCCACGGCGCGTTGTCGTAGGTCTGCCACCCGACGAGCACGCCGTTCAGCACGATCACGCCGAAGACAAGCCCGCTGAACCCATTCGAATCGACCAATCGCTTCAGTGCGTTCATGGTTGATTCTTCCGCCGCACATCTGGCGAGGCGAAGGTCCGAAATAGCGGATCGGACCGCAGCCGCGAGCATCCAAGCGATCATGCCCAGTCGCCCCGCCACGATCGACGATGTTCCCTTCGTGCTGCCGATGGTTCGCGCTATCTGCGACCTGCACCAGCGTCATGATCCGGAACGCTTCCGCGTCGTCGACGACGTGATCGACCGTTACGCCCGCTGGCTGCCGGAAAGGGCCACGGATCCGCGCAGTGTCTTCCTCGTCGCGCTCGGTGCCACGCAGCGCCCGGTCGGCTACGTCGTCAGCACCATCGAGCCCGAGGTGCCGATCTTCTGGGTCCCCGAGTGCGGCTGGATCCACGACATCTGGGTCGAGCCGGAGCACAGAGGCCGCGGGCTGGCGCGTGAACTGGTCCGTGAGACGGTGCGGCGGTTGGGGGAGCTCGGCGTCCGGCAGCTTCGGCTGCACACCGGAGCGTTCAACGACGCCGCCCGAAAGCTCTTTGCCGCCGAGGGATTCCGCCCCTGCGTCGTGGAGATGCTCCGCACCATGCCCTGAATCGTGCGTGCGCATGCGGCCCCGCGGACGAAGCACGCCGACGGCGGCCGACCCGGTGCGGCACCGGGCGGAAAGGACCGGCTCGCTCACGCTCGGGGCTCGTTTGGACAGCGTGCGGCCGGCGCGATGATCGGACGGGCGATTCCCGCTCTGGGGGTGTTTTCGCATATCCTCTCCCCCACGAGAGAGGCCGCTCCTATCCCATGGCAGACCCCCGCGAAACTCCCGCGATGCAGCAGTACTACCGCTTCAAAAAGCGGCATCCGGGCTGTGTCCTCTTCTTTCGCATCGGCGACTTCTACGAGATGTTCGACGACGACGCGTTGCTGGTCAGCAAGGCCATCGGGCTCACGCTGACGCAGCGAACCGCGGGCGTCCCGATGTGCGGCGTGCCGCACCATCAGCTCGAAACCTACCTCAAGAAGCTCATCGATAAGTCCTTCCGCGTCGCGGTGTGCGAGCAGATCGAGCCCGCGGAGAGCGCGAAGGGTCTTGTCGCTCGCGCGGTGACGCGGGTGCTGACGCCCGGCACGCTCGTCGATGGCACGCTGCTCGAAGACGCCACGCCGATCAAGCTCGCGGCCATCCTCTTCACCGGCAGCGGCGAAGACTCGCCCGCGGAGATCGCGGTGGTGGATGCCTCGACAGGACAATTCACGCTCGCGTCGGCGAGCGGCGTCAATCACGGGCAATCGATCATCGACGAACTCATGCGCCGCAGCGTACGTGAGTTGCTGTACGCGGCACCCGCCGACAACAGCGTGCCGCCGCGGGTGAAGCGGTGTCTCGATGCCCTGGGCATCAGCGGCACGCCCCGTGCGGCGTGGCAGTTCCGCACCCAGGAAGCCCGCGAGGCTCTGGTCGAGCACTTCAAGGTCAAGTCGCTGGCGGGCTTTGGCGTGCGCGACGACGACGCGGCGATCCCCGCCGCGGGCGCGATCGTTCGCTATCTTGCGGAAACACAGACCGCCGCCGCGGGGGATGCCGAGGCGCAGGTCGGCGTGGCCAACGGCATCATCCCCAAGTCCACGCTCGCGCACTTGCGTCCGCCGACGCGGGAGCATCCGGGCGACTGGATGACAATCGACGCGGTGAGCCTGCGGGCGCTCGAGGTCGAGCGGGTGATCCGTGCCGCCCCGGGCGCGATGGACGCGGGGTTGGAAGGGTCGTTGCTGGGCGTGTTTCTCACCGGGCCTGCGGGGAGCGGGAGTGGGGGGAGTGGGGGGGGGGTGTGCAAGACGGCGATGGGCAAGCGGCTGCTTCGAGAGTGGCTCTGCCGCCCGTCGCGGTCGCTGGCGGTGATCGAGTCGCGCCACGCCGCGGTGGCGGCGCTCAAGGAAGACCGTCGCCTCGCTGGCGAGCTGCGCGATCTGCTCGCCGACGTGCCCGACGCGGCCCGCATCGCCGGGCGCATTGCGCTGGGGCGTGCGACGCCCCGAGATCTCGTCGCCATCGCCCGCGGCCTGGCCCGCGCACCGTCCATCGCCGCCCTGCTCGACGGCGTCGCCTCGCTCAAGCCCCTGCACACGCGGCTCGCGACGCCCGCGAGCGAACTCAGGCCGGTGGCGACGCACATTCTCGATGCGTGTGTGGAAGAGCCCCCGCCGCACCTGCGCGAGGGCGGGCTGATCAAAGACGGCATCGACAAAGAACTCGATGAGGCCCGCCGCCTGCAGACCGACGCCGGGCACTGGTTGGTCGAGTATCAGGAGCGCTTGCTCAAGGAGCACAGCCTGCCGGGCTTGAAGGTCGGGTACAACAAGATCTTCGGCTACTACATCGAACTGACCGCGGCTCAGGCTCGCTCGGCGCCGGCCGCGTTCACGCGGAAGCAGACGCTCAAGAACGCGGAACGCTACATCACGCCCGAGTTGCACGAGTTTGAGCGCAAGGTGAGCACCGCCGAGTCGCGGGCATTGTCGCGCGAGCGAGAGATCTTCGAAGAACTCAGCGCCAGCATCGCCTCACGATTGACCGACGTCGCCACCATCGCCGACGCGCTCGGCGAGCTTGATGTGCTCCTGGGCTTCGCCGAGCACGCCGCCCGGGCCGGCTGGGTGCGCCCCGAGATGACCGACTCCAACGTGCTCACGATCCACGACGGGCGGCATCCGGTGCTGGAGCGGACGCTGGGACGGGACTTTGTGCCCAATGACGTGGAGGTGGGAGGGGAGGAGGGGAGCAGGGGTGCAGCGGAGCAGGGAACACATTCAAGTCCCTCCTCCCCTGCTCCCCTCCTCCCCTGCTCCCCTTCCCTCTCCCTCATCACCGGCCCCAACATGGCTGGCAAGTCCACGTTCATTCGCCAGGTCGCGCTCATCACGCTGCTGGCGCACGCGGGCTCCTTCGTTCCCGCGGCACGGGCCACCATCGGGCTTACCGATCGCATCTTCACCCGCATCGGGGCCGATGATGCGCTGCACGCCGGGCAATCGACGTTCATGGTGGAAATGACCGAGACGGCGAACATCCTGCACCACGCTTCGCCGCGGTCGCTGGTGATCCTCGACGAGATCGGGCGGGGTACGTCGACGCTCGACGGGTTGTCGCTGGCGTGGGCGATCACCGAGCATCTCGCGGCGGTGGGTTGCCGCACGCTGTTCGCGACGCACTATCACGAACTCACCGATCTCGCCGACCGCGGCGAGACCGACCCGCACGACCCGCTGGCAGGCCGCATCAAGAACCTGCACGTCGCGGTGCGAGAATGGCCGCTGGATGCGCACGCGGAAGAAGGCGCCGCGAGCGAGACGCAGATCATCTTCCTGCACCGGATTCTGCCCGGCAAGACCGATCAGTCCTACGGCATTCACGTCGCACGGCTGGCGGGACTGCCGCAGGGCGTGATCGGGCGTGCACGCGAAGTGCTGGCGAGCCTGGCGGTGCACCATGGGCCGGCGACGGGCGCGGTGGTGGAGCCTGTGCCCGGGGCCGCGGCCAGCGGGGACTCAGAAGGCAGCAAGAAGAAGCCCCGCGTCCCCACGACGCGCGTGGAGCAACCCGGCGGCCAAATGGGATTGTTCACGGAGTTCGTCCAGCACCCCGCGGTCGATGCGCTCCGCGAACTCAAGATCGAGAACCTCTCGCCGCTGCAGGCGTTCGACGAGCTCCGCAAGCTCAAGGACGCCGCGGCTTCGAAGCCGTAACGCCCGCGCCTCCTCTCCCCGCTTGCGGGGAGAGGACCGCTTCGCCGCAGGCGAAGCAGGTGAGGGGATTGCGGGTACCTGAACGCACGGACATCCAGACCCGCATCACCCCTCCCCGCTTCGCGGGGCGGGGAGGCGCGGCGGCAGCATTCGTGCATCCCGCCCCTGTCGATGGCATCCTATACTTGCATATGCAAGTGTCACCCCTCGAGCACGCCGCCCGCGGCATTCCGTGCATGTGTGCGGCCCTCCGCAGCACCACGCGGGCCGTGTCGCGTCTCTACGACGACCGCATCAGTCGCTCCGGCATCCGCGGCACGCAGTACACGCTTCTCCGCATCCTCGACGCCGCCGGGCCGCTGCGGCAGAACGATGTCGCCGAGATCATGCACGCCGACGCCGCCACGCTGTCACGCACGCTCCGCCCCCTCGAACGCGACGGCCTCTTGACCTCCGAGGTCGGCGAAGACAAACGCGAACGCCTGTGGTCGATCACCCCCGAGGGGCGACGCCGCGTGCGCGCGGCGATTCCACACTGGGAGAAGGCGCAGTCCAAACTCCGCGCGGTGTTCACGGAGTCCGAATGGAAGACGCTGCGGACGCTGCTCGACAAGGCAGCGGCCGTCGCGTGACCGCCCAACCTCACCGCGCGGGCTGAAGCCCGCAGCTCTGAAACTCCTCTCCCTGCTCCCCTGCTCCCCTGCTCCCCTTCCCTCTCCTCCCCTTCCGCTACTTGCATATACACACAAAGGACGCCCCCATGTATCGGATCGCCCTGAAGATGCTCGTCGGCGACAAGGCCAAGTACATCGGCCTCATCTTCGCCATCGCTTCGTCCACCTTCCTCATCGCCCAGCAGGTCTCGATCTTCACCGGCCTGATGGACCGCACCACGAGCCAGATCCGCGACGTGCGCGAGGCGTCGATCTGGGTGATGGATCCGGGCGTGCGCTACGTGGACGAGATCAAGTCGCTGTCGGACTCCGACGTCGGGCGCGTGCGCACGCTGCCCGAGATCGCGTGGGCCGTGCGCTTCTTCAAGGGCTTCGGCAAGACCACGAGCGCGAAGGGTGACTTCCGCCAGGCGATCTTGATCGGGATCGACGACGCAACGCTGATCGGTGTGCCCCGCGAGCTCTTCATCGGCTCGTGGGATTCACTCCGCGAGCCCGACACGATCGTCGTGGACGATCAGGGTTTCGCCTCGCTCTTTCCCGGCGTCGCCATCGCCGACGCCCTAGGCCAGACCGTCGAGATCAACGACCGCCGGGCTCGCGTCGTGGGCGTCTGCAAGCCCAGCCCGCCGTTCGCGACCTTTCCGGTGATCTACACCCGTTACTCGCTCGCTCTCACATTCGTCGGCCGCGAGCGCAACACGATGTCCTTCGTCCTCGCCCACCAGCGCCCCGGCGTGAGCGTCGAGCAAGCCTGCGCCGCGATCGAGCGTGCCACTGGCCTCAAGGCCCGCACCAGCCGCGCCTTCGCGTGGGAGACCATCTGGTTCTACGTCGGCAACACCGGCATCCCGGTGAACTTCGGCATCACCATCATCACCGCCATCGTCGTCGGCGCCGTCATCAGCGGCCAGACGCTCTACCTCTTTGTCTCCGACAACCTCAAGAACTTCGCCTCGCTCAAAGCCATCGGCGCCAGCGACCGCCTGCTCTCGCGCATGGTGCTGCTCCAGGCCGGCCTCGTCGGCGTGCTTGGCATGGGCGTCGGCCTCGGCGCTACCGCGTTCTTCTTCGGCGCCACTGGCGACATCCCCAAGCTCCGCGGCTTCATCCTCCACGCCGAGGTCGCCGCCGGCACCGCCGTCCTGGTCCTCGGGTTCACCATGGCCGCCAGCCTGTTCGCCCTGCGAAAGGTAACGACGGTGGAGCCGGGGATGGTGTTCAAGTAAAGCTCAAAGCGATAAATCACCAAAGCTCAAATCAAGGCATCCGCCATCGATCGCGACGGAGCTGCCTTTATGTGCTGCTTTGAGCTTTATCGCTTTGAGCTTTACTGCCTTGGAGTCTTCCCCACCACCTGCCCACTCCGCGACGGCACATACACCTGCACGCTGTGGGCAAACTCGTCCCACGCCGTCGTTGTGCGCGGATAGCGCGGCGAGCCCTGGATCAAGCCCTGCCCGCCGAAGGCTTTGTCGTCGGTGTTCAAGAGCGTCGTCAACGCCTCGCCCGGCACGCGCTCCGGCGGCGGCACACCGATCCGCCAATCCGTCCGCGAGTGCGTTGTGTGCAGGTTCACCGCCACCACCAGGTTCGCCCGCTCAAACACCAGGCACTTGCCCAGTTCGTCGGCTTGCATGATCCGCGCCGGCGCCGCCGCCAGCACGCCGTGCTCCTCGTCCAGCTTCATGAGAGCCCGATCAAATGCCCCCATCTGCTCGTACCGCAGCAATGGGTCATCCGCCAGCGACCACTGTCGACGGCAGTGCTTGAACGAGTAGTGGTTTCCCGCCCGAGGGAAATCGATCCACTCCGGATGCCCGAACTCGTTGCCCATGAAGTTCAGCCAGCCCTCGCCGCCGAGGAAGAACGTCAGCAACCGGATCAGCTTGTGCAGCGCGATCCCGCGATCGACCACGAGGCTGGGCGTGGTCTTGCTCATGTGCGAGTACATCGCCGCGTCCATGAGCCAGAACGCCAGCGTCTTGTCGCCCACCAGCGCCTGATCGTGGCTCTCCGCGTACGCGATGTGCCCCTCGTGCGAGCGCCGGTTGGTGAGCGTGTGGGCCAGTTCGCCCATGCTCCACTCCTCATCGCGGCGTTCCTTCAGCACCTTGATCCAGAAATCGGGGATGCCCATCGCGAGCCGGTAGTCAAAGCCCAGCCCGCCCTCGCCGATCGGGCGTGCCGTGCCGGGCATGCCCGACATGTCCTCGGCGATGGTGACGCACGAGGCGTTCATCTCCTTCGCGGTCTCGTGCGCCACCTCGTTGGCGAGCTTCAGATACGTCACCGCGTCCTCGTCGACGTTGATCCCGAAGTAATCGTCGTATGTCGAGAATGCCTTGCCCAGGCCGTGGTCGAGATACAACATGCTCGTCACGCCGTCGAAGCGGAAGCCGTCGATCTTGTATTCCTCGAGCCAGTAACGCACGTTGCTGAGCAGGAACCGCAGCACCTCCCACTTGCTGTAATCAAACAGCAACGAGTCCCACGCGGGGTGCTCGCCCCGCGGCCCGGCGTGGAAGTACTGGAACGACGTGCCGTCGAAGCCGTTCAACCCCTCGACCGTGTTCTTCACGCTGTGGCTGTGTACCAAATCGAGATACACGCCGAGCCCCAGCCCGTGGGCCGCATCAACCAGCCGCTTGAAGTCATCGGGCGTCCCGAACCGCGACGACACCGCAAAGAAGTTGCTGACGTGGTAGCCGAACGAGCCGTAGTACGGGTGCTCCTGCACCGCCATCAACTGCACCGCGTTGTACCCCGCCTTCGCAATCCGCGGCAGGATCAACTCCCGAAACTCGTCGTACGTGCCGACGCGTTCTTCCTCGAGCGCCATCCCCGTGTGCGCCTCGTAAATCCGCGGCGCCTGGCTTGACGAGCCCCGAGCGTCCGCGAGCGGGTCGCTGTGACTTGTCTTCGCCAGGGAAGCCCCTCGCTCACGCTCGGGGCTCGTCAAGGCGACCGAGCCCCGCGCAACCGGCCGCTCGTGTTTCCATTTGTATTCGGGAGGCAGCCACACCCGCCCGGTCGCGTTACTTCCGTCCTTGTCGAAGGTCACACGCCGGATGTACGCCGGAATCCGATCGGTCGCACCGCCGGGATGCACGACGTGCACCTTCACCTTCGCGTCGTGCTCGAGTTTCGACGGCCCATCGTCGGGAACAAAGACGCTCCACACCCCGAAGTCATCGCGGGTCATCACATGAGCGTGCTTGTCCCAAAAGTTGAACTCGCCCACCAGCGCGAGGCGCGTCGCCCCTGGGGCCCACTCTCGGTACCAGACGCCGTTGCGACCGCCCGCGTCCTTCCCCCGCGTAAACCCGAAGTACGCATGCCCATTGGCAAAGTCGCGCAGCGAAGAGCTCGCCCCGTGCTGCGCCGATGCCGCCAGCAGCGTCTGCTTCACCCCGACGTACAGCGCGTGCCGCCTTCGCAGCACCGCGCGGTGCGGCTCGAGCCACGGATCCCGCGCGATCAGCCCCGTCCCATCCGCGATAGGTGTCGACAAGCGGCTCACGGGTGGAGCGTATCCGATCCACCGCCTCCGCGCGTTCGACGCTCAACAAGAGAACGCGGAGAAACGGAGCATGCGGAGTTCCGCGGAGGGAGAGCAGATGATGGTGTTCGATCCAAGCAATCGCGTGCACAACCGAAAGAAAACAGGCGTCGCAAAGGGCGACGCCTGCAAGAACGCACAGTTCAAAGTGTCTTCAACCCCGCATCCCCTCCGCGACACTCCGCAACCTCCGCCTCTCCGCGTTCTCTCAACGCCTCAGGCCATTTGCCATCTGCCACTCGGTCACGACCCGCTCGGACGCTGCGGCATCATGTTCGGCCGTCCGCTCGAATCCGTCTTCTCCGCCCGCGGCAGCATCGACGGCGCGCAGCCCAGCCGGTACACTGCCACCGCCGCATTCGTCGCCGACTGCATCAGATACTCCGGGATCGCCAGATCGATCTTGTCGTTCTGCGTGTGCCAGCCGTAGCCATAATCCGCGCGCCCGCCTTCTTCCCAGAAGAACCCGGGCACGCCCACGGCGTTGAACGCCGCGTGGTCCGATCCGCCGTGGCTCTTCAGCGAATCGCCGCTGTTCTTGATGTCGACGTTCAGGAACTTCTGATCCTTGATGCTCCAGAACACGTTGTTCACCGGGGCTGTCGCCGCGGCAAGCATGTCCACCATGGTCGCCGGAGCCTGCAGGCCCGCCTGATACCCCGTGCCGCCGTCGTCGACAAACGTCACGTTGTGCTTGTCCAGCTCGCTCTTGTGCGTCTCCACATAGCCCTTGGCGCCCAGCAAGCCCTGCTCCTCACCCGACCACAGGACAAACCGGATCGTCCGCAGCGGCCGCGCTCCCGCGGCCTTCAGGATCCGCGCCGCCTCCATCGTCACCGCGCTGCCCGTCCCGTTGTCCGTCGCGCCCTGCGATCCCGGGCCGTCCCAGCTATCCAGGTGGCCCGACATGATGATCACCTCGTCGGGGTACTTGCTCCCCTTGATCTCCGCGATCACGTTGTACTCCGGCACCGGACCGGCCCGGAAGTTGTGGTTCAGCTCAAACTCAAGCTCCACGTTCTCCCCGTCCGCAAGCCGCGAGTTGATGTAGTCGTAATCGCTCAGCCGCACCTGCACGTGCGGCTGGTCATCATCAAAGCTGTCCCGCTGGTCGATCGTCAGGTCCCGCCAGCCGGCAACAGCACCGGTCCACACCCGCTCATCACGGCTCGACGACACATACCCCGCGATCGGCTCGAACGCCAGCCGCTCTTCGATCGACAGCTCGCTCAGCGCCTTGCCCTCCGCCACCTTCTTCCGCGCTTCCTTCCTCAGTTCGTACCGCGCCGAGATCAAGCTCCGGATCCCGCGCTGCCCCACCGGCGCCGGCGCCTTCAGCAGCACCCATGCGCCCTTCAGGCTGTCCTTCACCTGCGCGTACTCCTCATCGGTCTTGGGCTCGCGCACGATCGGACCCCGCACCGCCCCGTTGGTCCCGATCGACCACGACAACGCGCTCAGCTGCATGTCCCGCGTCTTGGTCCACTTCAGCGGCGCCGCCTCCTGCGCCTTGGCTTCCGCTTCCAACTCACCGGGCCTCTCACCGCCTCGCGCCTCACGCCGCGGCTTCTCCGCGACATACACCAGCCCCTTGCTCGGCCCGCGATCAAACCCGAGTCCCACCGTTCCCCACTGCTCCAGATGCACGTTCGTCAGCCCCCACGCCTTGTACTGCGTCGCCGCCCAGTCCTGCGCCCGCTTCAAGTTCGACGACCCCGTCAGCCGCGGCCCGCGCTCCACGGTCAACTCCCGCAGCGTCTCCATCACCTGCGACCGCAGCGCACCCTCTTCCACAATCCGCTGCACCGTCGCCGCATCCCCCATCTCGATCGCCGGCACCGGGGCTTCCTTCCCGTCGATCACCGCCACCCAGTCCTTCTCGCTCTTGAGATGCACCACCACGCCCGCATCCCGCAGTTCGATCCCGCCCTTGTCGCTCTTCACCGCGGTGTTCGTCGTCGGGCCGCTCGCGCCACCCGTCGCGCACCCCGCCATCAGGACAATCAACCCGGCCGCCGACAGACACACAACGCCACGCATGCAGTTCTTCAAGGCAACGCTCCAAAGCGCCCGCGAAAGCGGGCAGTGGGGGTGGGGGACAAAGAAGAAGGACCGATCTCCATCAAGCCACGCCACAGACCGCGGCGTGCCCCCACCCCAGCTCGCCAACAAACGCGAGCCATCAGCGTACCGACTTCCCCGGCACGCGGTGCATCAACACGTCCTTCTCGCTCTTTCCCGAGGCATGGCAGGCGAATCGGACACGGCGATCCCGTCCGCTTCGGGCCTCCGCACTCCCACCTTCCCACGCCCCTCCCCACCTATCATCTCAGCCCTTTTTCCAAGGGGCCTGTTCGGGAGCCTTCATGCCTCAGTTCCTTGTCAACATCGTCACCTGGTTCGCCGACAACCCCTGGGCCACCGCCCTGCTGATGGTCCTCTTCATTGGCGTCAGCGTCCTCATGGTCCTCGCCATCCTCATCCAGCGGCCCCAGGGCGGCGGCCTCGCCGCGGCCTTCGGCGGCTCCTCCGCCGGCTCCGGTCAGACCGCCCTCGGCACCAAGACCGGCGACGCTCTCACCCTCTTCACCATCTCCGTCTTCGCCGCCTTCGTCTTCTTCGGCATCATCCTCAACTACGCCACCACCCCGCCGCCCCCACGCCCCGAAGTCACCGAAGTCGTCGCGCCGGAAACCGCGCCCGCCACCACTCCCGCGACCGCCCCGACCGACGCGGCCCCGAGCACTCCGGCCCCCACCGAGACCAAGCCCGCCGATCAGCCCGCGCAACCCGCCCCGACCCAGCC
>JBILLU010000268.1:0-4065 GCA_044375915.1 Phycisphaerales bacterium
TCTTCATCGTGGAGGCCAGCCGCACGCCCTCGGCGATCGCGTGCGCGGTCTCGAGCGCGGGGATGATCCCTTCGGTGTTCGCGAGCATCGTGAACGCGTCCAGCGCCTGCTCGTCCGTGGCGGCGGTGTACGTCACCCGCCCGTTGTCCTTCCAGTACGAGTGCTCCGGTCCGACGCCCGGATAGTCGAGGCCCGCCGAGCACGAGTGCACGTTGGCCGTCTGCCCGTCGCCGTTCTGGAGCACATAACTCAGCGACCCGTGCAGCACGCCCGGCGTGCCGAACGAGAGCGGTGCCGCGTGATCGCCCTGGTTGTTTGAGCGCCCGCCCGCCTCGACGCCGATCAGTTTCACCTTCTCGTCATCAATGAACGGGTAGAAAATCCCCGCGGCGTTCGACCCGCCGCCGACGCACGCCACCACCGCATCGGGCAGGCGACCGATATAGCGCAGGCACTGGGCCTTGCACTCGGTGCCGATGATGGACTGGAAATCGCGGACGATCATCGGGAACGGGTGCGGGCCCACCACCGACCCGATGATGTAGTGCGTGTTCTCGACCGAGCCCATCCAGTCCCGCATCGCCTCGTTGGTCGCGTCCTTGAGCGTGCGCGAGCCCGAGTCGACCTCGATCACACGAGCGCCGAGGATCTTCATGCGGATGACATTGAGCCGTTGACGCCGCACATCCTCGCTGCCCATGTAGACGTCGCACTTCAGACCCAGATGCGCCGCCGCCGTCGCCGAGGCGACGCCGTGCTGTCCGGCACCGGTCTCCGCGATGATCCGCGGCTTGCCCATCCGCTTGGTCAGCAGCCCCTGCCCCAGCGTGTTGTTGATCTTGTGCGCACCTGTGTGGGCCAGGTCCTCGCGCTTCAGCCAGATCGTGGCCCCGTTCCCGCGCTGGCCGCTCTTGCTGGCGAGTTCCGTGGCGTACGCGCTGAGCCGCTCGGCCTTGTACAGAGGCGTGGGGCGGCCGACCAATGTGGCGAAGAGCCCGCGCATTTCATCCCAGAACGCCCGGTCCTGGCGCACCGACTCGTACACGTCTTCGAGTTGGCGCAGGGCCGCCATCAATGTCTCGGGAACGTACTGCCCGCCGAACGAGCCGAAGCGGCCCTCGGGGCTCGGGACTTCGCTGATCCGGGCCTTGACGGCGGTCTCAGAAGACCGGGTTGAACTCACGGTGGTCATGGTGGGAGTGTAGAGAAGGGGAGTTGGGGAGCAGGGGGGTGAGGGGGTGGGGGAGCAGAACCACACCAGTGGGACTGGCCCCTGGCCGGTCGTCACTTCGCCGCTCACTTGATTCCGGCTTCGATCCCGTTCACCAATCCCGCCTGTTTCGCGGCTTCGTCCGCCGCGTCCTTGGTCATGGCCCCCAGATCCACCAGTGCCGCCAAGGCCGCCAGCTGCTCGGCTTTCTTCTTGCTCTGGCCCCATGCTTCCGGATAACGCTTGCCTCCCATCTCGACGCAGACCTTGAAGCACTTGCTGTGGTCCGGTCCCTTCTCGTCGAGCACGGGATAACCCGGCAGCCCCAACCCCAGCGACTGGGCGTGCTGCTGCAGGAAGCTCTTGAAGTTCTGCTGGTGGCTGCTGCTTGCGGCACGCTGGATGAGCGGGTCCACCAGCGGGATCAGCATCGCCCGCGCCGCGTCGAAACCCGCGTCCTGGTACACCGCCGCGATGATCGCCTCGAACGCCGCTGCTGCCAGCGACGACGGCTGGTCCGTGCCCTGCATGCCCTTGCCGAGCTTCAGGTGCTTGGGCAGGCCCAGTTCCTTGGCGATCTCGGCGCAACTCTGGCGGCTGACGACCATCGACTTGATCTTGGTCATCTCGCCCTCGAGCATCGTCGGGTGTTGGTTGTAGATCCGCTCGCAGACCACCAGACCCAACACCGCGTCGCCCAGGAACTCCATCCGCTCGTTGCTTTCCGCCCGAGCCTCGACCAGCGAGGCGTGCATCATCGCGCGGCGGAGCAACGCCGCATCGGTGAAGCGATGCCCGATCCGAGATTCCAACAACACCCTTGCTGTCTCATCCATCGCTTGCCGCCTCGCGCCTGCGCGCCGGCCCGCCGCTTCCGCGGCGTGCCCTTCCACTCCCCCCAATCGGTTGGCAGCGATGGCTCGACGGTCGTCCACACCGAGCGAACAACGCCCGTGACGACGGCCTGCGAGCCGGTCGCTCCCGAACCGCCCGGGCTCCTCACAGCCCGGGCGACTCACGACCAGCGACCCCTTTGGCGGGGCCCGACATATCTTACAAAACCGCACCGCCCGCGCCAAGCCCGTTTCCGCACCTGCCGCTGGGATTCCGCTCCCAGCAGGTTGTCGGACAATGACTTACGGCCGGTAGCCTTCGGCCGGGGACGGGGCTATTGTTTTGGCCCGTTTCCGAGCGGTCGGACGGGACCCAGTGCACCCTTCTCGGGCCGTGCGGCTCGTAGATTTTCAGAACGACCAAGGAACAGCCATGCATTACCCCCATCGCACGAGCCGCATCAAGCGCAAGCGGGCCATCGGTTTCCGCGCCCGGATGAAGTCGGCCCACGGCCGCAAGATGATGAACCGCAAGCGCCGCGTCGGTCGCAGCCTGAACGTCGCCGACAAGTAGTCGCGACGCTCGGTCTGCTGCGTTCACGCCCAATCACGACCTCGATCCGTCCGCGGCTCACGCCCGGCCTTTCGGGGTCGTTTCGTTTTTTGGCAACTCTCCGACGCTCACGTGCCCGCGGCTTCCTTCGCTTCGCGCTTCCGCCACGCCTCATCCAGCCGCCGCACTGCCTCCGCCAACCGCTCGCGGCAGTTCTCCAGCGTCGGATCGTGCCGCCGCGCCGTGATCACCAGATCGAACGAGCCGCGATCCGACGCCGCGGGCGGTATCTCCTGCTGCATCAGCCGAAACGCCTCCCGCACGCAGCGTTTCAATCGATTGCGCTCCGGGGCCGAACCAAATGCCCGCGCGATCGACAGCCCCAGCCGCGGGTGAGGCAGGCCGTTGCGCCGCGAATACACCACCAGCGGCCCGACCGGCGTCCGCATCTTCGCGGCGTGCACAGCGTCGAACTCGCGCTTGTGAGTGAGGCGGTGCTTGGGACGAAAGGTCAGGGTCACGCGACATTGTTGAGGTGCGACCCGTCCACCAGTAGGACCGGCCTCTGGCCGGTCTTTGGGCGTCCCTCATGGGAAGACCTGCCGACGGCCGGCCTGATGCGCAACGGGAGCGTGGGTCGACCGGCTGGAAGCCGGTCCTACTGGTGCGATCGGAGCGAGCGAGTTCCAACAATCCGGCGTGCCAGCACCGGGGATTGTCAGCCGCGTGATCGCCATTCCACTCCTCATGGGCGTGCGGCTGTATCAGTGGACGCTCTCCCCCTTCCTCGGCGGCCAATGCCGCTACTGGCCCACCTGCTCGCACTACTCGGTCGAAGCCCTGCAGCGCCACGGCGGGCTCAAGGGCGCGTGGCTCACCCTCAAGCGACTCGCCCGGTGTCACCCGTTCGCCAAGGGCGGGTACGACCCGGTGCCCCTGGACTAATCCCGCGGCTCGGGATGGGTGCCGCGATCTTGCCGGGCGTTGTGATTCCTTACTAACCTATCAAGCCAAGACGACCGATAAGGCACTGGCGCGGGCCAAAGGGGAGCCGTCCGCGTTCGCACGCGAAGAGGAGATGGACTTTCGGGTATGAGTCGCCTTCCTGCTCAACAACGTCGCTTGCAGCTGCTCGATCACGCCGGGGACTTGTTCTCCAAGGTGGGCTACGCGCGGGCAACTACGGCGGAGGTGGCCAAGGCCGCGGGCGTGACCGAGCCCATCATCTACCGGCACTTCGCGAGCAAGCGCGACTTGTTCGTGGCCCTCATCGAGCGCTCGGCGGAACGCACGATCTCGACGTGGGAAAAGCACCTTACGGATGCGAAGGACCCGGCAGAGCGTCTCCTGCGGCTGCTGTCGGACAACCCGATGGTGTCGCCCGGCGGGCGCGACGACTACAAGGTGCTGCTGCAGGCAATCACCGAAGTGGATGACAAAGACATCGGTGCGGCGGTGAAGAAGCACCT
>JBILLU010000269.1:0-4064 GCA_044375915.1 Phycisphaerales bacterium
CCGCCGAGACAGCCCTTGCGCTTGAGATCCGCAAGCAATACCCGGATCTCCACCTCGCGCCCGGCTACGGCCGGGAGGACGGGCAAGACCAGATCCTGCTCGGCTTGTCCCTGCCGCTGCCCATCCTCAATGCCAACCGCCGCGCCATCGCCGAAGCACAGGCCAACCGCGATCTCGCCCGCACCGCCGCAGAGACCACGCTCGAGAGAGTTACGAGCGACGTTCGTGCGGCCCGCGTCCGCGTCGCCGCCGCGTCGCCGCCGCGGCACGCCGCCGAACCACGCTCGAGACCGAGATCGTCCCCCTCGTCGACGCCCAGTACACCGACGCCCGCGAAGTCGCCCGCCTCGGCGAGGTGAACACGCTGGTTCTGCTGGAGAGCCTCAAGCGCCAGCATGAGGCCAAGCTCGCACTCGTTGCCGCGGTCCGCGACGAATCCCTCGCCGACATCGACCTCGAGGAACTGCTCGGCCCCGCCGCCGCAACTCTGGCGCACACCGCCGACACACACAACAACGCTTCCGCCGATCACAAACAAGGCACGCCATGATCATCAGCCGCTCCCAACTTCTCTCCGCCGCCGCACTCGCCACGATGACCACGATCGCGACCCTCGTCGGCTGCGATCGCACTCCCCACTCGCACGCGACCGACGGTCACGCGGAGCACGAGAGCACGCCCGCGCCGACCAACCGCATCGATATTCCCGCCGCCGTTCGCCAGAACCTCGGCATCACCTTCGCCAAGGTTGAGTACCGCAGCGTCGCGCAGACGCTCCGCATCCCGGGCCGCTTCGAACTGCTGCCTACCGCACGCCGTGAGTACCGCGCGCCCGTCGCCGGGCGCGTCGAGCTGCTCGTGGCCCAGTTCCAGCGAGTCGAACCTGGCACGCCGCTCTACCGCGTTGACTCGTCCGCTTGGCGTGACCTGCACGAACAGATCGCCGCGGTGCAAGCGACCGTCGATTCCATGGGGCCGCTCCGTGATGCGCACCGCCGCCACGAGCAGAGCCTCGCCGACAAGATGAACCTCTGGCAAGATCGCCTCCGCCAGCTCGACGAGCTCCGCGCTGTGGGCGGCGGCAGCGCGGCCCAGTTCACCGAAGCCCGAGCCACCCTCAACGCCACGCAGGCCGAACTCGCCGACGTCATGGAGAAGGACGCCGAGCTTCAGGCCCAGCAGAAGAAGGCCGAAGCCGAGCTTCGCGCGCTCAAGTCGCGCCACGACCTTCTCGTCCGCGGCACACACTGCCCCGACCCGCACGAAGGCCTCGACCAAGGTACCGGTTTCACCGTCTGCGCCGTCGCTCCCGGCGTTGTCGAATCCATCGACATCACCCCCGGCGGCCTCGCGGAAGAGAACGCCCACATCGTCACCCTCGTCCAGCCCGAGCAGATCCGATTCCGTGCCCGGGGCCTGCAGTCCGACCTCGGCCGCCTGCGCGATGGCCTCACGGCCCGCGTCGCCCCGCCGCAGGGCGGCAGCATCCCGCTTCAGGACGCCATGTCCGGCACGTTGCAGCTCGGACTCGCTGCCGACGCTGACGAACGCACTGTTGATCTCTTCGTCACGCCAACGGCGTTGACGCCATGGGCACGCGCCGGTGTTTCGGCTCATCTCGAGATCGTGCTTGCTGGCGCCGCAGCCGAAGAACTCGCCCTCCCACTCTCCGCGGTCGTGCGCGACGGAGCCAAGCCGGTCATCTTCCGGCGCGATCCTGCGAACCCCGACAAGGTCATCCGACTCGATGCGGACCTTGGGCTCTCGGATGGTCGCTGGGTTGTCATCCACAGCGGCGTCAAGGAAGGCGACGAGATCGTCCTTGGCGGCAACTACCAGCTCATGCTCGCCACCAGCGGCACAGCCGCCAAGGGTGGTCACTTCCACTCCGACGGCACCTTCCACGAAGGGAGCGACTGATGCTGGCTCGCCTCATCGACTTCTCGCTCAAGCAATCGTCGCTTGTCGTTCTGCTCGCCGGCCTCCTGCTCGTCTTCGCCGGCGTGAAGGTCAACGACATGCCGGTGGATGTCTTCCCCGAGCTGAACGCCCCCACCGTCGTCGTCATGACCGAAGCCGGGGGACTCGCTGCCGACGAGGTCGAGCTCAACGTCACCTTTCCCATCGAGACCGGCGTCAACGGCCTGCCCGGCACCCGCCGCGTCCGCAGCGCCTCCGCCACGAGCCTCTCCATCGTCTGGGTCGAGTTCGACTGGGGCACGGACATCTACCGCGCCCGCCAGCTCGTCTCCGAGCGCCTCGCCGCAGTCCGAGACAGCCTGCCCGCCGACGCCCATGCGGAGATCACACCGATCACGAGCATCACAGGCGAGATCATGCTTCTCGCCCTCTCGAGCCCCGACGCCTCGATCAGCCCGCTGGAACTCCGATCCTTCGCCGAGTTCGACCTCCGCAACAAGCTCCTCGCCGTCCCCGGCGTCGCCCAGGCCGTGGCCATCGGTGGCGAACTGCCGCAGTACCAGATCAACGTCAATCAGGACCAGCTCGCGCTCTACGACCTCACCATTTCCGATGTCGTCGAAGCCGCGCGCAACGCCCACTCCACCGCCAGCGCCGGATACCTGCCCAACTGGGAGAACCAGGAACTGCCGATTCGCCAGTCCGCCCGCGTGACAGGCGTGGACGACATCAAGAACTCCCTTGTGCGCTATCACAACGGCGCTGGCGTCAGCATCGGCCAGGTCGCGGACGTCCGGCTCGGCCCCGCCCCCAAGCGCGGCACCGCCGCGGACCGCGCCTTGCCCGCCGTTGTCATCAGCGTGCAGAAATCACCGGGCACGAACACGCTGCAGCTCACAACGCAGATCGACGCCGTGCTCGATCAGGTCGAGAAGACCATGCCCAAGGGCATGATCCTCAACCGCGATCCGTTCCGTGCCGCTCGCTTCATCGAGCGCTCCGTCAACAACGTCGTCCGGGTCCTCGTCGAGGCCAGCGTCATCGTCGCTGTCATTCTGATCCTCTTCCTGCTCAACGTCCGCGCCACCCTCGTCACGCTCACGGCCCTCCCGCTCTCGCTCGCGGTCGCGCTGCTGCTGCTGTGGGCCTGGGGCCTTTCGATCAACGTGATGACCCTGGGCGGCCTCGCGGTTGCCATCGGCGAACTCGTCGATGATGCGATCATCGACGTGGAGAACGTTCTCCGCCGGCTGCATGAGAACGCCGCACTTCCCGCGGTGGAACGCAAGCCGCTCGTTGATGTGATCTACACCGCCAGCAACGAGATTCGATCGTCGGTCGTCTTCGCGACCGTCATCATCTGCATGGTCTTTGTGCCGCTGCTCTTCCTGCAGGGCCTCGAGGGCCGCTTCTTTCAGCCGCTGGGCATCGCGTACATCGTCTCCATCATGGCGTCGCTGCTTGTCGCCCTCACCGTCACGCCGGCGCTGTGCAAGTGGCTCTTTGCGGGGCCGTTCAGCCGCGCCGCGTCGGACGGCCGTACCCACATCGACCACGACGGATGGCTCGTCCGCAAGCTCAAGGGACTCTACCGGCCCGCACTGCTCGCGAGCCTCCGTCGGCGCGGTCTTGTGCTCTCCGGCGCCGGAGTCCTCACGGCGCTCGCGCTGCTGCTTGTGTCCACCTTCGGCACGTCCTTCCTGCCCGCGTTCAAGGAAGGCACCTTCACCGTCTTCCTGCTCGCTCCGCCCGGCACATCACTCGCGGAAAGCAATCGTCTCGCCCGCGGCGTCGAGTCCCAGTTCACCCAGATCGACGGCGTCCAGAGCGTTACGCGTCGCACCGGCCGCGCCGAACGCGACGAACACGCCGAGCCCGTCAGCAGCTCCGAGATCGAGGTCACGCTCAAGGCCGGCGTCGATCAGAACACGGTCCGCGCTGGCATCGACCGCATCATCGCCAACATCCCCGGCATCACCACCATGGTCGGCCAGCCGATCGAGCACAGGCTCAGCCACGTGCTCTCCGGCACGCCCGCGGCCATCGCCATCAACGTCTTCGGCGACGATCTTGATGTCCTCCGCGCCCTCGCCAAGGAGATCGAGACCGCAATTACCCCGATCCCCGGCACCCGCGACGTTGCG